>JAIRJX010000040.1 GCA_031260425.1 Gemmobacter sp.
GTATACAGTTAAGGTCAAAATTGGGGCGAATCATTCAGCGAGATCGCCTGATGGCAAGGGCGATTAATGAGTCTTCTCGAAATTGAGAAGCCCCTGAAGGCGACGGCGGCTGGACAGTACCTCGGGTACTCGCTCCAACAGTTGCGCCTGTGCCACCATCTGTTCAGGGTCCCTGACGGCGATACGGTCTCGCTTGAATATGTCGATGATGTCGGTGTCCACCGGGCGGACGGGACTTTGCTGCTCGAACAATCCAAGAGCGCCCTGACCGGCAATCCCGCGGCGGACCGGGCGGAGGACCTTTGGAAGTCCTTCGCCAACTGGGCGGACCTGAGCGTGGGCGGGAAGATTGATCCGAACACCACAGACTTCCGCCTCTATGTCACCCCGGTGAAGATGGGGGCGCTGGTGGGCCAACTCCACGCTGCGACAGAGAAGGATGCCGTCGCGGTGGCGCTTGCCAAGATCAGGAAGCTGATCGACCCCAAGAGGCCGGACGTGGGGTGCGCGCCCCAGGTTGCGCGGTTCCTGAAAGCTGGCGACGACACCTGCAACTTGATCATCAAACGGTTCCAGTTGATGACCGAAGCTGATCCGGTCGAGAGCGTGCGAGAATTTGTTCGTGCCGGCGTTCCGTCCGAAGCGCAGAACGATCTGACCGCCGCCGCGGTCGGCATGGCGCGAGATCGAATTGACAAGCTCATACGCGACCAGCAGGTGCCCGTCCTGTCAGCGACCAATTTCCGACGTCAATTCCAGACGTTCGCGCGCCGATCCAACCTGACCAACCTCCTAACGTCCAAGGCACCAGAGCCCACGCCGGGTGCTATCCAGGATTTGGTCAACGTAGCGCCGACTTTCGTTCGCCAGCTTCAGGCCGTCAACGCCAGCAGCGACATGCTGGTCACCGCCGTCAGCGACTACCTGCGTACCACAACTGACAAGGTCCTTTGGGCGGACGAGGGAACCATCGTCGAGGATTCTCTTGACGATCTCGACGCCCAACTTGTGCGCAGGCACATAATCGTTCGCGATGAGGTCGAAGATACCCACGCCGCCAAGGACGAGCCGTTCCGGGGACGGGCTGTCTACCGCCAGTGCACCAACACCACCTTGCCATTGGACGGTCAGGCGCTGCCGAGCCATTTTGTGGCCGGAGCCTACAACTGCCTGGCCGACGTGCGGCGCTTGGGCTGGCACCCCTCCTACAAGACGCTTTTCCCTGAGGAGTAGGCGCCATGGCCGAACCCGAGATATCGCCTGTCGCCCTCGTTCAGAACCCAGCGTTCGGTTCGCTCCTGCTGTGGAACTTCGGGCGGGGCTACCAGGCTGAGGAAGTCGGCGGTCTCCCAATCCTAACGTCGTTCTTCCTCACGTTGCCTCTGGTCTTGCACGGACCGACCATGCGGGTGATCCGGTCGACGAATCAAAGCTCTGGCCTGTCGAAGTTTGTGGCCAAGCTGGGCGAGGAGCGTGAACGTCTGTTCGCGGTCCACGATCGAGCCCTCGCTATGCGCGGCTTGACGCTGGAGTCCCTCGGCGCGGGCATCTCGGCGAAGCTCTTGAAGGTCGACTATGACATGGGTGTGGTCCGTTCGAATGAGGCCAAACCGCCGCCGTCGCCGGAGCGGCTCAAGTACCACGTTACAAGCGCCGAGAAAGTTGGGCGCTGGTTTGCTCGCCTGCCGGCCAACCAAGTCTTCTCTCTGCTGCAGGTCGAACCCTGATGCACTTCCAGATCCTCAAACTGATCCTTTGGTCCAAGGCCGGCCATGCCCCGCGGGTGGTCGAATTCGAGCCGGGAATGGTCAACGTCATCAGCGGCGCGTCCAAGACCGGCAAGTCGGCGGTAATCCCGATCATCGACTACTGCCTAGCGTCGGGGAAATGCAGCATTCCGGTCGGCACGATCCGGACCGCCTGTTCGTGGTTCGGCGTCGTGATCGATACCATGGAAGGGCAGAAGCTCCTGGCGCGGCGCGAGCCCGGCGACGCGCGCCAGACCGGCGACATGTTCCTTCTGGAGGGCAACACGGTCGAGGTGCCGGCAGAGGCCCCGACCAAGAATACCACCGCCGACGCCGTTAAGCGGATGCTGGATAAGCTCGCGGGCCTCTCCCAGTTGGGGCTGAACCCGGACGCCGAGATCGCCCGCGTCAGTTTCCGCGACTTGATGGCCTTCACCTTCCAGCCGCAATACATCGTGGCGAACCCGATGGTGTTGTACTTCAACGCCGATACGACTGAGCATCGGGAGAAGCTGAAGGCGATCTTCCCCTACGTCCTGGGCGCCCTGACACCGGAGATGCTAGCGGCGCGCTGGGAGATCGAGCGGTTGACCCGCGACCTGCGGCGCAAGGAGGCGGCGTTGCAGGCCGCCAAGACGGCGGTCAGGGCTTGGCAGACCGAAACCCAAGCCTGGCTCCGCAACGCGATCGAGTTCGGGCTGCTTCCGGTCGACACCATCATCCCGACCGAATGGAACGAGGTAGTCGATCTGCTTCGGCGCGCAGTCAGCACGAACACGCGCGCGGCGTTCGCAACTCTCGGCACCATCGAGCCGACGATGCAGCAACTCCACGTTCTGCGTCAGGCGGAAAGCGAGGCTGCGGCGAACCTGGCCGATCAGCGGCAACGGCTTAATGAAATCCAGCGCCTCCTGAGCACGAGCGAGACCTTCGGCTCCGCCATCCGAATCCAACGGGACCGCCTGAACATCGCGAGTTGGCTGCGCGCGCGAGCCGACGACGCTGGTGATCCAGTTGTCGCCCTCGGCGAAGGCGGGCGCGACAAGCTCGACGCCCTGACCGAGGCTCTGGCCAGCATCGACGTGCAACTGCGCACCCAGCCCAGCCTGTCTGATGCCTTCGACAAGGAGCGACTCAGGCTGCGCGGAGAGGTAGAGACGGCCACTGTCAGGCTTGCGGCTGTCCGGCAGGAAGACGGTTACATATTGCTTTACGGCAGGAAAGAGGACATTTCCGCTTTCCTTCATGAAATTCGCGAGAGAACTAGAAAGTAGGAGCACCAATGGAACACATTCCTCTTAGAGCGGATCCAAAATTCAAA
>JAIRJX010000057.1 GCA_031260425.1 Gemmobacter sp.
GGTGAGCATCAGCTTCGCCTCGGTCTCGCCTTCGCTTTCGGCGCCGGGGTCGATGCCGCCATGACCGGGATCAAGCACCACGACCAGCCGCTCCTCGCCCGCGGCCTGCGGCTTCGGCAGATCGGCCGGTTTCGGCAGCGCCCAGCCGGGCGGCTCCGGCGCGCCGGCCTTGACCCCGAACTCCGCCTGGGTCGCCGGTCGAAGCAACACCTCGACCAGCGCGCGCCCGTCGGTCGCCATCCCGGCGCGTTCCACCACCATCGGCCCCGGCAGTTCCGCCACCAGCCGCGACCAGCCCGGCAGGACACCGCCCGCATTGAGCGCGGTCACGCCCTCCCGCGGCATCCGGTCGATCCCGGTCCAGTCCACCTCGCGGAAGTCGAGCAGCACCCGCGGCGGCGCATCGAGCAGCCGCACCCGCCAGGGCACCGGCTGCGACAGCCCGAGCCTCAGCGCAATCCGTCCACCCTCCTCGGGAGCGATGGCTGATGCCTCCGGTAGAAGCCGCGCCAGAGCCGACATCTGCGGCGGCGGCGCCTGCTGCGCGAAGGTCGCCATCGCCTGCCAGAGCATGAGAAGCGCCAGGACCAGTGCCCGCATCCCGCCGCCCTCTCAGCCGCGCCGTGCCATGTGGGCTGCAAGCCGCACCAGCCCTTCCTCGATATCCTCCGTCGCCCGCGCATAAGAGAAGCGCAGCGTCTGCATCCCCCGCTTTGGATCGAAATCAAGGCCCGGCGTCGCCGCCACCCCCGCCTGGTCCAGAAGCTCCGCCGCGAAGGCGATCGAATTGTCGGTCAATCCGCTCACATCTGCATAGATGTAGAAGGCCCCATCCGGCGGCGCGATCCGCGCGAAGCCCACTTTCGGCAGCCCCTCCAGCATCAATGCGCGATTGCGCGCATAGACGGCGCGGTTGGCCTCCATCTCCGTGACGCAATCGAGGGCGGCAAGGGCGGCAACCTGGCTGGCATGTGGTGGACAGATGAACATGTTCTGCGCCAGCCGCTCCACCACCCGGACATGATCTTCGGGCACCACCATCCAGCCGATCCGCCAACCGGTCATGCTGAAATATTTGGAAAAACTGTTGATCACACAGGCCCTGTCGGTGATCTCCAGCGCGCTGACCGCGCGGTCGCCGTAATGCAGCCCGTGATAGATCTCGTCCGAGATGAAGGAGATGCCCCGCGCCTCGCAATGTCCGACCAGCGCCGCCAGCGCCTGACGGGACAGCATCGTGCCGGAAGGGTTGCCGGGGCTCGCCACGATCAGCCCGCGCAGGTCATGCGCCTCCAGATCGGCGGGCACCGGTTGCAGCCGGTTCTCCTCCGAGGCCGGAATGCCCACCGCCGTGAGGCTCAGCGCGCGCAGGATCTGGCGATAGCTCGGATAGCCGGGCTCACCCAGCCCCACCCGGTCGCCCACGTCGAAAAGCGCGGTGAAGGCCAGCAGGAACGCGGCCGAGGAACCAGCGGTCACCACCACCCGCTCCGGATCAAGCTCAACCCCATACCAGCGCCGGTAAAGCGCGGCGATCCCCGCACGCAGCTCCGGCAGGCCAAGCGCCACGGTATAGCCCAGCGGCCCCGCCCGCATCGCCCGCTCCAGCGCTGCGAGCGCCGCCCTCGGCGCGGCGGTGCCGGGTTGGCCGACCTCCATATGGATGATGCGCCGTCCGGCCGCCTCGGCGGCGCGGGCGCGTTCCATCACATCCATCACGATGAAGGGATCGACCAGAGCACGTCTTGAAATCCGCATGGCAACCCCCGTAAACTTGCCGTGACACTGGCCCGGCGGGGCGTTCGCGTCAAGCCGTCCGACCGGAGGCACAGGCGGCCCGCATCCCTATGGAGAGACATATGACCAAGACCCTCCTGCCCGCCGCCCTCGCCCTGATGCTCGCCGCCGCCCCGGTGGCGGCTTTCGACGTCGCCAGCATGACCGAGACCGAGCGCGCAGCCTTCGGCGAGGCTGTGCGCAGCTACCTGATGGACAACCCCGAAGTCATCCTG
This sequence comes from Gemmobacter sp., assembly GCA_031260425.1. Taxonomy (GTDB): domain Bacteria; phylum Pseudomonadota; class Alphaproteobacteria; order Rhodobacterales; family Rhodobacteraceae; genus Gemmobacter. The sequence continues at coordinate 2,013 of JAIRJX010000057.1, forward strand.
GAGGCGGTGCGCACGCTCGAGGACCGCCAGCAGCAGCAATCCGTCAACGATGACCTCGCCATGCTGGAGGCCAACCGCACTGCCATCTACGAGGATGCCAACTCCTGGGTGGGCGGCAATCCGGAGGGCGACATCACGCTGGTCGAATTCCTCGACTACCGCTGCGGCTATTGCCGCAAGGCCTATGAGGAGGTGGAGGAACTGGTGAAGTCGGACAACAATATCCGCTTCGTCATCAAGGAGTTCCCCATTCTCGGTGAGGGATCGCTGCTCTCGTCGAAATTCGCCATCGCCACCAGGATGCTGGCCGGCGACGACGCCTACAAGCGGGCGCATGACGCGCTGATCACCCTGCGCGGCGACGCGACGGCAGAAAGCCTCGGCGCGCTGGCCGATCAATTGGGGCTCGACCGCACGGCGGTGCAGGCGAAGATGGAGACACCGGAGGTCGCTCAGATCATTGCCGCCAATCACGCGCTGGCCGACATCATGCAGATCAACGGCACGCCGAGCTTCGTGAT
>JAIRJX010000107.1 GCA_031260425.1 Gemmobacter sp.
GGCAGACTGGCCGGGCGAGGCCGCCCGTGCGCTGTTCCGCCGCCTTTACCTTGCATTGTCCGGCCCGGCTGATTCGCATATCGGCGCCCGGTTCGAGGGCGGGACCGGCCTGCTTCCGGCCCATACCGCCGGGACGCAGGCGCGGCTTTTGGCGCTTGCGGAAGGCTGATATTTCGTAACATATTGAATATATGTGATATTCAATTCATCTCGCGCAGTGCCCCTTAAAACATTACATCCGCCACAACTTTCTTCTTAACAGTGTAATGCTTTCGCGCTATACATTGACCGATCGGTTGGCGAATTGGGAGACGCGCCAGCTTCTCAAGCACATATGAGGGAGAACAGGGCGCATGTCGGAAGCCTTCATCTGCGACGCGGTTCGCACTCCGATCGGCCGCTATGGCGGGGCGCTGGCCTCGGTGCGTGCCGACGACCTCGCGGCGCTGCCGCTCAGGGCGCTGATGGAGCGCAATCCGGGGGTGGACTGGTCGGCGGTCGATGACCTGATCTTCGGTTGCGCCAACCAGGCGGGTGAAGACAACCGCAACGTGGGTCGTATGGCGGTATTGCTGGCGGGGATGCCGGTTGGCGTGCCGGGCACCACGGTGAACCGGCTCTGCGGCTCGGGTATGGATGCGGTCGGTATGGCGGCCCGCGCGATCAGGGCGGGCGATTGCGATTTCGTCATCGCTGGCGGCGTGGAAAGCATGACCCGCGCGCCCTTCGTCATGCCCAAGGCCGAGAGCGCCTTTTCCCGCTCGAACGCGGTGCATGATACCACCATCGGCTGGCGTTTCGTGAACCCGGCGATGAAGGCGAAGTTCGGCGTCGACTCCATGCCGCAGACGGCCGACAATGTGGCGGCGGATTTCCGTATCTCCCGCGCCGATCAGGACGCCTTCGCGGCGCGCAGCCAGGCCCGCTGGGCGGCGGCGCAGGCGGCGGGGGTCTTCGCGCAGGAAATCACCCCGGTCATGATCCCGCAGCGGAAGGGAGATCCGATCGTCTTCGATACCGACGAGCATCCCCGTCCCGGCACCTCGGCCGAGGCGCTGGCCAGTCTGAAGGGCGTCAACGGCGCGGATCTGTCGGTGACGGCGGGCAATGCCTCGGGCGTCAATGACGGTGCGGCAGCGCTGGCGATCCTGTCGGAACAGGCGGCGGATGCGCAGGGCCTGACGCCGAAGGCCCGCATCGTCGCCATGGCGGCGGCAGGGGTGGAGCCGCGCATCATGGGTATCGGCCCGGCCCCGGCGGCGAAGAAGGTTCTGGCGCGCGCGGGCCTTTCCATCGGTCAGATGGACGTGATCGAACTGAACGAAGCCTTTGCCAGCCAGGCGCTGGCTACCTTGCGCGATCTCGGCCTGCCCGACGACGCCGCGCATGTGAACCCCAACGGGGGGGCGATCGCGCTTGGCCATCCGCTCGGCATGTCGGGGGCAAGGCTTGTGACCACGGCGATGTATCAGCTTCACCGCACGGGCGGGCGCTATGCGCTTTGCACCATGTGCATCGGGGTGGGGCAGGGTATCGCGATCATCATTGAACGGGTTTGAGGGAGGAGCCGCTCATGTATGCACAGCTTGTGAAATCCGAAGGAACGAAATCCCGAGAGGAGATGTCGCCCGAAGAGATTGCCTTCCAGGAACGCATCGACCGCGGCGAGAAGATCGAGCCGAAGGAGTGGATGCCGGAAGGCTATCGCAAGACGCTGATCCGCCAGATCGGCCAGCACGCACATAGCGAGATCGTTGGCCAGTTGCCGGAGGGCAACTGGATCACGCGCGCGCCCACGCTGGAGCGCAAGGCGATCCTGCTGGCCAAGGTGCAGGACGAGGCGGGGCACGGGCTTTACCTCTACAGCGCCGCCGAGACGCTGGGCGTTTCCCGCGACGATCTGCTGGACAAGCTTCATAGCGGCAACATGAAATACTCGTCGATCTTCAACTATCCGACGCTGAACTGGGCCGATATCGGTGCGGTCGGCTGGCTGGTGGACGGGGCCGCGATCATGAACCAGGTGCCGTTGCAGCGCACCTCCTATGGCCCCTATTCCCGCGCGATGATCCGCATCTGCAAGGAGGAAAGCTTCCACCAGCGGCAGGGCTACGACATCATGATGAAGATGGCTGCGGGCACGCCCGAGCAGAAAGCCATGGCCCAGGATGCGATGAACCGTTTCTGGTATCCGGCACTGATGATGTTCGGCCCGTCGGACAAGGACTCGGTCCATTCGGCGCAGTCGATGCAGTGGAAGATCAAGATCAACACCAATGACGAACTGCGGCAGAAATTCGTCGACCAGACCGTGCCGCAGGCGCATTACCTCGGCCTGACCATTCCGGACGAGAACCTGAAGTGGAACGAGGAGACGGGTGCCTGGGATTTCAGCGAACCCGACTGGTCCGAATTCTTTGCGGTGATCGCGGGCAACGGCCCCTGCAACGAAGAACGTCTCGGCGCCCGTGTCAAGGCCTGGGAGGATGGCGAGTGGTTCCGTGACGGGCTGATGGCCCATGCGAAGAAGGCCGACGCCCGCCGGGCAGCCGCGAAACACGCCGCCGAATGACACGCGCGGGCGCACGCGCCCGTCCCATCTATCCAGCTTCGGGAGGAAGCAAGACATGTCCAGCGAATGGCCCCTTTGGGAAGTCTTCATCCGTGGCCAGCACGGCCTCAATCATCGCCATGTCGGCTCGCTGCACGCGCCGGATGCCGAGATGGCGATCCGCAACGCCCGCGACGTCTACACCCGCCGCAATGAGGGGGTGTCGATCTGGGTGGTGAAATCGAACGACATCACCGCATCGAGCCCGTCGGAAAAAGGCCCGCTGTTCGAGCCGTCGAACTCCAAGGTCTATCGCCACCCGACCTTCTTCGACATTCCGGAAGAAGTGGGGCATATGTGATGGCGCTAGCGGAAACTGCGGTCGACCGGGCCACTTTTGTCGAATGGCTGCAAAGGGTTGGCGACAATGTGCTGATCCTTGGCCACCGGGTATCGGAATGGTGCGGCCACTCCCCGGTGCTGGAGGAGGACATAGCCCTTGCCAATCAGGCGCTTGACCTGATCGGGCAATGCCAGCTCTGGCTGGGGCTCGCGGGCGAGATCGAGGGCAAGGGGCGCAGCGCCGATGCCATCGCCTATCTGCGCGATGCGGCGGCTTTCCGCAACGTCCTGCTGGTGGAACGCCCGAACGGCGATTTCGGCCATACGCTGATGCGGCAATTCCTGTTCGATGCCTGGCATATCGAGTTGCTGCGCGCCCTGAAGGGTTCCTCCGACAGCCGCGTGGCCGGGATCGCGGCCAAGGCGGAAAAGGAAGTGGCCTATCATCTGGAACGCTCGGCCGATCTGGTGATCCGTCTTGGCGACGGTACGGAGGAAAGCCGCCAGCGGATGGAAAAGGCGCTGAAATCGCTCTGGCAATATACCGGAGAGATGTTCATGGACGACGCGCTTGACATCGCCATGGCCGGGGCCGGTATCGCGCCGCTGCCATCGAGCCTGAAGCCCGCATGGGACGCCACCGTCTCCGAGGTGCTGGCCGAGGCGACGCTGACCCATCCGGGCGAGGCCTACCAGCACAAGGGTGGCAGGAAAGGGGTGCATTCGGAACATCTGGGTTACATCCTGGCCGAGATGCAGTTCCTGCAGCGCGCCTATCCCGGCGCCATCTGGTAAGCCGATGCCAGGCGCCGCCCATCCCGATCCGGCCCCAGATGTGGCTGAAGTCTGGCGCTGGCTGTCGGAAGTGCCGGACCCGGAAATTCCTGTGATCTCGCTGACTGATCTCGGCATCATCCGCGATGTGGTCTGGGAGGATGACACGCTGGTTGTCACCGTCACGCCCACCTATACGGGCTGCCCGGCAACCAGCATCATCAACCTCGACATCGAGATGGCGCTCCGTGGCCACGGGATCGGGAAGCTGCGGCTGGAACGGCAGCTCTCGCCGCCCTGGACCAGCGACTGGATCACCGCCGAGGCACGCGAGAAGCTGCGGGCTTACGGCATAGCCCCCCCTGTCGACGGCACCGCCGCCGACGGACGGCTGGCCGGACGTGTCTCGCGGCTGGCGGGCGGCTCCAACCTGGTGATCGCCTGCCCGCGCTGCGGATCGGGCCATACCGAAAAGATCAGCCAGTTCGGCTCGACCCCCTGCAAGGCGAGCTATCGCTGCAAGGACTGTCTGGAACCCTTCGACTACTTCAAGTGCATCTGAGGATGCGCCCCTGCTTTCACAGGGCCCGCCTTCATAGGCCCCGCCTCCATAGGAACCAACCCGAATGGCACGCTTCCATCCGCTGAAAGTGACCGAGGTGCGGCGCGAGACGCGCGACGCCGTGGTCATCACCCTTGTCCCTCGCGATGAGGACAAGGCCCTGTTCGACTTCACCCAGGGCCAATACCTGACCTTCCGCCGCGATTTCGACGGCGAGGAATTGCGCCGCAGCTATTCGATCTGTGCGGGCAAGGACGAGGATTGCCTGCGGGTCGGCATCAAGCGCGTCGAAGGCGGCGCCTTCTCGACCTGGGCGAACGAGAACCTCGCGCCGGGCGACGAGCTCGACGCCATGCCGCCGATGGGCAAGTTCTTTACCGCCATCGAGCCCGAGGCCGTGAAACAGTATCTCGGCTTTGCCGGCGGATCGGGCATCACGCCGCTGCTTTCGATCATCAAGACCGTGCTGGTGCGCGAGCCTCGCTCGAGATTCACGCTGATCTATGCCAACCGCCAGATCAACACGATCATGTTCCGCGAGGAACTGGAGGATCTGAAGAACAGCTATCTTGGCCGTTTCTCGGTGATCCATGTGCTGGAGCAGGAAGGGCAGGAGATCGACCTTTTCACCGGCCGGATCGACGCGGAGAAGATGAAGGCACTGTTCGGGCACTGGCTGGACGTGAAGGCGGTGGATACCGCCTTCATCTGCGGGCCGGAGCCGATGATGCTGGCCATCGCCGCCAGTCTGCGCGAACATGGGCTGGCCGATAGTCAGATCAAGTTCGAGCTTTTCGCCTCGGGCCAGCCGGGCCGGGCGAAGGCCAAGGCGGTATCGAAAGCCGACATCGCGCCGGGCACCGGTACGCAGGCGACGGTGACGCTGGACGGCGCCACCCGCAGTTTCGAGATGCCGCGCAGCGGGCAGTCGATCCTCGACGCGGCTTTGGCGGCCAGCCTCGACGCGCCCTATTCCTGCAAGGCCGGGGTCTGTTCCACCTGCCGCTGCAAGGTGCTGGAGGGCGAGGTGGAGATGGTGATCAACCACGCGCTGGAGGATTACGAGGTGCGGGCGGGCTATGTGCTCTCCTGCCAGGCGATGCCGCTGAGCGACCGCGTGGTCGTCTCCTATGACGAATGAGGGCCGACATGTCCGACACCATGAACATCGAAGACTATCTGGCTCAGGGCGGTGTGCTGACCGCGCCGGGCAACGCCCCCGCCCGCTATCGCGGTGAACTCATGCGGCTCATGTCCTCCTTCGTGGACAGCGAGCTTGCAGCTTCGGCGGGGTTCGCCAATTCGATCAATTTCGCGCCGGGGATCAAGGAGCGCATCGCCGCGAGCCGGATCACGCTGGAAAAGGCGGATCATGCCGAACGGGTGCTGGCGGTGATGGAAACCTTCGGCACCGACGCGAACCGCTACCAGTCGCAGCATGACTGGGCGGCGCGCGTGGCGCGGGATGCCGATCTGGGTGCGGCGCGGCAGGCAGGCGATATGCGGCTGTCGGTCTTCCACTATCCGATCACCGGCTGGACCGATGCAGTGGTGATGAACGTGCTGCAGGGCCTCGCGACCGGGGTGCAGATGACCGAGCTTACCCGTGTCTCCTACGGTCCCCTCGCCGAGGTGTTCCGCGAGATAGCCCCGCGCGAGGCGCGCCATGCCGAACTGGGGCTGGAGGGGCTGGAGCGGATCGCCGCGTCTGCAACCGGCAAGGCCGGTGTGCGTGACGCGCTGGCCTACTGGACGCCGCGGGTGGCCGCCACCTTCGGTGTGGCGGGGTCGAAGCGCTACGACACGCTGAAGAAATTCGGCCTGCGCCATGTTCCGAACGAAGATCTGCTGGCACGCTGGGAGACCCGCACCGCCGCACATCTGGCCGGGATCGGCCTTTAAGACCGGCGGCGCGGGGCACAGAACAGGCCCGCGCCGCTCCGATATGCTGAAAGGAAACGCCATGAGTGCCGCGCCGCGCCGTCTTGAGAGCTATGTCTGCGGGGGCTGGGCCGCCGGGGCCAGGGAGGGGCAGGTTCTGCTTGATGCTGCGACCGGCGCGCCGGTGGCCAGCATCGATTCCTCGGGGATAGACTTCGCTGCCGTGCTGGATCATGGCCGCAGGGTTGCCGGGCCGAGGCTACGGGCGATGCCGTTTCATGACCGGGCCGGGATGCTCAAGGCGCTTGGCCTCGCCTTGATGGAGCGCAAGGAGGAATTCTACGCGGAAAGCCTGCATACCGGCGCCACCCGCCCCGATGGCTGGATCGATATCGAGGGCGGTATCGGCACGATGCTGGCCTTCGCCTCGAAAGGCCGGCGCGAATTGCCCAATACAAGGGTGCTGACCGATGGCGAGGTGGAGGTGCTGTCAAAGGATGGCAGCTTCGTGGCGCAGCATATCCTCACGCCGCTGCAGGGGGTGGCGGTCCATATCAACGCCTTCCACTTCCCCATCTGGGGAATGCTGGAGAAGATCGCGCCGACCCTGCTTGCGGGCGTGCCCTGCGTGGTGAAGCCCGCCTCGCAGACCGCCTATCTCACCGAGCTTTGCGTGCGCCGCATCATCGAGACCGGCATCCTGCCGGAGGGCGCGCTGCAGCTGATCTGCGGCTCGGTCGGTGATCTGCTGGATCACGTGACCGGGCAGGACGCCGTGACCTTCACCGGCTCTGCCTGGACGGGGCGCAAGCTGAAATCGCATCCGGCGGTGATCGCCAATTCGGTGCGCTTCACCATGGAGGCCGACAGCCTCAATGCCTCGATCCTCGGCCCCGATGCCGGGCCGGGCACGCCGGAGTTCGACCTGTTCGTCAAGGAGGTCGCCCGAGAGATGACGGCGAAGGCCGGGCAGAAATGCACCGCCATCCGCCGGGTGATCGCACCGCGCGCCCATGTGCAGGCGCTGGTTGCGGCACTGGGCGAGCGGCTGGGCAAGGCCCTGCCCGGTCTGCCGGGAGATGAGGCGACCCGGATGGGCCCCCTCGCCTCGCTCGATCAGCGCGAGGAAGTGCGTGCCCGTATCAGAGAGCTGCAGGCCGATGCCGAGATCGTCGCGGGCAGCCCCGATGAGGTGCGGCTCAGTTCGGGCGATGCCGGGGCGGGGGCCTTCCTCAATCCGGTGTTGATGTATTGCGACCGGCCCTTCGCTGCCACCGCCGTGCATGATGTCGAGGCGTTCGGGCCGGTCTCGACCGTGATGCCCTATGACGATCTGGCCGAGGCGGTGGAACTGGCGCGGCTGGGCAAGGGCTCGCTGGTCTCTTCGGTCTTCACCGACGATCCGAAGGTAGCCGAGGAGGTGGTGCTGGGCGTGGCTCCGTTCCATGGTCGGGTGCTGATCGGCAACCGCGCCTCTGCCAAAACCTCTACCGGCCATGGCTCGCCTTTGGCGCCGCTGGTCCATGGCGGCCCCGGCCGTGCCGGCGGTGGCGAAGAGATGGGCGGGATCCGTGGCGTGACGCATTACATGCAGCGCAGCGCCGTGCAGGGCAGCCCGCGGCTGCTGTCCGCCATTACCGGCCGCTGGATCGAAGGCGCCCCGGCGACGCAAGGCATTCATCCCTTCCGCAAGTCCCTGGCGGACCTGAAGATCGGCGACCAGTTGGTCACGGCCAGCCGGCAGGTGACGCTTGAGGATGTAGAACATTTCGCTCATTTCACCGGCGATACCTTCTACGCTCATATGGATGAGGCCGCGGCGAAGGCCAATCCGTTCTTCGACGACCGGGTGGCGCATGGCTACCTGATCGCTTCCTTTGCGGCGGGGCTGTTCGTGGAGCCCAGTCCCGGCCCGGTGCTGGCGAATTACGGGGTGGACAACCTGCGTTTCCTGACCCCGGTCTATTTCGGCGACACGTTGCAAGTGCGGCTGACCTGCAAGGAGATCAATCCGCGTGCCAATGCCGAACATGGCGAGGTGCGTTGGGATTGCCAGGTGACCAACCAGAACGGCGCGGTGGTGGCGCAATATGACGTGCTGACCATGGTGGCGAAGCACTGGCCTCCGGTCTCGTGATGGCGCGGGTCTACAGCTATGACGGGGTGATCCCGGTCATCGACCCCGCCGCCTTCGTGCACCCCGAGGCGGTGGTGATCGGCGATGTCCTCATCGGGCCGATGGTCTATGTCGGCCCCGGCGCGGTGCTGCGCGGCGATTTCGGCCGGATCGTGCTGGAGGCGGGCTGCAACGTGCAGGAAACCTGCGTGGTGCATTCCTTCCCCGGCAAGGATGTGGTGGTCGAGGAAAGCGGCCATGTCGGCCATGGCGCGGTGCTGCATGGCTGTCATATCGGCAGGAACGTCCTGGTCGGCATGAATGCCGTGGTGATGGACGAGGCGGTGGTGGGCGAGAACTCCATCATCGCCGCCATGGCCTTCGTGAAGGCCGGAATGCAGGTGCCGCCGAATTCGTTGCTGGTGGGCTCCCCGGCCAGGGTGGTCCGGGAGCTCACGCCCGAGGAAATCGCCTGGAAGCGGCAGGGCACCGGCGTCTATCAGCAACTGGCGCATGAGGCGCGGGAAAAGCTCGTGCCGGCGGTGGCGTTGACCACCCCGGAGCCCGACCGCCGCCGCGCCAAAGCGCCGGACTATGACCCGCTGGTGCTGGCAAGGGCGGGGTTCGAGGGGCTATAGGGGCCTCGCTCCGCAAATGCCGAATACTGTCGGGCAGGGGATGGATGCTCTTGCCGCCCGGTTGGGTGACAGACGCCGGAAGCTCGGCAGGCAAGGGGCCGTCGAGCCTTTTCACAGATCGGAAATTGGGCCACGCCTGCCGGGGCGGAACTTTCGGGCGGGCGGACCTTTGCTGGTAAGTCGGGATGAAACCCGATACAGGGCCGGAAAATTTCCGGGAAATGGCATGGCAGTCGCGGTAAACTGGCAACGCCTCGAGGGCGGCCTCATCTTTCTGAGCGGGCTGCTGGTCTATTGGCCCCATGCCGGGCTGATGCCCTGGGGGATGGCCGTATTCCTCTTCTTCGCGCCGGATCTGAGCTTTGCCGGTTATGCCTTTGGCCCGCGCCGCGGAGCTTTCATCTATAACGCCGTCCATATCTACGCGCTCGGCGGGGCGCTGATCGCCCTGGGGCTCTTCTTTGCGCTACCCGTGTTGACCGGCCTCGGGGCACTCTGGCTGGCCCATTCGGGGTTCGACCGTCTACTGGGCTACGGCCTCAAATCGCCAGAGGGATTTTTCATCACGCATCTTGGACGGATCGGCAAAGCGCGATAGGCGGGACTCGCGGTATTGAATACCCGTCGGCCCACGCTACCCGTCTGAGCCTTTTCCCCCGCCCGGACCAAAGGCACGGCACGTGCCGCCGGGCAGAGCGCCCGAGGGCCCCCGGGCGGGTGCTCTGGTGGGGTAGGCGCGGGGGCGTGATTGCACCATAAAGTGATGATCGCAACCGTTGCATCGCTCACCCGCGGTCAGGCGCCACTCTCCGTGGCACGGGGTGTCAGAGGTGCAGGTTACGGCTTCCTCAGCGGGCGCGTGAGCGGCATGAAACCGGGCCACCCGACCCGCATCCCCCTCACCTGACCGCCTTGATCCCCTCCAGGATCAGCGTGGTCGCCACGTCGGCGTAATCCTCGCGCGAGATGCGGCCGCCGTCCCTGAACCACATGTAGACCCAGTTCATCATGCCGAAAAGCGACATGGTGACCGGCATCAGCAGCGGGCGCTCGCGGCTGTTGAGCCCGGGGTTGATCTGGTCCAGCACCACTGAGAAGCGTTTCACGATGCGCCGCTCCAGCGCCATGATCTCGGCCTTCTGCGGGTCCGAGAGCGCGGCGGTGGCGTTGAGCTGCACCTTGTGCTCGTTATCGGCGCCGCGATAGTTCTCCAGCACCGCGCCGATCAGGGCGCGCAGGCGCAGCGAGGGCGGCAGGCCGGGGTCGTCATGCGCGGCGATCGCCTGTTCCAGCCCCTCCAGATGGGTGATGATGATGGCGAAGATCAGGGCGTCCTTGCTGGGATAATAGTGATAGAGCAGCGCCTTCGATACCTGCGCATGGGCCGCGATCTGTGACATGGACGCCTTGTCCATGCCTTGTTCGGCAAAGACCTGCGCGGCATTGTCCAGAATGCAGCGGCTCTTTTCCTCGAAATCCTGTGCCCGGGTCCGAGCCATGGTGCTTCTTTCGTGATTGCAGGAACAGGGGCCGCGAAGAGAGGCAAGGCCCCCGATCGCTTCACCTGACCGCTTTAGCGGCACCGCGCGCCGATGTCACCCGCCGCAATGCCGCAGCCGGCGATCACTCCCTGGGCCGGTTGTCGATCACGCGCTTGGCCTTGCCCTCGGACCGGGCGACCGAGTTCGGGTCGCGCACCTCGATCCGGGTCGAGACGCCGACCACCGACTTGATGTGATGCGCCAGTTCCTTGGCCGATCTGGTGCGGGCGGATTCGTCGGTCATGTCGGGGGTGCATTCGACATGGACGGTCATGTTGTCCATCCGGCCAGAGCGGGAAAGCTCGATCTGGAAATGCGGGGCAAGGCCCTGGCATTTCAGGATCTGCTCCTCGATCTGGGTGGGGAAGACGTTGACGCCGCGCAGGATGATCATGTCGTCGCTGCGGCCGGTGATCTTCTCGATGCGCCGCATCGAGCGGGCGGTGCCGGGCAGCAGGCGGGTCAGATCGCGGGTGCGGTAGCGCACCATCGGCAACCCCTCCTTGGTCAGCGTGGTGAAGACCAACTCGCCCATCTCGCCATCCGGCAGCACGTCGCCGGTCACCGGGTCGATGATCTCGGGGTAGAAATGGTCTTCCCAGATATGCAGCCCGTCCTTGCTTTCGACGCATTCCTGCGCGACGCCCGGCCCCATGATCTCCGAGAGGCCGTAGATGTCGACGGCGTGCATGTCGAAAGCCTGCTCGATTTCCTCGCGCATGGAATTGGTCCAGGGCTCGGCGCCGAAGATGCCGACCTTCAGCGAGCATTGCCGGGGGTCGAGGCCCTGGCGGCGGAACTCGTCGAGGATCGACAGCATGTAGGAGGGGGTGACCATGATGATGGAGGGTTTGAAGTCATGGATCAGCGTCACCTGCCGTTCGGTCATGCCGCCCGAGATCGGCACCACGGTGCAGCCCAGCTTCTCGGCGCCGTAATGCGCGCCGAGGCCGCCGGTGAACAGACCGTAGCCATAGGCGTTATGCAGCATGTCGCCAGGGCGGCCGCCGGCCGCGCGGATGGAGCGGGCGATCAGGTTGGCCCAGACCTCGATGTCGTTCTGGGTATAGCCTACGACCGTCGGCTTGCCGGTGGTGCCGGACGAGCCATGGATGCGCGCCAGCCGGTTCTGCGGCACGGCGAACATGCCGAAGGGATAGCTGTCGCGCAGATCCTGCTTCACGGTGAAGGGGAACTTCGCGATGTCGCCAAGGGATTTCAGTTCCTCGGGGTGAACGTCGTGTTCGATGAAGCGCTTGCGATAGAAGGGCGAGTTCTCATAGGCGTGCTTCAGCGACCGCTTCATGCGATGGAACTGAAGCGCCTCGATCTCATCGCGCGAGGCGATTTCGATCGGGTCGAGATCCTTGCGGTTCGGGGTCAGGTCTTCCATGGCGTCCTCCCTCGTGAATTGCGGTGCCGTCAGGCGTCGACCGGCAGATGGGTGCCCTTGACGGTGCGCGAATGGCCGCGGAATTCGGCCACATGCTCGCCGTTCTGGTTGGTGATGCGGATATCATAGATGCCCGAGCGGCCCCGGCGCGAGATCTCATGCGCCGTCGCGGTCAGCCGGTCGCCGATATGGCCGGGAATCATGTAGGTGACCGAGCAATGCTGTGCCACCGCCATCTGGTTGTAGCTGTTGCAGGCGAAGGCGAAGGCGCTGTCGGCCAGCGCGAAGATGTAGCCGCCATGGCAATTGCCGTGGCCGTTCGACATGGCTCCGGTGATGGTCATCGACAGGGTGGCCTCACCCGGGGCGATGTGATCAAGGTGCATGTCGAGACGCTGGCTGGCTGAATCGTCGTTCCACATGGCCTTGGCCGAGGCTTCGGCGATCTCCTGCGGGGTCATCTGCGAGACGGGTTTCATTTGCCCTTGAACTCCGCCTTGCGCTTTTCGAGGAAGGCGGTGACGCCCTCGGCATAATCGTCGCTTCGCCCGGCGATCTGCTGAAGATCGCGCTCCATGTCGAGCTGCTGATCGAGGCTGCTGGTCGCGGCGGCATGGATGAGCCGCTTGGTCAGGCCAAGGCCGAGCGTCGGGCCATTGGCGAGGCTCAGGGCAAGGGCGCCGGCTTCGGCCATCAGATCGCCATCCTCCACCGCTTTCCAGATCAGGCCCCAGTCGGCGGCCCTCTCGGCCCCGAGCGGCTCGGCGGTCAGCGTCAGCGCCTTGGCGCGCGCCTCGCCCAGAAGGCGGGTCAGGCTCCAGGTGCCGCCCGCATCGGGGACGAGGCCGATCTTCGCGAAAGCCTGGATGAACTTCGCCGATTTCGCCGCCAGCACGATGTCGCAGGCCAGCGCGATATTGGCGCCGGCTCCGGCGGCCACGCCGTTCACCGCACAGATCACCGGCTTTTCGAGGCTGCGAATCAGCCGCAGGTTGGGGTTGTAGAAAGTGTCGAGCGTATGGCCCAGATCGGGGGCCGGCCCGCCCTTGCGCGGATCGCGATTGCCCAGATCCTGCCCGGCGCAGAAGCCGCGCCCGGCGCCGGTCAGCAGCACTGCCCGCACCTCTGCATCGGAATGGGCGCGTTCTACCCCGGCGCGAAGCGCCAGGTGCATTTCCTCGTTGAAAGAGTTAAGCTTGTCGGGGCGATTCAGCGTCAGCTTCAGCACGCCATCGGCCAGCGTCACAAGGACGGTCTCTGATCCGGTCATGTCTTTCTCCCTCACCGCCGGAGGCTTTGTCCTGCGGTCCACGAAGATTCATGTTGCATAAACCGACCGATCGGTCAATGATAAAGCGCAACCTGGGAGGAGGGAGCGATGACCGAGCTGTTCGACCGTCACCGGCCGATGCCGGAGGGTGCCGCGAAGGCGCGCGGTTTGCGGTTGGCGCTCCCGGAAGCGCCCGGCGGCAGGACCCATCGCGAGCGGGTGGGGCGGCCTGTGCGGCGCTGCCAAACCGGCCTTTCCTTCTGCTTGCTCACGTTGAACCCGGTCACACTGAACGGCGCCGGCCGTGTGCCGGGGCTCGCCCCGATCCCGGTCCCGTCATCAACCATCCCGTCATGCATTACCCGGCGGCCGCCGCGCCGCCCGCCCCCCGCATCTTTCACCTGAGTCCTCTGGGAGGAGACCCACATGAAGTTCTTCACGACCACTGCGCTCGCCTCGCTCATGGCGCTTGGCCTCGGCTCTTCCGCCATGGCCGATATCAAGATCGGCGCCACGCTTTCGGCCACTGGCCCGGCCTCCTTCCTCGGTGACCCCGAGGCCAAGACCCTGGAAATGCTGGTCGAGCAGTTGAACGCCGCCGGCGGTATCAATGGCGAGAAGGTCGAGCTGGTGATGTATGACGATGGCGGCGACCCGAACAAGGCGCGCACCTTCGCCACTCGCCTCGTGGAGGATGACGAGGTGGCGGCGATCATCGGCGGCACCACTACCGGCACCACCATGTCGATCATCGCCGTGGCCGAGGATGCCGAGGTGCCCTTCATCTCGCTCGCAGGCGCAGTGGACATCATCGAGCCGGTGAAGACCTGGGTGTTCAAGACGCCCCATACCGACCGCATGGCCTGCCAGAAGATCTTCGAGGACATGAAGACGCGCGGTTTCGACAAGATCGGCATGATCGCGGGCACCGACGGTTTCGGCGCCTCGATGGAGGCGCAATGCAAGGGCGTGGTGGGCGATTACGGCATCGAGATCGTGGCTTCGGAAACCTATGATCCGAAGGATGCCGACATGACGCCGCAGCTTACCAACATCAAGAATGCGGCAGGTGTGCAGGCGGTGGTCAATCCGGGCTTCGGCCAGGGCCCGTCCATCGTGACGCGCAACTACCGGCAGCTCGATATCGGCCTGCCGCTCTACCAGTCGCATGGCGTGGCTTCCAAGGGATTCATCGAACTGGCCGGCACCGAGGCAGCAGAGGGCGTGCGGCTTCCCGCCGCGGCGCTTCTGGTGGCGAATCTTCTGGACGACGCCGATCCGCAAAAGCCGGTGGTGACCCAGTATATCGCCGATTACGAGGCCCGGACCGGTCAGCCGGTTTCCACCTTCGGTGGCCATGCCTATGATGCCTTCCATATCCTGAAAGGCGCCATCGAGCGTGCGGGCAGTGCCGATCCTGCGGCGATCCGTGACCAGATCGAGGCGACGACGGGCTTTGTCGGCACCGGCGGCATTGTGAACATGACCGCCGAGGATCACCTCGGCCTTGACCTCACCGCCTTCAAGATGCTGGAAATCAGGAATGGTGACTGGACCATCGTCCAGTAACTGTGGCCGCGGCGGTGTGGCTTTGCCACCCGCCGTTCCAGCCAGAGGTGAGGGGGGCTTTGACCGTCTCTCACCTGGTCGCGCCGGGGGGGCGGTTTCGCTGCCCTCGCCGTGACAGACCGAAGGCCGGCCTCGCCGTCATGCGTTGCCGGAACGGGGGAGCGGCCTCGCCACCTCCCGCCCGCGAGTAAAGAGGGGCGGCCTCGCCGCCACATATCTGCTAAGACGAGGGGCGGTTCGCCGTCCCGCACCTGCAAGCAAAGAGAGGCGGCTCCGCCGCCATATGCCAACGATAGAAAGGCGGCTTTGCCGCCCCATACCTGCGAGAAAGAGGGGCGGCTTCACCGCCCCGGCCCCTGCCAGCCGGAGCGCCTTTCCATGTCGGAACTTCTGCAATTCCTCTTGTCGGGGGCCATGGTCGGCGCGGTCTATGCGCTGGTCGCCCTCGGTTTCACCATCATCTACAACGCCTCTGACGTGGTGAACCTCGCGCAAGGCGAGTTCGTCATGCTGGGCGGCATGATCACCTTCTTTGCCCACGCCGCCGGGCTTCCGCTGCCGCTCGCCGCGCTCATCGCCATCGTGGCGACTTCGGGTGTCGGCGTGGCGCTCAACAAGCTTGCCATCGAGCCCGCGCGGGGCGCGCCGGTCGTCTCGCTCATCATCATCACCATCGGGGCGTCGATCTTCATCCGGGGCGTCTCGCAGCTTGTCTTCGACAAGCAGATCCACCGCTTCCCGGCGTTTTCGGGCGACGATCCGATCCGCATCCTGGGCGCGACCATCCTGCCGCAGGCCATCTGGATCATTGCAGGTGCGGTGCTGGTGTTCGTGGCGCTCTGGGTCTTCTTCACCCGGACGCTGCTGGGCCGGGCGGTGCTGGCGACCTCGAACAACCGCCTGGCGGCGCAACTGGTCGGTATCAACACCAATTTCGTGATGACGCTCTCCTTCGCACTTTCGGCGGGGATCGGGGCGCTGGCGGGGGTGTTGATCACGCCGATCAACATGACGTCCTATGACGTCGGCATGACGCTGGCGCTG
>JAIRJX010000161.1 GCA_031260425.1 Gemmobacter sp.
GATGTCGCCCACGATACATTCCACTTCGTCGACACGACGGCCGCCGATATAGGCACGGGCTGCCTCGGGCAGCTTGCTTGTCCAGTCGGACATGGGTCACACTCTTTGCTTTGTCCCCGGGGCCTCAGGCGGCCTGGCGGGGCGCCTTGAAGAAATCAGCGATGCGGCGCGCGAGGATGCAGTTGTCGATAGGCTGGTCAAGGCGCGTGCCGGCCTCGGCCATCACCTGTTCGGGCACGAGGCCCTTGCCGCGGGTCTCCATCAGTCCGGCGATGAAGTCGGACCGGAAGTCGGGATGGGCCTGTATGGTGAAGGCACGGTTGCCATAGACCAGCGCCGCGTTCTCGCAAAAGCCGTTGCTGGCGATGACCTCGGCGCCTTGCGGTTTCTCGATCACCTGGTCCTGGTGCCAGGCGTTGAGCCGCAGGGTCTTGCCGCCGAAATCGTATTCGGTGGGGCCAACCGCCCAGCCGCCGCCGAATTTCTCGACCTTGCCGCCAAGCGCCTGGGCGATGATCTGATGGCCGAAGCAGATGCCGACCATCGGGATCGCCCGCGCATAGGCGTCGCGGATGAAGGCTTCAAGCGGCGGAATGAAGGCGTGGCCCTCATAGGCGCCGAAGCGCGAGCCGGTGATGAGCCAGCCGTCGCAATCGGTGACCGAGGCGGGGAAGTCCATGTCCAGCACGCGATAGGTGCGGAAACTGAGTCCCTGTTCCGCCAGCAGGCGCTGGAACATGTCGGGATAATCGCCCGAGGTCGGGGCGAGGGCGTCCGGCGCGTGTCCGGTCTGCAAGATGCCGATCAGCATGGGATATCCGCTTTGGCTATGGAGGAAATGTAGCAATGTGCCCCCCTGCGGGGCAAGGGGGCGAGAGGATGAAAAGCGGGTCGCAATATGCGGGGCCTGCCCGATGACGGCGAGGCAGGCCCGACATTCCGCCACATGTGCGCTCATACCGTATCGAGGTAAAGTTCCACCTGTTCTTCGGGCGAAAGCTCGGCAATGTAGTGCAACTCCTGCCGCTTGGTCTGCACCAGATTACGGATCAACTCCTTCGGCAGGAAGCGATAGAGCAGGTCGCTGTTCTCGAAGGCGTCAATGGCCGCTTCCCAGGTGGCGGGGATCTGCGGCAGATCCATCGCATAGGCGTTGCCGGCGATCGGGGCCGGCGGCTCCTGTGCATCTTCGATGCCGCAAAGCGCCGCGCCAAGGATGGCGGTGAGCATGAGATAGGGGTTCACGTCGCCCCCCGCCACCCGATGCTCGATCCGTCGCGCCACCGGATTGCCCGCCGGGATACGGATGGCGGCGGTGCGATTCTCATAGCCCCAGCCGATGGAGGTGGGAGCGTGCTTGCCGGGGACCAGCCGATCATAGCTGTTCTGGTGTGGCGCGAAGATCAGCGTCGAATCCGCCATGGCGGCAAGGCAGCCCGCAACCGCATGGCGCAGCATCGCCGTGCCCTTCGGCCCGCCCGAGTCGAAGACATTATCGCCCTTGCCGTCGATCACCGAGAAATGGGTGTGCAGGCCCGAGCCGGAATATTCCGGATAGGGCTTGGCCATGAAGCTGGCGGCGAAACCGTGGCGGCGGGCAAGGCCCTTCACCAGCATCTTGAAGAGCCAGGCATCATCCGCCGCGCGCAGTGGGTCGTCGCAATGCATCAGGTTCACCTCGAACTGGCCGAGGCCGGTTTCCGAAGTGGTGGTGTCGGCGGGAATGTCCATGGCCTCGCAGGCGTCGTAAAGGTCGGTGAAGAAGGTGTCGAAAGCATCGAGCGCGCGGATCGAAAGCGTCTCCGCTGCCTTGCGCCGCTTGCCGGAGCGGGGCGAGGCCGGCACCTGCATGGTCTTGCCGCTGTCGTCGATCAGGAAGAATTCCCGCTCCAACGCGCAGACCGGGGTCAGGCCGCGCGCCTTGTAGCGCTGCACCACCGCGTTCAGCGCATGGCGCGGATCGCCTTCATAGGGGGCGCCATTCTCGCGGAACATCCAGATCGGCAGCAGCGCCGTCGGCGCTTCCAGCCAGGGCATCGGCATGAAGCCGCGTTCGGTGGGTTTCAGCACCCCATCCTGATCGCCCTGTTCGAAAACCAGCGGGCTGTCGTCGATATCCTCGCCCCAGATATCGAGGTTCAGCACCGAGAACGGGAATCTGGTGCCGTTTTTCACCATGCCTTCGGCAAATCGCGCGGGCACCCGCTTGCCCCGTGCCTGTCCGTTCAAATCCGCCGCGGCCACACGTATCGTGCGCACCTGCGGGTGCTTTCTCAGCCAGTCCTTCATGCTCATTCGCGTCATCCGAGACCCGGGGCACGGGATCACCGCGTCACCGGGCCCGCGGCCCGGGGGGTGAGAGCCATGCCCTTGGCTCTTTCTCCCTCGTTCGATCCTTGCCATCCGCACCCGCCCATCGGGGCAGGGGACGCCATGCCGCCCTTGAGCGGCACGGTTCGGGCGACGGCCCGAAGAATTTGATCAAATGCAGGCTACTACCGGATCAACTGTGGACGCAAGCGAATTCTGCTGCGGGTGTTCGAGGGAAGGTGCCGGTTGAGGCGGCGGTTCACCAGACCGAACAGACCGAGCAGGCAGAGGGTCAGCAGAATGAAGTAGAAGGCGACGATCGGATAGGACACGAAAGGGTTGAAGGTCTTGTCCGCGAAATAGCTTGCGTAATAGAGCGCGTCACCCCGCTGCTGATAGGCCGGAAAGCCCGAGAAGAAGACCAGTGTCGTGGCGTGGAACAGGAAGATCGCCTCGTTGGTATAGGCCGGCCAGGCCAGCCGCAGCATGGTTGGCCATTGGATCCGGCGGAACTTGGACCAGCCGGAAATGCCGTAGGCCTCGGCTGCCTCCAGATCGCCCTTCGGCACCGACATCAGCGCGCCATAGAAGATCTCGCCGGCATAGGCGGCGGTATTGAGGAACATCACGAACAGCGCCCCCGCCCAAGCCGAGGTCAGCCAGTTGGTCGCGATATGGAGGCCAAGGATGTTGATCCCGGCGCGCGGCAGCAGCACCAGCGCCGAATAGGCGAGGAAGAACTGGATGAAGAGCGGCGAGCCACGGAAGACAAAGATGAACCACTCCGCCGGCTTCCTGGCCCAGGGCTGCGACGAGGCCTTGGCCAGTGCCAGCAGATTGGCGAGGAAGAAGCCGCTCAGCAGCGCCAGCACACCGAAATAGATATTCCAGATCAACCCCGAACCGATCAGAGTGAATTGCTGGCACAGCGTGAAGTCGGTGCTCGGCAACAGCTTCTCGCCAAAGCCGAGGCTGCGGAAGGCATAGGCGCCGATGGTTTCCCAGCAGGTCATTGCGTGGCCCTCCGCATCGCCTCGCCTGCGGCGGTGGCCTGCCCGTGGTTCAACCGGCGCGCCAGCCGTGCCAGCAGGGTTTCGGAAACGCGGGTCATGCAGAGATAAGCCACCAGAAGGAAAAGGAAATACCACAGCCGCCAGTCCGGGTGCGGATAGGCATAAGCCTGTGTCTTGGCACTGCCGAGTTCGCGGGCCCAATACACGATGTCCTTGACGCCCAGCAGGAACAGCAGTGGCGTCGACTTGATGAGGATCATCCACAGGTTCGACAGCCCCGGGAGCGCATAGGTCCACATCTGCGGCAGCAAGATGCGGCGGAACACCTGCCGAGGTGTCATGCCATAGCTTTCGGCGGTTTCAAGCTGCGCCCGTGGCACCGCATTCATCGCGCCGTAAAGCACGTTGGCTGCAAAGGCGCCAAAGACGATGGCAAAGGTGAAGACTGCCAGCGCGAATCCGTAAACCTGGTGCCAGATCTGCGGGCTGGAGCCCAGCGGCACCTTGGCCTGCGGGCAGACGCGGAATTCCAGCCCCTGCCGTATCGGCTCCGTCCAGTCGGGGCAGACGATCTGGTGCTTCATCCACTCGATCCCCTGATCGAGCGCGATGATGAAGAACATGAAGAACACGATGTCCGGCACGCCGCGCACCATGGCAGTGTAAAGCTTGCCCAACCATCTGAGCGGCGGAATATGGCTGCGCGCCGCCAGCGCGCCCCCGAAACCGAACAGCAGCGCCGAGGGCGCGGCGACTGCAAGCAGCACCAGCACCGTCAGAAAGGACCAATAGAAGCTGATATGCTTGACTGAGGTCAGATAGCATAGGAGCCAACTGAACCCTTCAAGGCTCTTGGGATCGGCGCAGAAGTTGAACATTGCTGTCGGGGGAAAGGGGAAAGGGAAAACCCCTGCCGGACGGGCGCCGGCAGGGGACGGGATCAGAACTTGGTGCTGTCCGGCCCGAAGTGCTTCTCGATCGCGGCATTGAGAGTGCCGTCTTCCTTCATGGACGTGATCGCCGCGTCGAACTTCTCGCGCAGTTCGTTGTCGCTCTGACGGAAGGCCATGCCGATACCGCCGCCGATCGAGACAGGCTCGCCGACGAAGACCAGCTCACCATTCGATTCGGCCACATGGGGCACGAGATAATCATGGTCGGCCAGCACCGCCACAGCCTCGCCGTTCCGCACGGCGGCAACGGTTTCATCTGGCGTCGGGAATTCCAGCAGCGTTGCGCCGGACTGGGCGACATAGGCCGACTGGATCGTGCCGACCTGGGCTGCGACAACACCGCCATGAATGTCGGCATCGGCGCTCAGCCCGACAAAGGAACTGGCGGCCGGCGGGAAGTAGTTCTGCGAGAAACTCACCACCTGAGAGCGTTCGGGGGTGATCGACATGCCTGCGATGATTGCGTCGTAGTTGCCCGATTGCAGGTTGGGGATGATCGAATCCCAGTCGTTGACGACCCATTCGCAGGTCAGGCCCGCGCGCTTGCAAAGCTCGTCGCCCACTTCGCGCTCGAAGCCCGCCACCTGGCCGGCATCGTCGATGAAGTTGAAGGGCGGGTAGCCGCCTTCGGTGCCCAGCCGCACGGTCTGTGCAGCCGAGGCCCCCGCAGTCAGCGCAAGCAGCGCAGTAGCAAGCAGCATCTTCTTCATGTTGGTCTCCCGTTGGTGAATGCCGGAGGCGGTTTCCGGCATCTATGTTAGGCCATCGTGGCCGAAAGGAAACCGCGCAGACGCTCGGTCTGCGGGTTTCCGAAAAGCCGGTCGGGCGGACCCTCCTCCTCGACGCGGCCCTGATGCAGGAAGATGACGTGATCGGATACGTCACTCGCCAGCTTCATGTCGTGGGTGACGAGGATCATGGTGCGGCCCTCCTCGGCCAGCGCCTTGATGACCTTCACCACCTCCTGCTCCAGTTCCGGATCGAGCGCCGAGGTCGGCTCGTCGAACAGGAGCGCGCGCGGCTCCATGCAGAGCGCGCGGGCAATGGCGGCACGCTGCTGCTGGCCGCCGGAGAGTTGCGCAGGCCAGGCGTCGGCCTTGTCGGCGATGCCCACCTTGGCGAGATATTCGCGCGCCTTCGCCTCGACCTCTTTCGGGTCGCGCTTCAGCACCGTCACCGGCGCCTCCATCACGTTCTGCAGGACGGTCAGATGCGCCCAGAGGTTGAACTGCTGGAACACCATCGACAGGTTGGTGCGGATGCGCAGCACCTGTGCCTTGTCGGCCGGATGGCGGTGAAGGCCGGCGCCTTTCCAGTGGACAGCCTCGCCCTCGAACAGGATTTCGCCCTGCTGACTGTCTTCGAGCAGGTTGCAGCAGCGCAGCAGCGTAGACTTGCCGGAGCCGGAAGAGCCGATCAGCGAGACGACATTGCCACGCGGCGCCGTAAGGTCCACGCCCTTCAGAACCTCCAACTGGCCATAGCTTTTGTGGAGATCACGAATCTCGATGACCGGAATGGAACTTTCCGGCGGTCTGGCAATGCGGTCGGCAGTCACGGTTTCTCGCTTGTTCTTGGCCCATCGGGCTCCCTGTTGCGGTGAGTAGGGCCGAATTTCCGCATCATTGCAACCGGGATTGTGCCGAGACAATGCGACATGCCGGCAAAATGGGCAATTTGCCTGTCCGGAATGGTCAGGCTTCGGCCAGTATGGGCGGCGGTGGATTCGGCTGGGCAAGGTAGATGGCGGCGGGAATCTCCACCAGTTTGCGCGGGCCGATCGCGTCGCGGTCCTGCGGTGCCAGTGCGGCTATGGCCGCGCGGATGGCACGGCGGATCGGCGCGGGGTCGCGCCCGGCGGCGGTGATATAGGGCAGGCCGGGTGCGGGAGCGGTCTGGCCCCAGACCCGGAGCCGGGCGGCGAAGGGATCGTGGCGCAGGATCAGCCGCCAGGTCACCGCATCGAGCGCCGCCCAGTCCGCCGCCCCCTCCGCCACTGCCCGGGCCGAGGCGAGATGCGCGCCGCTGCGCAAGGCAGGTCGGGTGGGCAGGCCGCGCTCCGCCATGTGCAGCGCCGGCGCCGCCCAACCCGATTGCGACAGATCCTCGTTGAAGGCAAGGCGGGTGGTCGCGAACTCCGCTTCGCTGTCGCGCGGATCACTGGCGCGGCAGACCAGCACGCTGCGGTAATGGCCGGGCGGACAGCCCTCCACGCCGTAATCGGGGGTGCCGATCAGGGTGACCTTCGGGTGCAGCCGGGCGCGGAACGGATAGCCGCAGGTCTGCGACAGCAGAAGGTCCGGGGAAAGCCAGTTCTCCATATAGGCGCGGGTGTCTCGGCTGAGGTGTTCGGGTGCCGCATGTCCCGCTGCGCGCAGCCCGTCGCGGATCAACACCCAGAAGCGATCGGTCGCGCCCTGTGTCTCGGGCCGGTCATACATGCCGAGGGTCGCGATCATCCGCGCCGCTCCGCCCGTTGCCGGGCTTGCGCCGATTCCACATCCGTCAGGCCCAGCAGATTGGCTACCAGTCGCAGCACCTGCTCTTCATCGTCCGATCGCGTGCCATCGGCGAGCGCCACCGACCACAAACCCTCGATGAGCGCCTGCCGCTCTTGTAGCGCGGTGGCTTCTTTCAGCGCACGCGTGAAGCGCACGGTATCCGGCGCGGCGGCCTCCAGCGCCTCGGCCCCGGTCCGGAGATGTGCGGCCTCGAAGGGACCAAGCGCATGGAGGTGGGCCAGCACCTCGTCGATACGCCGCCGTTCGGCATCGTCATAGGTGCCATCGGCACGGGCCACCCGCACCAGCAGCGCAGCCAGTGCCATTCGCGCATCAGGCGCGGCGAGCGGACCGGGGGCAGGGGAGAGCAGGTGACGCAGGAGCATGTTGAACATGGGGCGGAACCTAGGACGGATCACCCCGCACCGCAACGGCCGCCGGGTCAGATTTCCGGCATCGGGGGGGAGGCATTCACCTGCAGCGCCCGACCGCCAGGTAAGGCCGATGATCCCCTTTTCTCGCCATCCCGTGCGACGAAGGGCAATGCAATGAGCTTTGCTCCGGGCGGGATGGAGCTCACGCGAGCGCAGGAGCTTTGGGACATCGCGCCATTCTCCCTGAACGCCCCTCACCGCCGAGGGCGGCGCCCGACCAGGGGACGGTCGGGCGCTGCCCGGCGGCACGTGCCGTGCCTTGTTCCAGGCGGGGAGGGGTTCACGCGGGATTTGAGCTTTGGGGAAGCCTCCGCCTCCGACACCCCGCACAACAACAGGTCGGGGTCAGCCCGCAGTCGACTGCTCCCCCCCCGCCCCGCGGCGCGAGCATGGGACCAGGTCCCCAGCGGTGATCAAAGGGCTGGAGCCTGTGCGGATCCGGCTTTCGACGGCTATCGGATCGTATCGGCCGGGGCACGATGCGAAGGCTCCGGCACCGGACCACGCCTATCCGGTCCACCCCTCGACGATCATCAGATCGGCGATCGAGACCGGATCGCGCAGCGCCTTGGCCGCCTGATATTCAGGACTGTCGTAACAGGCCCTCGCCGCCGCCAGAGAAGGAAATTCCAGCACGACGCAGCGGGCGCGGGCCTTGCCCTCCACCACCGTCTGCCCGCCGCCCCGCACGAGGAAGCGGGCGCCGTATTTCTCGAACGCTACCGCATTGGCCTGCCGATAGGCCTCGTAAGCGACCGGGTCGTCGATATCGACATGGCCAATCCAGTATCCTTTGCTCATTTCTCCTCCGGTCTGCGGATGCGCCCCTCAGTGATCGGCACCGCCGACCCCCGGATGCGGATTGCGGTCGGAGCGGCGGCGCTGTCGATGCCCAGCGTGATGTCGGAGGGCCGCCCCATCTCCACCCCCTGCCGGAGCCGGAACACCTGTGTCCCCGGGCGTAATGCATCCGCCGCGTGCAATTGTGCCGCGAAGATCGCACTGGCAGAGCCGGTCGCCGGATCCTCCGGTATCCCGGCAGTGGGAGAGAACATGCGGGCGCGGAAGTCGCAATCGGCGCCTGGCGTGTAGAGATAGGCGCTGTCCACACCGGCGCGCTGCATCAGACCGGACCAATGCGGTTCGATCGGCCGGGCGCGGGCCAGCAGGTCGAGGCTGGCCACCGGCACGTAAAGGAAGGCCGGCCCGCCCTGCCAAAGGCCGATGCGATGCGCGCCGAAGCCCAGGTCGGCCTCCCCGAGCCCCAGCGCCTGTGCCACCAGCGACGCGGGCGCTTCACCCGGCGCCGCGAAGGGCAGGATGGGGGCGGTGAACTCGGCACTCACCCTGCCGCCGTGCCGCTCCACCCGCACCGGCACAAGCCCGGCTTCCTCCTCCAGCACCAGATCGGCGGTGAAATCGCCCGCCCGCCCGGCAGAGGCCAGATGGATGGCGCAGCCGATGGTCGGATGGCCGGCGAAGGGGATCTCTGCCGTCGGAAAGAAGATGCGCACCCGCGCCGTATGGGCCGGGTTCGCGGGCGGCTGGACGAAGATCGTCTCCGACAGGTTGAATTCACGTGCGATGGCGAGCATCTGGGCATCGGACAGCCCGTCCGCCCCCAGCACCACAGCGAGCGGATTGCCCGAAAAGGGCTGGTCGGTGAACACGTCGAGTGTGGCGAAACTGAGCATCATGGTTCCTCGGACAGGTCTGTTTCCCACATGATCCCATCCGGTCCGGCGGTCAAGCGAGGCATGGCGAAGCGGAGTATCGCGTTTTGCCGGGCCGGCGGGCTTTCCGCATGGCCCGCTCTGGCCAAGCGGTGGAGCAGGTCGGATCGACATTCGCAATGACGGAAGATTGGTGCATCCGGCAGTATCGTCCGGGCTGACGCGGGGCAAATGCAGGCTGCCCTTGCCTGCGTGTGAACCCTTGGAGCCATGCAACGCCCGCGCGCCCCCGGCTTCTGTATGGCCGCTGCGCACAGGCGCGTGAGCCCATGCAATCCCCAAAGGTGTACGGCGCGATGAAAGCCGAAGGGGGCTGCGGGGCTCAGATGAACGCCGATCCGGCTTGGGCAGGCCTTCATTGCCCCGCGAAGAGCGCGGTCACCTCTCGCGCCGCCTCCACAATCCCGAAGGGTGGGTTGACCACGAAGAGGCCCGATCCCGTCATCCGGTGTCCCTCGCGCACCGGCGGGAAGCGGACCTCGTGGCGCAGATGGTCGGGATGCTGCGCCACGAGTCGCGCCAGCATGTCGAGATGCGCGCCGGAGGCGAGGATCGGATACCAGAGCATCAGGATGCCGACATTCCACTTCCGCGCGATGGCGGCGAAATGCTTCGGGATCGCCTGATAGTCCTCCTTCACCTCATAGGAGGGATCGCAGAACAGGAGACCCCGGCGCGGCAGCGGGGGCGTGAGCGCAAGGGCGGTCTCGAACCCGTCGCGGCGGTGCAGGTGCACGGGAAAATCCGCGAGCGCCGCCGCCAGCGCGGCCTGTTCCTGCGGGTGCAACTCGGCCAGATGGAGGCTGTCGCCATCGCGCAGCGACAGCGCCGCGATCAGCGGCGAGCCGGGATAGGCCGCTGTCCCGAACCGCGCCCGCACCTCGGCCAGCCTGCGCCGGTAGGGGTGGCCAGGTGCAATGCGCGCCTCCATGCGCAAGACGCCCGCCGTCGCTTCGCCCGTCTTCAGCGCCTCGGCACCGCCGAGATCATAGAGGCCGCGCCCTGCATGGGTCTCGATATAGCTCAGCGGCTTCTCCTTGCGGGTGAGATAGTCGAGGACATGGGCAAGCAGCATGTGCTTTTGCACATCGGCCGGGTTTCCGGCGTGGTAGATATGTTGATAGGACAGCATTTCCATGGCGTAGCGGCCGGGCGCGGTCGGTGCAAGCCTGTCTCTGAGGTGCGCGCGATCGGGCAACCGCTGGGCCTTGCGTTGATCCCGAGGGGGGCCAAGCTACCCGCGCGCCCGGGACAAGCGGAACAGGTGGGAGGCCGCATCGCAGGTTATGACCAAGCTATCCGCGCGCCCGGGACAAGCTGCGCAGCGCCCGCCCACTTCGGTGATACCTGCGCAAGGATCAGGCATAGGCGTGGTCAAGCCATAAAGTGCAGACCACAACCGTCTCAGCGCCCGCCTGCGGTCGGGCGCTGCCTCCTGTTGCGCTTGGGGGAAGTGGGGAACTTCCTGTTGGACCGCAAGAATGCGCTTGGATGAGTGTCGCCCCGCTCCGCCGTCTCCATCGTCGTCGCGCCGCGGGCATGGGGGTGGTGACGGAGGGCATGTCCTTGCGCTTCGGTAGGCGGATAGGCCCGTCCATGGTTCGGCATATCCATCATGGCGACTCGGATCCGATCTCATGCTGCGGTGCAGCTTGGTGATGCAATGAATTGTGATCACACTTTTTCCAAGTGTGATCACAAATGTGATTTTTATCGGCCAAATTCCTCAAGACCGACAAATCCTGTTTTGAAACCGCCTTTTTCTATGGCATCACGCCCCTAAATCAGCAGCGACGGGACATGATCCATGAACATCCATGAATATCAGGCCAAGGCGCTTCTGCGCAGCTATGGCGCTCCGGTGTCGGACGGCCGGGTCGTCCTGCGGGCGGAGGAGGCCAAGACTGCGGCGGGAGAGATGGACGGGCCGATCTGGGTCGTGAAGGCGCAGATCCATGCCGGTGGCCGCGGCAAGGGCCGGTTCAAGGAGCCCGAGGCAGGCGAGAAGGGCGGTGTCCGCCTTGCCAAATCGGTGGAGGAAGCCGCGACGCTGGCCCGGCAGATGCTGGGCCGTACCCTCGTTACCCACCAGACCGGTCCGGCCGGCAAGCAGGTGAACCGCATCTATATCGAGGCGGGTTCGGATATCGCGCGCGAACTTTACCTCGCGCTGCTGGTCGACAGGCAGACCTCGCGCATTTCCTTTGTCTGCTCGACCGAGGGCGGGATGGATATCGAGGAGGTGGCGGCGCATACGCCTGAGAAAATCCTGTCCTTCCCGGTCGATCCGGCTTCGGGCCTCAGTGATTTCCACGGCCGCCGCCTGGCCTTCGCGCTGGGTCTCGAAGGCGCGCAGGTCAAGCAGATGGTGGCGCTGAGCAAGACGCTCTACCGCGCCTTCGTCGAGAAGGACATGGAGATGCTGGAGATCAACCCGCTGATCGTGACCCCCGAGGGGCAGATCCGGGTGCTGGACGCCAAGGTGTCGTTCGACGGCAACGCACTTTACCGCCATGCCGACATCCAGGCGCTGAAGGACGAGACCGAGGAGGACCCGAAGGAACTCGCCGCTTCGAAGTTCGACCTGAACTATATCGCGCTGGAGGGCGAGATCGGCTGCATGGTGAACGGCGCGGGCCTTGCCATGGCCACGATGGACATCATCAAGCTTTACGGGGCGGAGCCCGCCAACTTCCTTGATGTGGGCGGCGGCGCCACCAAGGAGAAGGTGACCGAGGCGTTCAAGATCATCACCTCTGATCCGAACGTGAAGGGTATCCTCGTCAACATCTTCGGCGGCATCATGCGCTGCGACA
Source organism: Gemmobacter sp. (assembly GCA_031260425.1). Classification (GTDB taxonomy): domain Bacteria; phylum Pseudomonadota; class Alphaproteobacteria; order Rhodobacterales; family Rhodobacteraceae; genus Gemmobacter. The sequence goes on from JAIRJX010000161.1 coordinate 11,761, forward strand.
TCATCGCCGAAGGCATCATCGCCGCAGTGAAGGAGGTCGGCCTGAAGGTTCCGCTGGTGGTGCGTCTGGAAGGCACCAATGTCGAGAAAGGCAAGGAGATCATTGCCACCTCCGGCCTGAACGTAATCGCCGGGGACAACCTGAGCGACGCGGCGCAGAAGATCGTGAAGGCGGTGAAGGGGTGAACGATGGCCGGTGCAGTTGATGGGAGAGCTGTCGCGATCACGTCCGGGAATGTGCGAAATAATCACATCCCGGTCGGCCCGATCAGGGATTTGTTCCCCACTGATTCCTTTGGTGGTGGAGCAAAGTCGGCGGCGGGCATTTCCATCACCGTCGAACTGCATACCGTTGGCGTGTTTGAAACCGACATTGCGACGGACAAATGGATCCTTCGCATTCGGGCGAAAGGCGCCATTGAGACGTTCTACAAAAACATTCATGCGAAAGATGGAACGCGCCTCTTCTTCGAGAAGACTGGCCCGCGTGACTTTCGTATTTCCGTAGTCGCATAAGGAGAGGCGCAATGGCCGTTCTCGTCAACGAAAATACCAAGGTGATCTGCCAGGGCTTCACCGGCTCGCAGGGGGCCCGCTTGCGCGCCGGATTGATCGCCTTTGCCGTTGCCGTGACCGGGTTTGCAATGCCCGGTCATGCGGCGGACGCGCATCTCAAGGATGACCTTCGGTTGTTCGAGGAAATCTGTGTGCAGGCGGCGCCCAAGCTTTCTGAAAAGGAAATCAGAAAAACCCTGAAAAAGCTTGCGGCCAGCAAGATCAAGCTTGGGCCGGGCACCATGTTCAATGCAGCGAATGGCAGAAGCTGCACGACGGTCTTCGCATGGGGGAATGAACGGCTGAATGCCGTGCCGCAATCCGATGCGAACCGTATCGTGCAGTCTTTTGCGGATCGTATCGGGGCAACGGATGTTGCGCTTGAAGCCGGCCGGAATGGCAATGCCCTGAAATACACCGTAAAGGCGCCAAAAACAAAATTCACCCTATCCTTCGAAGTCGAAAACTCGAAGCGCAGGCTCGCGATAGCGCGTTCGCGTTCGCTCTCGAATTAAACAGGAGACTCCGGCATGGCCGTTCTCGTCAACGAAAATACCAAGGTGATCTGCCAGGGCTTCACCGGCTCGCAGGGGACCTTCCACTCCGAACAGGCCATCGCCTATGGCACCAAGATGGTGGGCGGGGTGACGCCGGGCAAGGGCGGCACCAGCCATCTTGGCCTTCCGGTCTTCAACTCGGTCCATGAGGCGCGGGCGGTGACCGGGGCGGATGCGACGGTGATCTATGTTCCGCCGCCCTTCGCCGCCGACTCGATCCTTGAGGCGATCGACGCCGGGATGGAGTTGATCGTCTGCATCACCGAGGGCATTCCGGTGCTCGACATGATGAAGGTGAAGCGGGCGCTGGAGGGCTCGCGCTCGCGGCTCATCGGGCCGAACTGCCCGGGCGTCATCACCCCCGGCGCCTGCAAGATCGGCATCATGCCGGGCCATATCCACCGGCGCGGTAGTGTCGGCGTGGTGTCGCGCTCGGGCACGCTGACCTATGAGGCGGTGAAGCAGACCACCGACCTCGGCCTCGGCCAGTCTACGGCGGTGGGGATCGGCGGCGACCCGATCAAGGGCACCGAGCATATCGACGTGCTGGAGATGTTCCTGAGCGACCCCGAAACGCAGTCGATCATCATGATCGGCGAAATCGGCGGCTCGGCCGAGGAAGAGGCGGCGGAGTTCCTCGCCACCCAGAAGAAGAAGGGCCGCTGGAAGCCGACCGCCGGTTTCATCGCCGGCCGCACCGCGCCGAAGGGCCGCCGCATGGGCCATGCCGGGGCCATCGTCGCCGGCGGCAAGGGCGATGCGGAATCTAAGATCGAGGCAATGAAATCCGCCGGGATCGTCGTCGCCGAGAGCCCCGCCCATCTGGGCGAGGCGGTGCTGAAGGCGATCAGGGGCTGATCATGGGACCGGCGGCGACGGCTGCCGGGGAACGCCAGTCAAAGGGGGAAGATTTGCGACTTCAGATCACGACCGTTCTCGCCATGCCGGCCGTATCGGGCTGCGTCCAGCCCGGTGCGGACCGTCAGGCACAAGCCGACGCCGCGACGCGGCAGGCCGAAGCAGCTACCGGCGTTTCGGCTGACAACATCGTCGCATATTCCGCCAATGGCGCGGGGATGGGCGGGTTTGTCCTCAGTGGCGTTCCGAACATCCTGTTCTACAAGGCCGCCTCCACCGACAAGTCGCAATTGAAAGCTGCGCCCGCGCGTATATGTGCCGGACGCGGCGTGGCCTCGGCCGAAGACAAGGCTCTTGAACATTCCGACCAGTTGCCGGGTGTGCGCAAGCTTGTCGTCAAATGCAAGTGACGCCCCCCGACCACAGGTCTCCATGAGGCAATGACATGACCGATCAATCTCCCAACGCCGCATTCCATGCCCAATCCTTCATGGATGGCGCGAATGCCGAATATATCGACCAGTTGCAGGCACGTTACGCCGCCGATCCCGCTTCGGTGGAGGCGGGATGGGCGGCCTTCTTTCAGGCGCTGGGCGAGAGTGAGGCGGACGCCCGGCGCGCCGCCGCCGGCCCGTCCTGGGCGCGGGCGGACTGGCCGCCCGTGGCGAGCGACGATCTGACTGCGGCACTGACCGGCGAATGGCCGCTGGCCCCGAAAGAGGCGAAGGGCGCCGGGCAGAAGATCGCGGCCAAGGCCGTCGAGGCGGGGGTGGCGGTCTCGGAAGAGCAGATCCAGCGCGCCGTGCTCGATTCGGTCCGCGCCATCATGATCATCCGTGCCTATCGTATCCGCGGCCATCTTGCCGCCGATATCGACCCGCTGGGGATGCGCGACGCCGCGAACCACCCGGAGCTTGATCCGAAATCCTATGGCTTCACCGAGGCCGACATGGACCGGCCGATCTTCATCGACAATGTGCTGGGCCTGACCCACGCTTCGATGCGCCAGATCCTCGATATCGTGAAGCGCACCTATTGCGGTACCTTCGCGCTGCAATACATGCACATCTCCGACCCCGAGCAATCCGCCTGGCTGAAGGAGCGGATCGAAGGTTACGGCAAGGAGATCCAGTTCACCCGCGAAGGCCGCCGCGCCATCCTCAACAAGCTGGTCGAGGCCGAGGGCTTCGAGAAGTTCCTTCATGTGAAATACATGGGCACCAAGCGCTTCGGGCTCGACGGCGGCGAGTCGCTGATCCCGGCGATGGAGCAGATCGTCAAGCGCGGCGGACAGCTTGGCCTGCAGGAGATCGTGATCGGGATGCCGCATCGCGGCCGTCTGTCGGTGCTCGCCAATGTGCTGAGCAAGCCCTATCGCGCCATCTTCAACGAATTCCAGGGTGGCAGCTTCAAGCCCGAGGATGTGGATGGTTCGGGCGACGTAAAATATCATCTGGGCGCCTCGTCCGACCGGACTTTCGACGGCAATACGGTCCACCTGTCGCT
>JAIRJX010000187.1 GCA_031260425.1 Gemmobacter sp.
TCTCGGCGGGCGATTTCACCCGCCGCTGCGTCGCAATCAGTGGTTCCGCAGGCACGACCCGCGCCCCGGCGGCCATCAGCCCGGCAGTAAAGCGGTAGGGCGTCGCCGGGTCGATGGCGATCGGGCCAGGCACCCGGTCGGCGATCAAGGCGAAGGGATCCTCGTCCTCCTCCCAGACCGTCACCTCGCCGGGCAGCCGCATGAATGCGCGCAGTTTAGGTTCCTCGAAAGCGGGTGTGACATAGGTGAGCGGCCCCTGCGCCGGGATCAGCGCGCCGTGGATCCGCTCCGACAGGCCCAGCGTAAGCCCGGTATAGTAGGTCAGCGAGGACGAGGCGTCGAGCCAGACCGCCGCGATGGCATCGGCCAGCATCCGAGCTTGAAGCGTGGCGATTCGCGCAAGATGCTCTGCGTCCCCGGCGGGTTCCGCTTGAACCGGCGAAAATCGCGCCAGTGCCGTATCGAGATTGGTCATACCTGGCCTTCCGGGCGTCTGCCCGTCGTATGGCGTGCGATCTTGTCGTGCATTCGCCTCCCCCTGTCGTTCTTGTTGGTAGCGCATATTGGATCCGATATACAATATGGAATATTCGCTGCATCTGCAGCGGGATGCGTGGGAGAAGGCGCATGGCCCTGACCGGGGTGGATGTTTCGCAAAGGGCGTCGGCATCGGACATCGTGTTCGAGGCATTGCGCCGGGCCATCATCACGGGCGAGATGAAGGATGGCGATCCGCTACGGCAGGATGCCATCGCGCGGCTGTTCAATACCAGCCGTATCCCGGTACGCGAGGCGCTGACCATGCTGGAACAGCAGGGACTGGTGCAGACCCGGCGCTACAAGGGGGCGGTGGTCACCGGGCTTTCTGTCGACGACGCGGATGAGATCTTCGATTTCCGCTATCTGGTCGAGGCGCATGTGATCCGTGCGGCGGTGCCCCGCATGACGCCGGGGCTGCTGGCCGAGGCCGGGGCGATCTGCGAGGCGCTCGCGGTGGAACGCGATCCGCAGCCCTGGGGCGACCTGAACCGTGCGTTCCACGCTACGTTGCTCGGGGCGAGCGGCCTGTCTTTCCACCTGGCCGCGCTGGGGAATGCGATGGACCGGCTCGACCGTTATGTTCGGGCGCAACTGTTGCTGACCGAGGGGCACGAGCGCTCCAATACCGAGCATCGCGCGATTCTCGCCGCCTGTGCTGCGGGAGATGCGGACGGGGCGGCGGACCTGACCGTGGCGCATATCCACGGCGCCCACCAGTCGCTTCGTGCTCATCTCGACGGGATCAAGGCGGGGTTCGGCACAGGGTGACCCCCGGAGGTGCGGCAACTTCGTCCCCGGGCGCCGGATCCTCAATGGTCTGACCTCCTGCGGATATTCTTGCAAAAATCCGGACTTCGGAACCTGACGGATTCCTTCCTGATCCAGTCCGTCAGGTATCGGGGCTGGAACACCCCGACATTCATCCCCGACACTGTGATTTTGCGGGGAAGTCTCCACCTTTGGCATCTTGCGCACCAACAGGACAACCGCCGGCCACAGACGGGTGCACCTGCGGCTATGGCTTGCATTTTGTGGCAAAACCTTGCCTGACCCCAATCGTTACGCCAACCTCGCCGAAGCACCGGGCTGTGGCCCTGCACTGTCCAGCGGTAAGAGACGACTTTCATGGAACGCTCGTCACCGCCCGGAGAGCCTGAGTGCCGATCAGGTCTAGGCGGTGACGGGTTCGACCGTCAGCACGGTGAGACGGCGCTCTTCACCGGCCCGGGTCTCCCAGGTGAAATGGGCACCCTGCGGCAGCCCGAGCAACGCCACGCCGATCGGCGTCATCACCGAGACACGGCCGGTGTCGATGTCGGCCTCCTCGGGAAAGACCAGGCTGAGGGTCTGGCTGCGACCGGTCGCCTCATCGAGATAGGTGACGCGATTACCGAGCGAGACGACATCGGCGGGCAGCTTTGCCCCCGGCACGACCTTTGCGCGCGAAAGCTCGGTCAGCAACCGGTCGGCCAGATCGGGTTGGCGGTGCAGCGCACCTTCGGCAAGGGCTTCGAGATGGTCGAAGAGCTCGGCGGCAATGATGATGCGCGGAAGCGCGGAAATGCGGGCCATCGGTCTGGTATCCTCGTGCGAGCCGCGCCACAGAGGGGCGGCGGAAAGATGACGGACCCCGTCAGGGGCCGGCGCCGGTCATGAAGGGAATGGATCGGCCCCGGGCAGCAGGCTCAGCGCGTCGTGCCTTCCGCCCGGGGCGGTTGCCGGGTCAGAAGTGAACCGGCCATGAGCCGGAAGCGGCGGAGAGGATGCAGGTCGATCATCCCGTGAAGGTAGGAAGCGGCGGCGGCGCTGTCAATGATCGGGCCGCGCAGGGAGACGCCTCGACCTGATCCGCCGGCTGTGCGCTGTGGTCCGATCAGGTCGGGCGCCAGGGGGAGACCGAGCCGGCGGCCGGACTGCATTCATGCCCATTGTCGGTCTGAAAATATCCCAGGGTTCGGGGCAGAGCCCCCGGCCGCCCCACGATCAGGTCGCAAGCGGGGGAATCATTGCGCTTCGTGCCCGGGCAAGGACCGGGCGGAAGCACGGTGGTTCCGGGTCATGCCGATTGCGCTGCACGCGGAAAGCCACATCGACTGCCGCGCCGCCTATCCCATCATCCTGTCGGCGCTGGCCTCGAAGAGGCTGCGCGCATAGGCCGTATGCATCCGTGCTCCGGCCAGTTCGTCGCGCGTCAACTCCTCCACCGCGCGACCATGCTGCATCACCAGCACCCGGTCGCACATATGGTCGATGACGGCGAGGTCGTGGCTGACCATCAGGAAGGTCAGTCCCTGTTCCGCCCGCAACCGCGCGAGCAGGTTCAGCACTTCGGCCTGAACCGAGGCGTCGAGCGCCGAGGTCGGCTCGTCCAGAAGCAGGATCTCCGGCTCCAGCATCAGCGCCCGGGCGATGGCGACGCGCTGGCGCTGACCGCCGGAAAGCTGATGCGGATAGCGGAAGCGGAAACTCGCGGGCAGACCCACCGCCTCCAGCGCCTGCATCACCCGTGCATCGGCATTGCCCAGGCCATGGATCGCCAGCGGCTCCGAGAGCGTGCGGTCGAGCGTGTGACGGGGATGGAGCGAGGCGTAAGGATCCTGGAACACCATCTGCACCCGGCGGGCAAAGGCGCGGTCGCGCCGCACCATTTCGCCGCCGATACGGATCGTGCCACCCGAGACCGGCGCCAACCCGCAGATCGCGCGCAGGATCGTCGACTTGCCGGAGCCGCTTTCCCCCACCAGTCCATAGCTCTCGCGCGGGGCGACCGAGAGGCTGACCCCCTCCACCGCCCGCACGACGCGACCTTGCGCCTGGAAGGTGACCGAAAGGTTCTCGATTTCGATCATCTCACGCCTCCCTCGCCCAATCCGCGCCGCGGTCGAGCCCCGGCAGCGGGCCCCGGTCGCCACCGATGCGGGGCAGGCAGTTCAGCAGGCCCTGCGTGTAGGGATGTTTCGCGGCGAGCAGATCCTTCGCGGCCAGCTCCTCGACCACTCGCCCCTTGAACATCACCAGCACCCGGTCGCAGAACCGCGCCACCAGTCGCAGGTCATGGCTGATGAAGATCAGCCCCATGCTCCGCTCGCGCACGAGGTTGTCGAGGATCTTCAGCACCTCGGCCTGCACAGTGACATCCAATGCCGAAGTGGGCTCGTCGGCGATCAGCAGATCGGGGTCGGGGATCAGCATCATGGCGATCATCACGCGCTGGCCCATGCCGCCGGAAAGCTCGTGCGGATAGGCCTCCATCACCCGTTCCGGATCGCGGATCTGCACCGCCTCCAGCGCGGCAACGGCGCGGGCTCGGGCCTTGCCGCGGGCCAGATGATCACGCTTGCGCAAACCTTCCATCAGTTGCGCGCCGACCTTCATCACCGGGTTCAGCGAATATTTCGGATCCTGCATCACCATGGCGATGCGCGGCCCGCGCAACGCCCGCATTCCACGTTCCGGCAGCGCCAGCAGATCCTGCCCGTCGAAGCGCATTTCGTCCGCCTCGATCCGCCCCGGCGGGCGGATCAGCCGCAAGACCGCGCGCCCCGTCATCGTCTTGCCCGAGCCGCTTTCGCCGACGATTCCCAGCCGTTCGCGGCCCAGGGAAAACGACACGCCCCGCACCGCCTCGACCAGCCCGGTTTCGGTATCGAAACTCACCCGCAGGTTCTTCACCGAGAGCAGCGTCATTTCCCCGCGCTCCTCGGGTCCAGCACGTCGCGCAGGCCGTCGCCCAGCAGGTTGAAGCCGAGTGAGACTATGAAGATCGCAAGCCCCGGCATGGTGGCGACCCACCATTGGTCGAACAGGTATTTCCGCCCGGCCGAAATCATCAGGCCCCATTCCGACAAGGGTGGTTGTGCGCCGAGGCCGAGAAAGCCGAGGCCCGCCGCGATCAGGATCACCCCCGCCATGTCCAGAGTGACCCGGATGATGACCGAGGGCAGGCACATCGGCATGACATGGCCCCGGATGATCCGCACCGCGCCCGCGCCCTGCAAGCGCACGGCGGCGATATAATCGGAGTTGCGCACCGTCATCGTCTCGGCCCGCGCCACGCGGGCATAGGGCGGCCATGCGGTCAGCGCGATGGCCAGCACCGCATTCTCGATCCCCGGCCCCAGCACGGCGACCAGCGCCAGCGCGAGGATCAGGCGCGGGAAGGCAAGGAAGATGTCGGTCAGCCGCATCAGGACGGTATCGACCCAGCCGCCGAGATACCCTGCCACCGTGCCGATGAAGAGGCCAAGAAGCGGCGCCGTCACCGCCACCAGGACGATCACCGCCAGCGTGATGCGCGCGCCGTAAAGGATGCGGCTGAGGATGTCGCGCCCGAAGTCGTCGGTGCCGAGCAGATGGCCGGGGCTCAGGGGCGGTTGCAGGCGGTTTTGCAGGTTCTGCGTGATCGGGTCATGGGGGGCGAGCCAGGGCGCGAAGGCGGCCATCAGCAGCAAAAGCCCGATGATGATCAGCCCGGCCATCGCCAGCGGATTGCGTCTCAGCCGCAGCCAGCCCAGCCAGGCCTGCCCCAGCCGGGCCTGCCGGCGCGAGGCCGGGTTCGGGTCGCGCAGCCATTCGGTCAGCGTCATCGCCCTACCTCGCACGCGGATCGACCAGCCGGTAGAGCAGGTCGGAGACAAGGTTCAGCGTGACGAAAGCCACGCCCACGACAATGGTGCCGCCCAGCACGGCGGGCATGTCATTCACCATCAGCGCATCGGTGATGTAGCTGCCAAGGCCCGGCCAGGCGAAGATCGTCTCGGTCAGCACCGCCCCCTCCAGCAGATTGGCGTAGCTGAGCGCAATCACCGTGATCAGCGGCACCAGCACGTTGCGCATGGCATGGACCCAGATCACCCGCCATTCCGGCATCCCCTTCACCCGTGCGGTAGTGATGTATTCCTGCCCCAGCTCGTTCATCATGAAGCTGCGGGTCATCCGGCTGATATAGGCCATCGAAACATAGCCAAGCAGCCCGGCCGGCAGCACGATATGGCTCAACGCGTTGGCGAACATGTCGAAGCGTCCGGCCAGCAGCGTGTCGACCAGGATCATGCCGGTGACGGGTGTCACTTCGAACTGGAACATCATGTCATAGGCCGTGTCCAGCCGTCCTGGCCCGCCGACCCAGCCCAGCACGCCGTAAAACAGCAAAAGCCCGATCAGCCCGAGCCAGAAGACCGGTATCGAATAGCCCATCAGCCCCACCAGCCGCACGATGTGATCGGCCAGGCTTCCGGGTCGCGTCGCCGCCAGCACCCCGGCGGGCACTCCGGCGATGACGCCGATTACCGTAGCCAGCGTCGCCAGCTCCATCGTCGCCGGAAAGGCGCGGCCCACCGCAGTGATCACCGGCTCGCCGGTGCGGATCGAGGTGCCCAGATCGCCTTGCAGTGCATTGCCGACATAGATCAGGAATTGCTGCCACAGCGGCTGCTCAAGCCCCAGCGCCACCCGCGCGGTCTCGATCTGCGCGTCAGTCGCGCGCGCTCCCACGATGGCCAGCACCGGATCGATCGGCACGACGCGCGAGATGATGAAGGTGACGAACAGCAGGCCGACCAGCGTGATCGCCAGCGTGAACAGCGTGGCAGCCAGGCCACGCAGACGGCTCGCCCAGAGCGAGGAGGATATGGGGAATCCGGTCATGAAACGGCGCGCCCCCGACCAGAGCCGGGGGCGCTTCGCCTTACTTGGTCACGAGCCAGTAGGCGGCCGAGTCGATGGCGCCGCCGGTATGGAAGCCCTCGACATTCGTGCCCATGGCGGAGTTGTGGGCGATCTGGAACATCGCGATGAAGGGCGAGGTTTCGCGGTGCGTCTGCTGAAGCTCCGCATACATCGCCGCGCGCTTGTCGCCGTCGCGCTCCATCACCGCCGCTTCGGTCAGGTCGTTCAGCGGACCGGGATCATAGGCATTGCGCCATGCCAGCGTGCCGACCTTGCCCTCATCGCTGTTGTTGCGGTTCCAGGCGAAGGTGCTGGCATTGGTCTGCGGGTCGGGATAATCCGGCCCCCAGCTTTGCAGCGTGGCGTCATGCTGGCGCGCGCGATAGCGCTTGAGCTGCTCCGACCCGTCACCGATGTTCAACTCCACCGCGATACCGACCTGGCCGAAGGTGTTCTGGATCGATTGCGCCATCTCCATCCGGTCGGAGGCATTGCGCACGTCGATCACCACTTTCGGATCGGTGACCCCGCTTTCCGCCAGCAGCGCCTTGGCTTTCTCCACGTCGAGGCTGTAGGGCAGATCCTCCAGCGCGCCGAGATAGCCCTTGGGCAGGAAGGCCTGATGCGTGACCATGTTGCCCTTCAGCACGGTTTCGGCCAGCCCGTTATAGTCGATGGCCCAGCGCATCGCATTCAGGAAGGTCTCGTTCTTGTAGTTCTCGTTCTTCTGGTTGAACGCGAGATAGAAGATCTGTCCGCCCACGTCCTGCTCGACCTTCAGAGCGGGATTGCTGCCGATTGCCTCGATATCTACCGGGGACAGTTCGCGCGCAATGTCGATATCGCCCTTCTCCAGCATCAGGCGCTGGGTGGCGGCCTCCGGCACATGGCGCATGAACACCGTCTTGAGCCTGGCATCCCCCCGCCAGTGGCCCGCCCGCGCCTCCAGAATATAGCCTTCGTTCGGCTTGAAGGATTTCAGCACATAGGCCCCGGTGCCGGCGGAATTGGTATTGAGCCATGCATTGCCCATATCGCCGTTCACGTCATGCTCCATGACGGTCTTCATGTCGAGGATGCTCGCCACCCCGGAGGTCAGGCAGTTGTAGAGGAAGGTCGGCGCATAGGGCTTGTCGGTCTTCAGGATAACCTTGTCGCCATCGAAGGTCACCATCTGCTCCACATTGTCGGCCGTCCAGCCGAACTGGTTCAGGATGAAGGCCGGCGATTTGTCGATCTTGACGGCACGTTGAAGCGAAAGGGCCGCATCCTCGGCCGTAACCGGATTCCCCGAGGAAAAGGTGATGCCGTCCTTCATCTTGAAGGTGAAGGTCAGGCCGTCCTCGCTCACCTCCCAGCTTTCGGCGAGGCCGGGCTGTGGTCCGGTGGGCTGCGCAGGATCAAGCTCCACCAGGCCGTCATAGGTGTTGTTCACTACGTCGAGGGCCGAGAATTCGAAAGCCTCCTGCGGATCGAGGGAAACGATGTCATCGATCGCGTCAGCGATGACGAGCGTATCGGCCGGCGTCGCTGCCAACAGGGCAGACGGCGCGGCGGTCAGCATGAGTGCAGCCGCGGCCGCAAGGCCCGCCCGGCGGAGGATCGGATCGAACGTCATTTACATCTCCCTGTTATTGTTCGGTATTATTCTTTCAGACTACGGCCCTGCGGCGCGGCATCCCTGACTATTTGGGCAGGTTTCACCCGCTCTTGTCAACTGCGGTGAAACATGGCGGGATAGCCGCCATCCAGGCCCATGACCGAGGAGAGCCCGATGACCCGCCCCGCCATCTTCGACGGCCATAACGACCTGCTCTCCTGTCTCTGGGCTGTCGGTGATTCCACGGGCGAAAGCTTCTTCGCCGGGCGGGAGGGGATGCTGTCGCTGGAAAGCTGCCGGGCAGGCGGCTTCAATGGCGGTTTCTTCGCGATCTGGGCACCGGGCGAGATGGCCGGCGCCCCCGATCCGATGGCCACCTTCCGCGCCTTTCCGCCGATCGACACCGAAAAGGCGCGTCGGGTGACACTGGAACAGGCAGCGATCCTGATCCGGATGAGCGCCACCCGCCCGGACGCCATTCGCCTTTGCCGCTCGGTGAACGAAATCGAGACCGCGCGCGCCGCCGGCGCCATCGCAGCGCTGATGCATGTCGAGGGCTGTGAGGGGATCGGTGCCGGACTCGACGAACTCCATATCCTCCATGCTGCGGGGCTGCGCAGCCTCGGCCCGGTCTGGAGCCGCGACAACATCTTCGGACATGGCGTGCCGTTCAATTTCCCCGCCTCGCCCGATACCGGGCCGGGGCTGACCGATGCCGGCCGCAGGCTGGTGGCGGAATGCGACCGGCTGGGCGTGCTGGTCGATCTGGCGCATCTCAACCAGAAAGGCTTTTGGGATGTGGCGGGATTGTCGGGGAAACCGCTGGTCTCCACCCATTCCGCCGCCCATGCACTCTGCCCCGCCACTCGCAACCTGACCGACCGGCAGCTCGACGCGATGGCCGAGCGCGGCGGACTGGTGGGGTTGAATTTCGGTGTGGGTTTCCTGCGCGCGGATGGAGTGAAGAACCCCGACATGCCGGTGGAGCAGATGATTCGCCATCTCGACCACCTCCTCGCCCGGCTGGGCGAGGGAGGCGTGGCGCTCGGCTCGGATTTCGACGGCACCATGGTGCCCGGCTGGATGACCGGCGCCGCCGATCTGCCGAAGCTCGTGACCGGGATGGAGGCTGCCGGCTACGGCGATGTGCTGATCGAACGGCTGTGCTGGTCGAACTGGATGGACCTGCTGCGCCGGGTGATCGGCTGAACCAGTCGCTGCGTGGCTGGCGATCGGGCTTTTTGAGTATTTGGGCAAGAAGCAAAGGCAGACCCGTCAGGAGGAGCGGAAAACAGGGCGAAGGCGCGCGCGTCCTGAAAGCCGTTCACTGCCCCCTTGACCCGTTCTGCCTTTGCTTCTTGCCCAAATACTCATGACAAGGCGCGCCATCCCGCGATGTGGCCCGGGGGAGGGCGCCTCAGAGCCCGTAGAGCGCGCCGAACTTGGCATCGAGGTAGTCGAGCAGCGGTTCTTCCGAAGGCGTTTCGCCGCAGGCCAGTGTGATGACTTCCTGCGGCAGATAGCGCCCGCCATGGCGCTGCACGTTTTCGCGCAGCCAGCCAGTGGCGGCTGAGGTGTCGCCGCGCGCAAGCTGTTCGTCCAGGCCCGGCACCGCTTCCCTCAGCGCCAGATGCAGGCAGCCGGCATAGACGTTGCCCAGTGTATAAGTGGGGAAATAGCCGAAAAGGCCGCAGGACCCGTGCACATCCTGCAAGAGGCCATGGGCCGGCCGGTCTACCGCCACGCCGAAATCGGCAAGGAAGCGGTCGTTCCACGCCGCCTCCAGATCAGCCACCGCAAGCTCGCCCCGGATCAGCGCGCGCTCCAGATCGAAGCGCATCATGATGTGAAGGTTGTAATGCACCTCGTCGGCTTCGGTCCGGATGAAACCGGGCTCCACACGATTGACGATGCGCGTGAATTCCTCCGGCCCGGCCACGCCGAAATCGCCGAACCGGTCGAGCATCTGGCGATGGATCCAGCCGGTGAAGGCAGGGCTGCGGCCCAACTGATTCTCGTAGATCCGGCTCTGGCTTTCATGTACCCCCATTGAGACGCCGTTACCGAGCGGGGTCAGAAGATAATCCCGGTCAATGCCGAGCTCGTAGCAGGCATGGCCGACTTCATGGATCACCGAGTAGAAGCAGTTGAACGGATCGGTCTCCACCACCCGGGTAGTGATGCGTACGTCGTTGCCGGAGCCGGAAGAGAACGGATGCACCGCCAGATCCAGCCGCCCGCGGGTGAAATCATAGCCGAAGGCCGTGGCCAGATCGCGGGCGAAGCGCAATTGCGCACCTTCGCCGAAGTGATGATCGAGCTTTGGCGGTGGCGGCGCTGCGGCCAGCACCGCCTCGCGCAGCCGCACGAGGCGGGGGCGCATCCGGCCGAACATGGCGGCCATGTCCGCCGCCGTGGCGCCGGGTTCGTAATCGTCGAGCAGCGCGTCATAGAGATCGCCGCCCTCGGCCAGGGCGAATGCCTCTTCGCGCTTCAGCGCGATGACCTCGGCCAGCGTGGGCAGGAAGTTCGCCACCTTCTCGGTGGCGCGCGCCTCGGCCCAGATGCCCTGCGCGGTAGAGGTGACGCGGGCCAGCGCCTGCGCCAGGCCGGACGGCACCCTCACCGCCCGCTCATGCGCCCGCCGGATCAGCCGGAGTTGCGCCGCCGCGACGCCATCGGCGGGGGTGGCCTCCTCCAGCCAGTCGGCAAGGCGGGGATCGGTGCGGCGGGCATGCAGCACGCCTTCGATCGCCGCCATCTCCTCGCCGCGCTGTTCGGCCGCGCCACGCGGCATCATCGTTTCCTGATCCCAGGACAGCCGCCCGGCGATCTGCGCCAGCGCCTCGGTCTGGCGCTGGAAGGCCATGAGATCGTCAAGCGCACTCATCACTGGGTTCCCTTCCGGATCGACCCGGCAACCGGGTATTGGCTGAGGTAACGGGCACGCAGGATCAGCACCCAAAGCAGAATGGCGCCAAGCTGATGCGTGATCGCCACATGCAGATGTGCGGCGGTCAGCGCGGTGGCGATGCCCAGCGATACCTGCGCCACCGTCATGCACAGGACAGCGAGGAAAGCGGTGCGCGTGGCAGCATGGGCGGAGCTGCGGCTCTTCACGAAGGCGGCGATGCCGAAGGCGAAAAGCAGATAACCCACCATCCGGTGCATGAACTGCACGAGGCCGGGATTTTCGAAGAAGGCGTGCCAGAGCGGCAGGCTCTCCCCCCGCCCGTCCGGCACGTAGAAGGCATCGACCGGGAAGAACTGGCCGTTCATGTCGGGCCAGGTCGGGAAGGCGCGGCCCGCATCGATCCCCGCGACCAGCGCGCCAAGCAGGATTTGCAGGAAGGCGAGATGCAGAAGGCCCGTGGCCAGGGCGAACAGCCGCCCCTCTCTCATGCGGCGCGCCTGCAGCAGCTCTGCCTCGCTGCGGCCAAGCAGCAGCACATACCAAGCGGCCAGGCCAAGGATGACGAAGGCCAGCCCCAGATGGGTGGCAAGGCGGTAAGAGGCCACGTCCACCACGTCGCCATCCAGCCCCGAGGACACCATCCACCAGCCGATTGCACCCTGCATACCGCCCAGTGCACCCAATCCCAGCAGGCGCGACATCCAGCCCGCCGGGATCTTCCGCGCCGCAAGGAAGCCGAGAAACCCCACCGCCCAGACCAGCCCGATCACCCGGCCCAGTTGCCGATGCCCCCATTCCCACCAGAAGATCGTCTTGAACGCCTCGAGCGTCATGCCGCTGTTCTGCAGGCGGTATTCCGGGCTCGCCTGATATTGTGCGAATTCCCGCGCCCAATCCGCGTCGCTCAGCGGCGGGACGGCGCCGTGGAGCGGCTTCCATTCGGTGATCGACAGTCCGCTGTCGGTTAGCCGGGTGAGGCCGCCCACCACGATCATCGCGGCCACCAGCAGAAAGATCAGCACGAGCCAGAGCCGGATTGCCCGGCGTGCGCCGCCATGACCGCGCTCGATGCCCCCGAGGGGCGCCACGGGGCGTGCCGGCCGGGTCCCGCCGACTTCCTCGAATATGCTGCGTTTCTGCGCCATGCCTGGCCTCCCGTTGCCGCGCCGACACTATGCCCGCCGCGTGCCCGCTTCAAGCCATGTGCGGCCACAGGGCAGGGAGCCGGGTAGGGGGCTTTCAGCCCTCTACCCCTGCGGGGCTCACCCCTGAGGATATTTTCAGACAGAAAATGAACAAGAGTGCACATCCCTCATTCATCTGTTCATAAATATCCTCAGGGGGTGAATTGGCCGCAGGACAAGAGGGGGGGCGAGCCCCCCTTATCTCCTGCGGATCGGACGACTCTGCCGGTGGTGCGGTCAGATCGGTTGCCCGGCCAGCAGTCTCGGCAACTCTCCGGTCAATCCGGCCGCCTGCCGCATGAAGCCGCGTCTGAGGCCGGGCAGGGCGTTCACCGCGCCGAGGCCGAGGTCGCGCGCCAGCCGCAAGGCGGGATTGCCATTGGAGAACAGCCGGTTCACCAGGTCCATGCCGAGGGCAAGCGTTGTCGAATCGAAGCGCCGCCAGCGCTGGTATTGCTCCAGCGTAGTGAGGCTCCCGGGATCCTCGCCGCGGCGATACGCCTCGATCACCACTTCGGCCAGTGCCGCCACGTCGCGCAGGCCGAGGTTCAGGCCCTGTCCCGCGATCGGATGCACGCCATGGGCAGCGTCGCCCACCAGCGCCATGCGGGGGGCAATGTAACTGGTGGCGAGGGTGAGGGTCAGCGGATAGGTGAAGCGGGCGCCGGCCAGCGCGATCCCGCCCAGGAAATCGCCGAAGCGGGGGCGGAGCGTGGCGAGGTAGGCCGCGTCGTCCAGGGCCTGAATCGCCTGCGCGGTGCTGTCGTGCTCGCTCCATACGATGCTGGAATGGAAGCCCCCGGCCAGCGGCAGGATGGCGAGGGGGCCGGCGGGCATGAAGAACTGGTGCGCGATGCCTTCATGGGGTTTCTCATGCCGGATGGCGGTGACCAGCGCGGTCTGGCTGTAACCCCTGCCGGTGCGACGGATGCCGGCGCGTTGTGCTGTGCCGGATTGCCGCCCGTCGCAGCCGGCGAGCAGCCGTCCAGTGAGCTGGCTGCCCGAGGCGAGGGTGACGGCGGCGCGCTGTTCGCCGGTTTCCTGTGCAATCACGGTCTCGCCCGACAGCAATGTGATGCGCGGCTCCTCTGCCATGGCGGAAAGGAACGCGGCATAGAGATGGCGGTCCTCGACCATGAAGCCCATCGGGCCTTCTTCCAGCTCTGCCGAATCGAAGCCGAGGAACAGGGGAGAGGCGCCTTGCCCCGCCACCCCATCGCTCGCCTTGATCTTCAGGATCGGCTGGTGGGCGGCGATCCTCGGCCAGACACCGATAACGGAAAGGAGCCGCTGCGAGGCCAGCGCCAGTGCATAGGCGCGCCCGTCGAAGCCCGCCTCGGCCCGAGCGGGTGCCGGGCGGCTGTCGACTACAGTGACGTTGAGGCCCCCCCGGGCCAACGCGAGCGCAAGCGCCGGGCCGTTCAGCCCGCCACCCGCGATGAGAATATCGGTATCCGTCGTCATGGCCGCATTATGCGCGAGGATGCGCGGGAGGGGAAGGCGGCGATTGCCCGCACCCCCGCTGCCCGCTAGCCTGTGGGGAAATCACGGGGAGAGTCGGGCGATGATGGACAAATGGCTCGGGCGCAGCGCGGCAGAGCTTGGCCGGGCGATCGAGGCCGGCAAGATCAACCCGGTCGACCTGACGGAGGCGTTTCTCGACGCTATCGCCCGTCATCCCGAGACGAAGCGGATTTATGCGCGCACCACGGCCGACCATGCGCGCTCCACCGCCGTTTCCGCCGCCGGGCGACAGGCGGCGGGCACACGGATCGGACCGCTTGATGGCGTGCCGCTGAGCTGGAAGGATAATTTCGACGTGGCCGGGGTGGAATGCGAGGCCGGCTCCGCCTTGCTGCAGGGCCGGATGCCGAAAGAAGATGCAGAGGTTCTCCACACCGCGACGACGCAAGGTCTGGTCTGTCTTGGCAAGACGCATATGACGGAGCTTGCGTTTTCCGGCCTCGGTCTCAACCCGATGACGGCGACGCCGCCTTGCATCAACTTCCCGGAGGCGGTTCCCGGGGGGTCATCCTCCGGCGCGGCGGCTTCGGTGGCCTTCGGGCTGGCTGCGGCGGCCATCGGCTCGGATACCGGGGGATCGGTGCGGGTGCCGGCGGCGTGGAACGACCTGGTGGGGCTGAAGACCACGGCGGGACGGCTGTCGCTGAAGGGTGTGGTGCCGCTATGCGAGACCTTCGACACCGTGGGGCCGCTGGCGACCACGGTGGAGGATTGCGCGCTGATCCTGTCTGCGCTGACCGCGCGGCGGGCGGCCGATCTGAAGGGGGCGAGCCTGAGCAATGCCCGATTCGGCGTGCTGAAAACCGTGGCGCTGGAGGATCTGCGTGATGCACCGGCGCTCGGCTTCGAGGATGCGTTGCGCCGGATGGCCAATGCCGGCGCCACAATCGACGAGTTCGAGGCACCGGAGGTGGCCGAGGCCGTAGGGCTGGCGGGCCTGCTCTTCACCCCGGAAGCCTATGCGATCTGGGGCGAGACTATCGAGGCTGCGCCGCAGAAGATGTTCCCGCCGGTGCTGGAGCGATTCCGCGCCGGGGGCACGGTGAAGGCGACGGGCTATATTTCGGCCTGGCGGCGGCTGAACGAGTTGCGCAAGCTCTGGGAGCGGCGGGTCGGCGGCTTCGATGCGGTGCTGATTCCCACCACCCCCATCCTGCCGCCCGATGCGCGGCGGTTGCTGGAGGATCCGGCCTATTTCGCCGCCGAGAACCTTCTTGCCCTGCGCAATACCCGGATCGGCAATCTGATGGGGCTTTGCGCGCTGACCCTGCCGACCGGCCAACCCTCTTGCGGGATCTCGCTCATGGGGCCGGCGATGCAGGAGGAGCGGCTGCTGCGCCTTGGTGCTGCGGTGGAGCGGGCGCTGGGCTAGGCACTTGTCTCCCGGGGTGGTCATGGCGGGACATGACGCATCTCCTGTATCGCCTCTCGTCCAAGGCCCGTGTGAGCCCTTTCCTCCACCCGGAACAAGGCACGTAGTGCCGTCGGGGCAGCCCCCGACCGCCCCCAAGGGCGCTTTGTCACCGCAAGTGCGGGGATCGGGCACAGGCGTGATTGCGCCATAAAGTGCAGACCTCAATCGTCGGAGCCGCCCACCTGCGGTCGGGCGATGCCCTTCTGTTGCGCCGGGAGAGGCAGCGGTTTCCCCGCCGCGCCTTCCTTCGTGGAGCCGCCGCCCGCCCGCCGTCCCGCATGACGAAGGGTAGACCCTCGCCCCGGACGAAAAAGCCACAATCCACGTCGGCCTCCTACGGATCGCGGTGCGTTTCGCTGGACCGGAAAGGACTTGGCCGCTATTCTCGCCGCAAACGGGGCGCTACGACCCCGAGATGAGGCAGTGATATGGCGTTTCCTGAGCGGTTCTCGAACCTGCCGGATTATGCGTTTCCGCGTTTGCGGAAGCTGATCGACCACCTGGAGCCGGGTGGTGAACCGGTCGCCATGACGATCGGTGAACCGAGACATGCGATGCCGGATTTCGTCGGACCGATGCTGGCGGCCAATCTGGACGGCTTCGGGGTCTATCCGCCGAATGACGGCACGCCGGAGCTGCTGGCGGCGATTTCCGGTTGGATCCGTCGGCGCTACGGGGTGAGCCTGTCCGAAAACCGGTTGATGGTGCTGAACGGCACGCGCGAGGGGTTGTTCAACGCCTGTATCGCGCTTTGTCCCGAGACGAAGCGGGGCCGGCAGCCCGTGGTCCTGATGCCGAACCCGTTCTATCAGGTTTATGCCGTGGCTGCGCTGGCCGTGGGGGCAGAGCCGGTTTATGTGCCCGCCACCGCTGCGACCGGTTTCTTGCCGGATTATGCCGGATTGGCGCCGGACCTTCTCGACCGGGTGGCGGTGGCCTATGTCTGCTCACCCGCCAATCCTCAGGGAGCCGTGGCTTCGCGCGCCTATTGGCGCGACCTGTTGACGCTGGCCGAGAAGCACGATTTTCGTATCTTTGCCGACGAGTGCTATTCCGAGATCTGGCGCAGTGCGCCGCCGCCCGGCATCCTTGAAATCGCGGCGGAGACCGGGGCGGATCCGGAACGGGTGGTGGCTTTCCATTCGCTGTCGAAACGCTCCAACCTGCCCGGCCTGCGCTCGGGTTTTGTTGCGGCCGGGGCCGAAAGCATGGCGCGGCTGCGCAAGCTGCGCGCATTTGCCGGTGCGCCGCCGCCCTTGCCCCTGCAGCGTGTGGCGGAGATGGCATGGGGCGACGAAGCGCATGTCGCGGCTTCGCGCGCGCTTTATCAGGCGAAGTTCCTTGCGGCTGATCGCATCTTCTCGGGGATGCAGGGTTATGAAAGTCCTGAGGGCGGCTTCTTCCTCTGGCTGCCCGTCGAAGATGGTGAGGCGGCGGCGGTGAAGCTCTGGACCAGGACGGGCGTGCGGGTGCTGCCCGGCGCCTACCTCGCGCGCGAGGTGGCGGGGCAGAATCCCGGCAAATCTTATATCCGCGTG
Organism: Gemmobacter sp.; assembly: GCA_031260425.1. GTDB lineage: Bacteria > Pseudomonadota > Alphaproteobacteria > Rhodobacterales > Rhodobacteraceae > Gemmobacter. Next base: position 16,382 of record JAIRJX010000187.1, read on the forward strand.
GCGCTGGTTGCCCCGCAAGAGGAAACCGAACGTGGCCTGATCCGGCTGCGCGACTGCATTTACGGGTGAGGACGGCAGATGGCCCTGTATCAGACACGCCAACGTGATCCGATGATGGACCCGAACATCCAGGCCGTGCTGGAGCGGCGCGCACGCGAGCTGATCGGCCTTGGGCTGATCGCGCTGGCTGGGGTGTTCGTGGTGATGCTGGGCAGCTACGCGCCCGAGGATCCGGGCTGGATGGTGGAGACGGGCGAGCCGGTGCGCAACTGGCTGGGTAGCCCCGGCGCCGCCATCGCCTCGACACTGGTCATCATCACCGGGCGCGGCGCCTGGGCACTGCCGCTGATCCTGAGTGCTTGGGGGCTGCGCTTCGTGCTGCATCGCGGGGCCGAACGCGCGTTGGGCCGGGTGGTTTTCGCGTTGATCGCCGTCGCCATGGCTTCGGTCTTCGCCGCAACCCATGTGCCGGGGGCGGGCTGGCCGCATTCCTTTGGGCTGGGCGGGCTGTTCGGAGACACGGTGCTGGGGGCGCTCCTCGGTGTTGCGCCGGTGAAGGCCGCCTTCGGGCTGAAGGTGACGTCGCTGCTGGCCGGGCTTGCGCTGCTGGCGATGCTGCTTTTCGTCACCGGCTTCGATCTGAGGGAGTTGCAGGCGATCCGTCATTTTCTTGCTCTGGGATCGGTGATGACCTATTCGCAGGTCATGCAATGGGCGGGGCGCGGCACTAGTGGCGCCATCGAGGCTGCGCGGGCGATGCAGGACCGCCGGCGGCTGCGCCGCGCCGATGTGCCGCTGCCGGTGGTGCCCCCGCAAGCCGTCCCGCGTCATCGCGTGATCCGAGCCGAACCTGCGGAAGAAGCGGTGGTCGAGGATGACGGCTATATGCCCGATTTCGGCGCTCCCGCCGAATTGCCCGGTGCCTCCGCCCGGCGTACGCCGCCGCAGAGTTACGCCCCGCCGCCGATGGCCCTGCCTCCACCGAAGCGGAAAGAGGGATTTCTGGGGCGGCTGCGCCGTGTCGTGGATCCGGCACCGCAGCCGGAGCGGCCCGTGGCATCGCCGCTCTCGGAACCCGCGCCGGTCAGCGAGGAACGTATCCGCGCCCGTATCTCCGACGTGATCCGCTCCCGTGCGGGGCAGGCTGGGGGGCAGGGTGCCGGCTCCGCCACGCTACCGAATATGACGCCGCTGCAAGCTGCCATCGCGCGTCGCGAACCGGCGCTGAGCCGACATGGTGCCGCCTCCGGCGTGCGGATGGAGCCGCCGGTGGTGGCCCCCGTCGCGGCCGCCCCCGCCATGACCAATGCGGTCAGCGCCGCGGTTGCTTCGGTCGCGGCCCGTGCCGCCGCTGCGCGGACCCGGCTTGCGGAAACCACCCGGCCCGTAGCCATCCCGCAGCCGCAGATGGAGACCGCATGCGCCGCACCCCCGGTCCCCGTGGCGGAGCCGCCGGTCACAGCTTCGATGCTGCGCCCGACCACTGCTCTGCCTGCGGCCATGGCGCTGCCGCCGGCCGAGCCTCCGTTTTCCGCCCCACCGGTGCTGGAAGTGCGCTCTGCCGAGGCCGCGTTGCGACTTGACCGGCCGGAGCCGCTCATGCGCCCCGCCGCCACGCGCCTGCCCGCCGCCGCGCCGATGCAGCCACCGGTGATGGAGCCCGGCTGGAATGCCCCCCCCGGGGTATCGCCTGTGGTTCCGGCTGATGCCGGCTGGGAAATCGACGACGGTTTCGAGCCGGACCACGATCCGTCGCCGGTCGTCCACCGCAACGCCTCCGCCCTTTTTGCCCCCGAGGTGAAGCGTGGCGTCGTGCAGCATCCGGCGAAAAAATTGCCCGCCCCCTCGCGCCAGGCGGTGGCCGAAGCGCAACCGCGCCTGCAATTCGAGGAAGCGGCCCAGCTGCGCTACGAATTGCCGCCGCTGTCGCTTCTGGCTTCGGCCTCGACGGTGCGGCGCCATGCGCTCAGCGATGAGGCATTGGAGGAAAACGCCCGGATGCTGGAAGCGGTTCTGGACGATTACGGCGTGAAGGGGGAGATCGTCTCGGTCCGCCCCGGTCCGGTTGTCACCATGTATGAACTCGAACCTGCGCCCGGTCTGAAGGCCAGCCGGGTCATCGGGCTGGCCGATGACATCGCGCGCTCGATGTCCGCACTCTCGGCCCGTGTCTCTACCGTGCCGGGACGCTCGGTGATCGGGATCGAACTGCCCAATGTCGCGCGCGAGAAGGTGCTGCTGCGCGAGATCCTCTCGGCCCGGGAGTTTGGCGATGGCAATCAGCGGCTGCCGCTGGCGCTCGGCAAGGATATCGGCGGCGATCCGGTGGTGGCGAACCTCGCCAAGATGCCGCATCTGCTGATCGCGGGCACCACCGGCTCGGGCAAGTCGGTCGCCATCAATACGATGATCCTGAGCCTCCTCTACAAGCTGACGCCCGAGGAATGCCGGCTCATCATGATCGACCCGAAGATGCTGGAACTGTCGGTTTATGACGGGATCCCTCATCTGCTCTCTCCCGTCGTCACTGATCCCAAGAAGGCGGTCGTGGCGCTGAAATGGGTGGTGGGCGAGATGGAGGAGCGGTATCGCAAGATGTCGAAGATGGGCGTGCGCAACATTGACGGTTATAACGGCCGGGTGCATGAGGCGCTGGCGGTGGGCGAGCTGTTCCGCCGCACCGTCCAGACCGGATTCGACGACGATACCGGCGAGCCGGTCTTCGAGACCGAGGAATTCGCCCCGGTCTCGCTGCCCTATATCGTGGTGATCGTCGACGAGATGGCCGACCTGATGATGGTGGCCGGGAAAGAGATCGAAGCCTGCATCCAGCGGCTGGCGCAGATGGCGCGCGCCTCCGGGATCCACCTCATCATGGCGACGCAGCGCCCTTCGGTCGATGTGATCACCGGCACGATCAAGGCGAACTTCCCGACCCGGATCTCCTTCCAGGTGACCTCGAAGATCGACAGCCGCACCATCCTGGGCGAACAAGGGGCAGAGCAACTGCTGGGCCAGGGCGACATGCTCTATATGGGCAACGGCGCGCGCATCACCCGCATCCACGGCCCCTTCGTGTCGGACGAGGAGGTCGAGGAGATCGTCAATCACCTCAAGAGCTTCGGCCCGCCGCACTACATGTCCGGCGTGGTCGAAGGGCCAGAGGACGAGATGGCGGGCGATATTGATGCAGTGCTTGGCCTCGGCGGCAATTCCGATGGCGAGGATGCGCTCTACGACCAAGCGGTGGCGATTGTGGCGAAGGACCGCAAATGTTCCACCTCTTATATCCAGCGCAAGCTCGGTATCGGCTACAACAAGGCTGCACGTCTGGTGGAGCAGATGGAAGAAGAAGGCGTCGTCACCCCGGCAAACCATGTCGGCAAGCGCGAGATCCTGATCCCCGAGGCATGACTGCCGCTCCCTCCTGCCGCATTCCGGCGGCAGGTGCGGCCCTTTGTCATGCGGGGCAGCAAAGGCGGAAACGGTGACTTTCCCAGAAGGTTGCGAGAGCCATGTCTGAATGCCGATCAGCCCGGGAGGTAGCTTCGCACCAGCGCCCCCGAGATCAGGCTCCAGCCATCGGCTACCACGAAGAAGGCCAGCTTGAACGGCAACGAGACTACCGCTGGCGGAACCATCATCATCCCCATCGACATCAGGATGGCAGCCACCACCAGGTCGATGACGAGGAAGGGCAGGAAGATCAGGAAGCCGATCTCGAAGGCACGCTTGATCTCCGACAGCAGGAAGGACGGCACCAGCAGCGACAGCGGAGCATCGGCCGCCACCACCGGATCACCCGGGCGCAGTGCCTGCATCGCGGCATAGGTCTCGTCTCCCACCCGCGCCGCCATGAAGCTGCGGAAAGGGGCGAGGGTCAGCGGCACCGCCTCCGTCAGCTCGATTTCGCCACGCGACATTGGCCCGGCGCCACGCTCCCACGCCTCGGTCAGCACCGGGTCCATCACGAACCATGTAAGGAACATCGCGAGGCTCACGATCATCATGTTGGGTGGCGCCTGCTGCAGCCCGATGGCCTGCCGCAGGATCGACAGGACCGTGACGATAAAGGGAAAGCAGGTCACCATGATGGCGAGGCCCGGCACCAGGCTCAACACCGTGATGAGCGCGATGAGCTGGATCGACCGCGCGCCGAGGCTTTCGCCCATATCGAGCGAAAGGGTCTGCGCCGCTGCCGGCCCTGCCAGCAGCAGAAGCAGCGGGACAGAGAGGAATTTCACAATCCGCTCCGCAGGTTGACCACCTCTGTCAGCCGTACGGCAAGCTGCCCCGCCTGCTCGCCCTCCATCTCCCGCAACTCACCGCGCGCAATCAACCGGTCGCCGACGTAAAGCTCCACCGGATCGTCGACCCGACGGTCCAGCGCCAGAACCGCATCGCGCTGCAATTTCAGCAGATCGCGGATCTGTGGCCGGGCCTTGCCTACCGAGATGGTGATCTCGATGGGAACCTGGCCGAAAGGGTTGGTCTGCGTGTCGTTCATTTCGCGCCCTCCTGAGCGGACAAACCGAAGAAGCCGCGCAAGGCGGCGGTAAGCTGGCCGGTCGCCGCGTCGAGATCGATCCGGGTCTCGCAGCCGTCGAGCCGGAGATAGACCTGCCCTTCGCCCAGCAAGGGTTCCTCGACGATGTTCAGCGGCAGGCCGGTTGCCTGTTCCAAAAGCGATTCTACCGGGGTGCGGGCTGCCGGGTTCAGCACCAGATCTATCGGTGCCTCTGCCAGCCGTTCGGCCAGCGGCAACAGGGTTTCCAGCACGGTCGGCGCCAGCGCTTCACGCGCCAATTCCGGCAGAAGCCGCACCGTCATCTCCTGTATCAGCGGGCCGAGCGCCTTCAGCACATGCGTCCGCGCCTCATGAAAGGTGAAACCGAGCGCCTGGATGCTGCGCGCCAGATCGGCGCGGATTCGGGTCTGATCCTGCGCGGAAGCGTTGCTCGCATCGTCCCAGCCGGCGGTATAACCCTGCTCGAAGGCGGCAAGGCGGGCATCTTCCATCGCGTGATCTGCGCCGCTTTCCGCTGCAGGCGGTATGTCGGTGGCTTCAAAGCTTTCGAGCTTCAGGGCCATTATGCGCGCTCCCCCTCGTCTTCCAGCCAGCCGCGCAGGATTTCGACCGATTCGGCCTGCCGCTCTTCGATCAGGCGGCGCAGACGGCTGACCGGATCATCCGGCACCTCGGCTCCATTGCCGGAGATCGTGGCGAGTGCGGGCAGATCACCGGCATCGTCGATCTCTCCCGTCACCACGCGAATCGCCTCGGTCGCGGTTTCCGGCATGGGCAGCGCCAGCGGAGAATCGCTCGCGCTCACGCGCGCACCACCACCCACCAGCGGTCTTATCACGAACAGGCCAAGCACCAGCGCCACCAGGGCGAGCGCCGCGATCTGGATCAGTGCCATCATGTCGATCGTCCCGAATTCGGGCAGGAAACCGGCCTGCGCCAGCGTGCCGACGGCGCCGGCCTTCTCGAAGGCCATCGACTTGAGCGTCAACACATCACCGCGCTCAGCGTCGAAGCCCACCGCAGAGGCGACCAGTTCGCGCAGATCAGCCAGCTCAGTCTCCGGCCGCGTTTCGAACGTGGTCACGCCATCGGCGCTGGTGGTAGTGATTCCGTCGACCAGAACGGCGACGGTCAGCCGGCGAATGGCGCCGGGGCCGCGCACCAGTTCGCGTTGGGTCTCGGACACCTCGAAATTTATCCGCTCGCGGGTTTCGGAGGTCTGGCTCTGGCTGCCCTGACCGGTGACTGCATCTCCTTCCGGCAGATTCGAAGCCACGGTGACATCCTGTGCCGAATCACGGCTGGTGCCGGATTTCTCCTGCGTCTCGGTCGAGATCGCCACGCGGCCCTGCGGATCGAACCGGCGTTCGGTGATCTGCTCGTGGTCGGTGACCAGATCGAGCGAAACCTCGACCACCGCATTGCCGGTGCCCACCCGCGCCGCCAGCAACCGCTCCACCCGCGCGCGGATTTCCACCGCGCGGTCCAGCGCCAGTTCCGACCCGGGGCCGTTCTCTTCGCCCAAGGGGATAAGGCCAGCCACGCTGTCGATCACCGCGACATCCTCGGGCCGCATCCCGCTGACCGCCGCTGCTACCAGATGCCGTAGCGCTTTCACCTGTGCCGCGCCCAGACTGCCGGAGGTGGTCACCGTGACCGAGGCGGTTGCATGTGTCCGCTCGCGGAACGGCTGCGCGGAGGCCTGCGCGATATGAACGCGCGCGGCGCGGATCGCCGGATTGGCAAGGATGGTGCGGGCAAGCTCGCCCTCCTTCGCGCGCCAATAGGCGGCGTCGAACATCTGCGAGGTGGTGCCGAAGCCTGACAGCCCGTCCAGCAGTTCGTAGCCGCCAGCCCCGGTGGCCGGCAGCCCTTCCGCCGCCAAAGCCATCCGTGTCGCATCGCGCGCGCCGGCCTCGACATAGATCGAATCGCCCCGCACCTCATAGTTGATCCGCCGCTGGTCGAGCGCCGCGATCACCTCGCCGGCCGCCGCGCCCTCCAGCCCGGCATAGAGCAGCGCCTGCTCCTTCCGGCCATTCAACTGCGCCAAGCCGAGCACGAGCGCGAAGACCGCGACCGTTGTGCCGATCACGACGATTCGCCGCCGCATGTCCATTCGAGACCAAAGCGAGATCAGATTCTGCACCGCACCTCTCCGCATTCCGGGCTTCTGCCCCTGGAGCCGAGTCTTGGCGGATCGGGCTTAACAATCGGTTAGTGACCTCCGGTTAATCTGGATGACGGAGATATTGCGGAGACGATCATGGCGGAACTTGAGGCGGCGCTGGCCGAAGCACCCAGGAAAACATTGAAACTGCCGGTTCTG
>JAIRJX010000256.1 GCA_031260425.1 Gemmobacter sp.
GATCCGGATCCCTTTTCCGATGCTGTTCCGCATCGGGCTGCACGAGCCGGAAGACCAGCCCCGGCGCCGGCGGTTCCGGCCAGGACAATCGCCACAGCCCACCACCCCAGAGGCCCGCCAGCAGCAGCGCCGCCAGGATCAGCCCTTTGAGGCGCAGCACCACCGGCAGTGCGGCCATCAGAAGCGTAAGCAGCGTCAGCCCGTTCGCCCCGATCCAGGCCGCTGCCTGCGCCACCGGCAGGTCGATCCAGATATGGCCGGGCAGCGCCCAGGGAAAGCCGGTCAGCACCACGCCGCGCAGCGCCTCCAGCGCCGCCAGCGCCAGCGCGAAACCGAAAGCCGGGCGCGTCACCTGCGCCGCGATCCAGCCCGCTACCGCCCAAAACAGTGCCAGCCCCCCCGCCATGGCCAGAAGCGCGAAGGGCGCCATCCAGCCATAGGTTTCGGGATCGACCAGGAAGGGCTGCACGATCCAGCTCAGCGCCGCACCGAAATGGCCAAGACCCGCCGCCCAGGCCCGCAGTGCCGCCCCCTCCGGGCGTGTCGCCACATGCCGGACGATACCGGCATAGCCCGCGAGCGCCAGCGGCCAGAGCCCGAGCGGCGCCTGCCCCGCCGCCGCCAGAACCCCCAGCAGGAAGGCCGGGCCAAGATCGCGCATCAGACGCATCACTCAGGCGTCGACCGCACCGGGCAGGCGGACCCGCAACCGCTTGATCCGGCGCGGATCGGCATCGACAACCTCGAACTCCACCCCGCTCTCATGCGGCACGATCTCGCCCCGCGCCGGGACACGGCCGGCGCGCAGCGAGACAAGGCCGCCCAGGGTGTCGATCTCGCCGTCTTCCTCACCGGTACGCAGCTTCACACCGATCCTGGCCTCCACCTCGTCGAGCGGCGTGGTGGATTGCATGAGCCAGATGCCGGGGCTTTCCTCCTTCCAGAGATTGCCTCCCTCCTCGTCATGCTCGTCCTCAATCTCGCCGATGACGGTCTCGATCAGGTCCTCGATGGTCACCAGCCCGTCGACCCCGCCATATTCGTCGATCACCAGCGCCATATGCACCCGCTCCTTCTGCATCTTCTGCAAAAGCACATGAAGCGGCATGGAGGGGGGGGCATAAAGGATCGGGCGCAAGAGCTTCTTCAGGCTGAACCGCCCGCCGGCGCCAAAGCCATATTGCAGCGCCAGATCCTTCAGCAGCACCAGCCCCTGCGGATGGTCGAGCGTCCCCTTGTAGACCGGCAGGCGCGAGAAGCCCTGCTTGCGGAACACCTCGACCAGTTCATCCCTGCCGATATCGAGCGGCACCGCCGCGACCTCGACCTTGGGGATCGCCACGTCGTCGACCCTGAGCTTGCGCAGATTGGCGAGGCCGGGGAGCGGCACCGAGACGACCGAGGCGGCGCCCGCAGGATCGGCGGGCGGATCGGCAGAGGAAAAGGCCGAAAGCAGCCGCCCGAAAAACCCCTTCTGCCCCGCCTCGGAAGGCTCGCCCTCCTCAGGCCCCGCCTCCCCGGAGGAATGCTGCGCCGCCGTCGATCCGTCGTAACTACTGCCCATCGGTCCTTCTGCCCATGTTGCGGATACCGCCCTAATATGGGTCGGCAATGCCGAGCGATGCAAGGATCTGCTGCTCGACCTCCTCCATCAGCGCGGCGTCATCGTCATCGACGTGATCATAGCCAAACAGATGGAGCATCCCGTGGACCAGAAGATGGGTCACATGATCGCTGAAAGCCTTGCCCTGCTCCCCCGCCTCCCGCGCGCAGGTCTCAAAGGCAATGGCGATGTCGCCCAGCTCCGCCGGATCCTCCGGCCCGCCCGGCTCCGGCAGGTCGGGCGCCTCGCCGGCATATTCGGCGCCGCGCTCCTCTGAAGGCCAGCTCAACACGTTGGTTGGCGCCCCCTTGCCTCGGAACGCGCCATTCAATTCGGCGATCCGCACATCATCGCAGCCCATGACCACGATCCGGTAAAGCGCCGGGTCCAGCCGCAGATGCGCCAACACCGCCCCCACCGCGCGCGAAGCCGCCGCCTCAAGCCCGAAGGCGGCCCAGCGGTCATCCTCGATGACGGTATCCACACTAACGTTCATCCGTGCACCCTCACATCCCGGCCCGACAGGCTGCAGCTCCCTTCCCTATGTGTCGCCGGCATGGCCCGACTCGATCCCCGCCGCCACCGCGCGCAGCAGATCGGCGGCGGCCTCGGCACCGGCGACAGACCGCAACTCGCCGGCCGCAATCGAGATGACCGCCACGGTCACCTCCGCCTCGCTCCACCCCATATCGACGGCTCGCAGGGTCATGCCGCCCAGCACCGGCGCGATGGCATCGGCGCAGGCGGCGCCGCGGTCATCCGCCGCCGTCGATCCATCGGGCGGCCGCGCTATCGTGGTCATCTCCCGCAACTCCGCCGCGATGTCGCCCGGCACCGCCACGGCGCCGGACTGCCAGCGCTGGACCGTTTTCCGGCCCACGCCTCAGTGCCGGGCAGCCTGCCCCTGCGAGCCGTGGCCGCCCCAGATCGTTTTCAGACGAGCGCGGAACTCGTCTGCGGTCATTTTGGCGACCGTGAACCTGTTGCTATCCATTCTGCCTCCCCTCCTGGCGCTCAGGATGGCGGCCCCGCAGGGCCGCGCACCGGAACGTCAATCGGCCTCTGCTTCTCTGGCCACCCATAGGCATCATGTCAAATTACTCCCTGCGCATCAAATTGATCAGTGACGATCCGCGCAGCCTGTTGTAGTGCGCGCGTCTGCACGTCGAGCCAATTTTCGCGGCTGTTCGGTGGTAGCGCTCCCTTCCCTTTCAGCCCCAAACAAATGATGAAGAAGAACGCTCTTTCTCATCTGTTCGAAAATATCCTCGGGGGGAGGTGCCGAAGGCACCTTGGAGGGCAGACAGCCCCCGCACCATTTCCACCCCGCGCCCGGAAAACCATCCCTGAACCGGTTTCCGGCCCCTGCCTTCAGCCCTGCGCCTCACTCCGCTCATAGGCCTCGATGATTCGGGCGACCAGCGGGTGACGCACCACGTCTCGGGCGGTGAAGTAGTTGAAGCTCACGCCCTTCACGCCCTTCAGGATACGCTCCGCATCGGCAAGCCCCGAGACCACGCCGCGCGGCAAGTCGACCTGGGTGCGGTCGCCCGTGATCACCATGCGCGAGCCCTCGCCCAGCCGGGTAAGGAACATCTTCATCTGCATGGTGGTGGCGTTCTGCGCCTCATCCAGCACCACGAAGGCGTTCGACAACGTGCGACCGCGCATGAAGGCGAGCGGTGCGATCTCGATCCGCTTCTCCTCCATCAGCTTCTGCACCTGCTTGGCGGGCAGGAAATCGTTCAGCGCGTCGTAAAGCGGCTGCATGTAGGGATCGACCTTCTCCTTCATGTCGCCAGGCAGGAAGCCGAGCCGCTCGCCCGCCTCCACCGCAGGACGCGACAGCACGATGCGCTCCACCATGCCGCCGATGAACATGGTGACGCCCGCTGCCACCGCCAGAGAGGTCTTGCCGGTCCCCGCCGGGCCGATGCCGAAGCCGAGCTCATGGGCGAAGAGGTTCGCCACATAGGCTTTCTGCGCCTCGGTGCGTGGCTCGATCGGCTTCTTGCGGGTGCGGAGTTCGACGCTGCCGGGGGTGAACATCTCGATCTGCTCGCCGCGCGGATTTTCGAGCACCGGATGTCCCATGCGGATCGCCCCTTCGATATCGCCCGCACTGATGCCGCGCCCCGCTTCGAGCCTGGCATAGAGCCCTTCCAGCACCGCCGCCGCCTGCTCCCTTGTGCCCTTGTCGCCGATCACCGCCAGCCGGTTGCCCTTTCGCAGGATATGCACCCCCATCTGATGCTCGATCTGCGCAAGGTTGCGGTCATATTCGCCGCACAGATCAATCAGCAACCGGTTGTCAGGAAACTCCAGAAGCGTTTCCACGATGTCCTCGGCGTGGGGCGGGGGGGTCAGCGCGCTGATGCCCAAGTGCTGTTCCTTTGCGGTTGGAGGGCTCATATCCAAAAATCTGCGTGCTGCAGGTCACGGAAACAAGACAAAGCGGCGTGAAATGGTTCCCGAAACCGAATATTCGGCAAAAACCGGCAAAATCGCCACAGCCGGCCACAACCTGTCGTGGAACCGCAACGCCGACCCACCCGATATTGGGTGCCCGACGGAAGCCGGCGAACGCAAAGGGCCGCAGCGAACTGCGGCCCCGACATCCGTTATATGCGCTATGGCTTACTACTTCGTGCGCCGTCCCGCGTGAGGCACCCAGTCACGCAGGCCCGCATTCGGGGACTGGTAATTCCGCAGCACGGTGCCCGGCGGATAGCGGTTGTCACAGATCGGAAGGCCCGAGATCGGATCGAAGCGACGGCCGGAATAACCCTCGATCCCATCGTCAATGATCCAGCCCTGGCAGCCATCGGGATCATAGGCTATGCCACCGCCGCCCGGCGCCAGCGGCTTGCTGTCGATACCACGGTCCACGGGGACGGCGATCACCGTATCGGGGCTATGGACATAAGGAGTGAGGCCATCGCCACAACCTGCCAGCGCGGCAACACCGAGAAGGGCAAGGCCCGGAATGAACTTGTTCATGGGAATCACCACCGATAGCAGACGACTTCGACGCGGCGATTCTTCTGCATGTTCGCAGCGGAATCGTTCGGCGCGATGGGGTTACGCTCACCAAAGCCGATCTCGCGCTCCACCATGGCGCCGACCGACCGCGCCACATCCGCCACCGCCGAAGCGCGGCGCTGCGACAGGCGCATGTTATGTTCGTCCGATCCACGGCTGTCGGTATGGCCATAGACGGCATAACCGAAGGCACCGGCCTGCTGGAAGAACTGCCGCAGACGGTCCTGTCCGATCGCCGTCAGCTTGTGGCTGTCGGTGGCAAACAGCGTATCGGTATTTTCTACAAGACAGGTATTGCGCTTGAGGCAGACCGGCTTGCCTGTCTGTGGGTTCACGCGATCAAGCATATAGCCCTCGACACCGCCATCCGCCCACCAGTGCATACAGCCGTCATCGTCGACCCATATGCCCCACTCGATCCTGCCCGCAATCTCGGGCTCACTCTGGGCGCTGGCGGCGCCTGCAAGCCCGAGAAACAGCGCAAGCCCCCCCAACAGCACTCGCACTGCATTGGAAAAACGTTCCACGTCGCAGCTCCCCTCGTTCACCGGATGACCCAATATTATCAGGTAGAGCAATGACTTCACTCAAATACGATGTAAAGCAAAAACTATGAACAGACCGGAAAGCGGCCCATTGATTGTTGCGCTGACACGCCCTACGGCGCAACAATATGGTCATTGTCGCCCATACGGAAACAGTCGGTTCAGATAGTGATTCTTTCGCCGGCCAAGGAGTTGGGCGCCGATGCGGTAATCCTGACCCGAACCAGATCGCCCGGTCGGCCAGCAGAATCAGTCACATGCACCGCGTGGAGATGGTCGGACTTGCCGACCATCTGCCCCCGCAGCCGCCCGGGCTTTTCATAAAGCACACTGACCTCGCGCCCCACCATCGCCTCTTGTGTGGCGCGCTGCTGGGTAGTGATCAGCGCCTGCAGCGCCTGCAACCGGGCATCGGCGAGCTCGGCCGGCAGCTCCGGCTTCTCCGCCGCAGGTGTTCCCGGCCGTGCCGAATACCTGAAGCTGAAGGCGGCGCCGAAGCCCACGGTACGGATCAACGCCAGCGTCGCCTCGAAATCCGCGTCGGTCTCGCCGGGAAAGGCCACGATGAAATCCGAACTGAGCAGGATATCGGGCCGTGCCGCCCGGATGCGCTCGACCAGCCGCAGATATTGCTCGGCGGTATGCTTGCGGTTCATCGCCTTCAGGATACGGTCGGAGCCCGATTGCACCGGCAAATGCAGATAGGGCATGAGCTGCGGCACGTCGCCATGCGCGGCGACAAGATCGTCATCCATGTCATTGGGATGGCTGGTGGTATAGCGGATCCGCTCCAACCCTTCGATCCGCGCCATCTCGCGGATCAGCCGGCCAAGGCTCCAGGCTCCCCCGTCACCGGCACCGTGATAGCCGTTGACGTTCTGGCCCAGGAACGTGATCTCGCGCACCCCGCGCGACACCAGATCACGCGCCTCCGCCAGAAGCCGCGCGACCGGGCGGCTGACCTCGGCACCCCGCGTATACGGCACCACACAGAAGGCACAGAACTTGTCGCATCCCTCCTGCACGGTAAGAAAGGCCGTCGGCCCGCGCAGCGCCTTGCGCGGCGGCAGATGCTCGAACTTGTCCTCTTCGGGGAAATCGGTGTCGATCACCTTGCCCGCCGCCTCTACCATCTGCGGCAGGCGGTGATAGCTCTGCGGGCCGACCACCAGGTCGACCAGCGGCATCCGCTTCAGGATCTCCGCCCCTTCGGCTTGCGCGACACAACCCGCGACACCGATCTTCAGATCGGGCCTGGCGTGCTTCAGCGGCCGCAGCCGGCCAAGGTCGGAATAGACCTTCTCCGCCGCCTTCTCCCGGATGTGGCAGGTATTGAGCAGCACCATATCGGCCTCATCCACGCTCTCGGTCGTGACATAGCCCTTGGCCCCCAGCGCCTCGGCCATGCGCTGGCTGTCATAAACGTTCATCTGGCAGCCATAGGTCTTGATGAACAGCTTCTTCGGCGCGGCATCGGTCATGGGCGTTTTCCTGCAGATGAATGCGTCTTCTATCGAAAAGCTCCCACTCCTGCAACGCATCGGCTTGCAATGCCCCGCGCCTTGGCGGATTCTCCCGCGGCAAGGGGCTACCGTCGGGAAGGCGCGGATGCGTTACGAGAATATCACCGAATTTCGCGCGCAGGGCAGCAGCCTGCTTGCCAAGGGGCCGGTCGCGCTGATCTTCGCCGAAGACCCGGTCGAGGTCGACAGCACGATCCTGCACCATCTGAAGACCGGCTTCCCGCTCGTCCTGCTGTTTGCCGATGATGAGATCTCGGTCGGCCCGGAGCTGGAGGAGCGCATCCACAGAATCCGCTACAATGTGCATGGCGACGAGGCGATCCCGAACGCGGTGCGCGAGATCAACGCCGCCGTCGCCGAGGGCACCTGGCTTTATTACTGTTTCAACGCCGAATACCTGTTCTTCCCCTTCTGCGAGACCCGCACCGTCCGCGATATGCTGACCTTCCATACCGAGGAACGCCGCGATGCGATGCTGACCTATGTGATCGACCTTTACGCCGGCGATCTGGAGCAATTCCCCAATGCGGTCAGCCTTCAGGATACCCATCTGGACCGTTCGGGCTATTACGCGCTCGGTCGCAGCGATCCCGCTCGTCCCTCCGAGACGAAGGACCGTCAGCTCGATTTCTTCGGTGGCCTGCGCTGGCGCTTTGAAGAGCATGTGGCCTGGGGCAAGCGCAAGATCGACCGCATCTCGCTGTTCCGCGCCAAGGCCGATCTGCGGCTACGTCCGGACTTCACCTTCAGCGACGAGGAATACAACACCTATTCCTGTCCCTGGCACCATAACCTGACCGCCTGTATCTGTTCTTTCCGCACCGCCAAGGCACTGAAGACCAACCCCGGCTCACGCTATGACATCCATAACTTCCGTTGGCGCAACTCGACCGGGTTCCAGTGGAACAGCCAGCAATTGATGGATCTCGGGCTGATGGAGCCCGGCCAGTGGTTCTGAGGCGAGAGCGGCAGCCATCGGGCGGCGCGCGCTCAAGCGAGCCCCGGGAAAGCCACCACCTCTGCCTTCGATACCCCGCACGACAGAAGGCAACTCCCGACCGCGGGTAGGCGCACCACCGATTGTGGTCGTCACTTTATCGTGCAAACCCGCCCATGTCCGATCCCCACAGGTATCACCCAAGCGCCCACCCGAGGGTAGCGAGCCCTGCCCGGCGGCACTTACGCACCTTGTTCCGGGCCTGGTATGGGTTCACGCGGGGATTGCAGGTATAAACTGTGCCAAACATTCCATGTTTCGCTCCTGGTTGCCCGACGAGGGCCTGAGTTCGGTGCGCCCCAAGGCCGGGCCACTCCCCGCGCCCAGGCTCCCGGTGCCCGCCTCCGCAAACAGGAACGCAGCGCATCCGAGGATGCGCTGCGTGGTCAGCCGGACGATACCGGCCTCGGTTACTTGGCGAAGTAGGTATAGTTGCCGTCGTCGCCCTTCTTCCATTCATACATGACGTAGTCCGGGCGGGTGATGTCGCCCTTCTCGTCGAACGAAAGCTCGCCCAGCACGGTCTGGAACGGACCATTGGCCTTCAGCGCAGCGGCAATTGCCTGGGTGTCGTTCGACCCGGCGGCAGCGGCGGCGGCAACAACGGCCTGCACGGCGGCGTAGGAGTAGAGCGTATAGGCTTCGGGCTCGAAGCCCTCGGCGCGATACTGCGCAACCAGTTCTGCGGCCTCGGGGCGCAGGCGCGGATCGGGAGCGAAGGTGTTCATCGTGCCCGCAACCGCTTCGCCGGCGATGGCTGCCAACTCGTTGGAGACAATGCCGTCACCCGACATCATCGGCGCCTTCAGCCCCTGGTCGGCCATCTGACGGATCAGCAGACCCGCCTCGGTATGCAGCCCACCGTAATAGACCAGCGTAACGCCCGCCTCCTTCATCTTGGCGACCAGCGCCGAGAAGTCCTTGTCACCGGCGTTGATGCCTTCATACATCACCTCGGTCACGCCACCGGCGTTCATCGCTGCCTTGGTCAGATCGGCCAGACCCTGACCATAGGGGGTCTTGTCATGGACGACGGCAATCTTGGCGTCCTTGAAGTTCTCGGCGATATAGGCGCCAGCGACCGCGCCCTGCTGGTCATCACGGCCGCAGACACGGAAGGTGTTCCACATCCCGCGATCCGTATAGACCGGATTGGTGGCGCCCGGCGACACTTCGAGGATGCCGTTCTCGGCATAGACTTCCGAAGCCGGGATCGACACGCCCGAGTTGAAGTGGCCGATCACCACGTTCACGCCATCAGCCACGAACTTGTTGGCGACCGAGACGCCCTGCTTCGGGTCGGACTGATCGTCGCCCAGCACGACCGAGATATGCTCGCCGTTGATGCCGCCGGCGGCGTTGATATCGGCAACCGCCTTTTCCACGCCTTTCTGGAACTGCGCACCGAAGGCAGCATTCGGGCCGGTCAGCGGCGCCCCCACGGCAAAGATGACATCGGCGAAGGCGCTGCCCGCCAGACCGAAGGTAGCCGCCACGGCCAAGGCCGAAAGGACGGATTTTTTCATTGGAAAACTCCCTGATTACGCGGAACTCATCAGTTTCGGTCAGCCACGGGTATTCCGCTCACCACGCCGCTGCACGCGCCGCCCCTGCGATGCCGGGGCGGCGGAACTCTGTCATTTCGGAGCCCAGCTAAAGGGCGAGGTCTTGCGGTAAAGCCAGTAGTATTGCGTCGTCATCTGCCCTGTCCGCGTGAACCGATACCCTGCATAGGCAAAGCCCATCAGGACGATGGTATCAACAAGATAATAGTGCGGCGACAGGAACGTTCCGTCAAAAAGTGCGTGATGAATGAAGCGAAGAGCTACGCCCAGCAGCAGCACATAGGCCACCAGAGTGCGTATCCCGCTCCAGGATTCCGCCATCGCGCGCCCGGTCCGCCAGGCCGTCCAGCCGCCCATCACAAAGGTGATGATCGCGAAAGTCAGGATCGAGCTTTCCTCATAGAGGATCCCCTGCATCGCTACGCCCTCCCCTTGATCGCCATCGGCATCAGTGGTGCCCCCCTTCCAGATAGGCCGCGCGAACCTCGGGATTGGACAGCAATTCCTTGCTTGGCCCCGACATGGTCACCAGGCCGTTCACCATCACATAACCCCGGTTCGACAGCTTCAGCGCGGCGAAGGCGTTCTGCTCCACCAGAAAGACCGTCAGCCCCTCCTCGCGGTTCAGCACCCGGATCGCCTCGAAGATCTGCTTGACGATCAGCGGCGCCAGTCCCAGCGAAGGCTCGTCCAGCAACAGCAGCTTCGGCCGCGCCATCAGCGCCCGCGCGATGGAGAGCATCTGCTGCTCGCCCCCCGAAAGGGTGCCGCCACGCTGGTGCTGACGCTCCTTCAGCCGCGGGAAAAGGGTGAAGACCTTCTCCACATCCTCCCGGAAATAGAGCTGGTTGTCGAGGCTCGCCCCCATCTGGAGGTTTTCCAGAACCGTCATGCGCGGAAAGATCCGCCGCCCCTCGGGTGACTGGGCGATGCGGCGGCGCGCGATCAGATGGGTAGGCTCCCGCGTGATGTCGTCGCCCTCGAAGATCACCCGCCCCTTGCGGGCCTGCGGCGCACCGCAGACCGTCATCATCAGCGTGGACTTGCCGGCGCCGTTGGCTCCGATCAGGCAGACGATCTCGCCCTTGCCCACCTCGACATCCACGCCGCTCAATGCACGGATATTGCCGTAATAGGTCTCGACCCCCTCGACCTTGAGAAGTGCGTCGGTCATGCCCCGGCCTCCTCGGTCGCGTGGATGATTTCGTCCAGCACCTCTTCCACCTCGTCATCCTCGACCCCGAGATAGGCCGCGATGACCTTGGGATCATTCTTCACCTCGTCGGGCGTGCCGTCGGAAATCTTGGTGCCGTATTCCAGCACCACCACATGGTCCGAGATCTCCATGACCACCGACATATCGTGCTCGATCAGAAGCAGAGAGGTGCCGGTCTCGGCCCGAATCGCACGAAGGAGCGTGTTCAGCTCCAGGCTTTCGCGCGGATTCAAGCCCGCCGCCGGCTCGTCGAGGCAGAGCAGTTCAGGCCCGGTGCACATCGCGCGCGCGATCTCCAGCCGACGCTGCGCACCGTAGGACAGGTCGCCCGCCGGATCGTCGGCCCGGTCGGTCAGCGCGGCTTTGTCCAGCCAGTATTTCGCCTTTTCGATCGCTTCGGCCGAAGCCTGCCGATAGGCCGGGAAACCCAGCAGTCCCAGCACCGTATAGCCCGAGGCGCGCATCAGCATGTTATGCTGCGCCACCAGCAGGTTTTCCAGCACCGTAAGACCGGTGAACAGCCGGATGTTCTGGAAGGTGCGCGCCACCTTGGCCTGACGGTTGATGCGGAAATCATTCAGCCGTTCCAGCCGGAACTGCGATCCGTCGCGCTGGGTCATGGTCAACATGCCCATCGTCGGCCGGTAGAAGCCCGTCACACAGTTGAACACGGTGGTCTTGCCGGCACCGTTCGGCCCGATCAGCGCGGTGATCTCTCCCCGGCGCACATCGAACGACAGGTCGTTGATGGCAAGCAAGCCGCCGAAGCGCATCGAAAGATGCTCGACCTTCAGGATCACGTCGTTGCCCATGGTTTTATCCTGCCCGACCATCAGCCGTGCCCCTCCTTGGTGAAGCTGCCGGAGATCGCCTTGCGTTCATGCAGGAAGGCTGAAGGCTGGCGCGTGCCGACGAAGCCGCGCGGCTTCAGCACCATCACGACCACCATCGCCAAGCCGAAGATCAGCATCCGGTAGAGCTCGGGCGTGAAGGCGTCGCCGAAAACCGCCTTGAGGAAGCTCATCTCGCGCAGAAGCTCGGTGCCGCCGATCATCGCCGCCGCCGCAACCGCGATCCCGAACATCGAGCCCATACCGCCCAGAACGACAATGGCGAGGATCACCGCCGATTCGAGGAAAACGAAGGATTCAGGCGAGACGAAGCCCTGTCGCGCCCCGAAGAAGGCGCCCGCAAAACCCCCGAACATCGCACCGATGGCGAAGGCGGTAAGCTTCGTGGTCACCGTATTGATGCCGAGCGAGCGGCAGGCGATCTCGTCCTCGCGCAGCGCCTCCCAGGCGCGGCCGATGGGCATGGCGCGCAGCCGCATCGAGACATAGGCGGTCACCGCGCAAAGCGCGAGGATCACATAGAACAGGAAGATCTTGTAATAGACCGAGGACATCGGCAGATCGAACGCCTTGGCAAAGTTGTTCGAGGCCGAAACGTCGAAGGACCAGATGCCGAAGACCGAGGCTTTGGCAATGCCGGAAATCCCGAAAGTGCCCTTGGTAACCGCAGTCCAGTTGACGAGGACCAGGCGGATGATCTCGCCGAAGGCGAGCGTCACGATCGCCAGATAGTCCCCCCGCAGGCGCAGCACCGGAAAGCCCAGGATCACCCCCCAGAACGCCGAGAGGATACCCGCAAGCGGCAGCAACACCCAGAAAGACAGGCCGAAATTGCTCGAAAGCAGTGCATAGGAATAGGCGCCGACCGCATAGAAGGCGACATAGCCCAGGTCGAGCAGCCCGGCGAGGCCGACCACGATATTCAGCCCCCAGGCCAGCATGACGTAGATCAGGATCTGGATGCCGAAATTGTCGACGAACTTGAGCGAGCCCTGAAGGCCGAACAGCATCAGCACGACAGGCGGAAACAGCACCAGCGCCCCGAAGCCGACGATGTGCAGATTGCGCCGGATCAGACCGGGCGGCGCTGCCTCGGCCCCTGCTGTCCGCGCGGCCTTCGCAGCCTTGCCGGCGGCGCGCCATGGCCCGACCACCGCGATCATCAGGAACCGGCCGACCATCGCCACGACGACGAAGATGGCCAGGAAACCCCAGCGCTGCGTCAGTATCAGCTTGTTGTTGATGTCCTGGTCGGTCCTCAGCCCGACATAAAGGACGAGCATCCCGAAGCTGATGAGCCCCGCGAAGAACGCCTCGCGCAGCGCGCGGCCAAGAAGCCCCTCCCCCGACGGAGGCGCGGAATTGGCAGATTGCATGGCCATGTCGTCACACCTTCTCGATTTCCGCGCGGCCAAGAATGCCGGAGGGCTTGAAGATCAACACGACGGCCAGGATCGAGAAGGTCGCCACATCCTTGTAGTCTATGGAGAAATAAGCGGACCACAGCGATTCGATCAGCCCGATCAGCAGGCCCCCGAGCAGTGCGCCGGGCAGCGATCCGATTCCGCCCAGCACGGCGGCGGTGAAGGCCTTCACCCCCGGAATGAAGCCGTCCGAGAACACGGTTACACCGTAATACATCAGATACATCGTCCCCGCGACGCCGGCCAGCGCCGCCCCCATCACGAAAGTGATCGAGATGGTCCGGTCCACGTCCACGCCCAGAAGCGCCGCCATCTTGCGGTCCTGTTCGGTGGCGCGCTGCGCCCGTCCCAGTGAGGTGCGGTTCACCAGGAACCAGAATACCGTCATCATGGCCACGGTAATCAGGACGATCAGGATCTGCTTGAGCGAGACCGAGACGCCCCAGACATCGTAGACCCTCGACACCATGGGCGGGATCGGCTTGTTGCGCGGCCCCTGCGTCACCTGGATGAAGTTCGACAACACGATCGACATGCCGATGGCCGTGATGAGCGGCGCAAGACGGAACGACCCTCTGAGCGGCCGATAGGCAATCCGCTCGATAGTCCAGTTCCAGAGCGATGTCATCACGATGGCAACGGCCATCATCACCACCAGCGCCACCGCCACCGGCACGCTGGCAAGGAGCGCAGTCAGGATCAGGAAGGTGATCAGCGCCGCGAAGGCCCCCAACATGAAGACATCGCCATGCGCGAAGTTGATCATGCCGATGATCCCGTAGACCATCGTATACCCGATAGCGATCATGCCGTAAATTGAACCCAGCGTCAGACCGTTGACGGTCTGCTGGATGAAATACTCCATTCCGTTCTCCCCTGTCTCTCCGCCCGGTTTCCGGACAGTGCCCTTTCCGAGGCGATTTGCGCACCTTGCTTCTCCGGCAGGCACGGTTGTGCATAGTCGACCGTTTGCCGGTCGTTGTCTATTGCCTCATCTCCTTCTGCCGGCATTCCGGCACCAAGCGGGCAGGCCAACCCCTGCGCCCCGGTGCCCCCTCTGTCCTCACCCGCGCGCGGGCGCCTGAGATCGTTATCCCTTCGGCGGGCGCAAGCG
>JAIRJX010000302.1 GCA_031260425.1 Gemmobacter sp.
CCGGCTCCGGCGCCCCCGCGCGCGCCGATCACGACCGGAGACTTCGGGCGGGCGGTCTGGCAGCGCCATACCGAAGCACCGGCAGCCGATGACGGCACCCGGGAGCGCTATCCCTCGCCCGTCGGGATCGAGACGGCCAGGGCCGAAGCGGTGGAGCGTATCGGGTATCCCAAGCGACAAGACCGCAGATGCGACCCTATACAGCAAGGAGCGCCTGCAACAGATCGAGGAACAGGGGTTCGATCCCACCTTTGATCGCGAAGGACTGCGAGCCCTGAAGATGAAGCACGGTGCCTGATGCCTGCCCCGCCCCGCCTTTGTGCCTGTGGTGCTATCGTTCCCGCCGGCACCCTCTGCGAGTGCCGGAGAGCCACCATACGCGCCCGAGGCAAGCGCCATGACGCAAGACGCCCGAACAGCCGCCAGCGTGGCTATACGCGCCAATGGGAGGCGCTGCGGGCCGAGTTCCTGCGACTGCACCCGACCTGTGCCTTCTGCAGTCACCCCGCCGGGCACGTGGATCATATCAAGGCGCACAGGGGCAACCCCGCGCTGTTCTGGAACTGGCACAACCTGCAAGCGCTTTGCGCCCGTTGTCATAACAGCGTGAAACAGAGGCAGGAGCGCGCGGCTATGTTCATTGCGTAGCTGCATAAGGGTGACGTGCTAGCCCTAGCGATAACCGGGGCTAGCATATGAGGGATGAAACTCATCATATTTTAGAACGACTTAAGTGCCACGACCGACAAGCCGCTTACCTTTTTCTATTGCTTCATCGTAAGTAATGGCACTAACATAACTGCTTTCGTGGTAGCGCTTGACACCCTCAATCAACATGATCTTACCTATTTTATAGTATGAAGCGTCACGACCGTCTGGTGTTTTCATGTGAACTAATTCGATGTAGAAGTCACCAAATTCTTTCTTTGTCATTTCTCTTCTCCACAAATGTCAAGTCAACATTTTGTTGACTTGACAGGTTTCGTTGATCGCCGCGTGTGGAGAACATTACAGCCCGATCGGCTGGTCAAGGCGCAGTGGGTGAAAGTTTGAAATATTCTTCAAGTGTATCTGGGGGAGGGGTATCTCTGGATTTTAGCCGGTATGAGGGAACCGACGTGTGGTCCAACGCGCAAGAAAGGCGCGAATATAACTTTTCCTGATGGCGCGCGCCCCGGGCTCCAAGGCACTGGCGAACGCCTGAACTCGCTCGATCACGCTCTCCAGCCAATCGAAGGCGTCGGTAGCGCTGCCGTGCTCATCGGCAAGGTCGATCAGGATCTGACGACTGTGCGGCTGCCGCAAGGCATTCCAAAGCCGGGCATGTAGTTCGATCCGGCTACCCGCTGATGACGAGATCAGAGATGGATTTGCCGTCTGCGAGCGCATTACTGACCCATTCAAGGCGACGGCCGCGACCGGACCAGGTTTGCTCCGGGTTGTAGGGATTGGCGTATTTCGCGGCTGCAACCCGCTTCGGCTTGCCAACCTTGGGAAGTTCACCGAACAGTTCTGATAGAGTGAAGCCGTGCTCCTTGGCGACGTTGGTTATGGCTTCGACCGTTTCGCGGCGCTTGCGGGTCAGGTAGGTGTCGATGGCCTTCTCGACGCGGTTGCGGAGGATATGTAGCTCGGACAGGTTGAAGCCGTCGAGGTCAACGTCGTTCGGATCGGGCATGTGCTGCACTCCTTTGAGGTGGCGGAAGGCTAGCGTAGGTGGGTAGGGTTGAAAGGGAAGGTGTGTTTACCCGCAAGAATGAAGTTGTGACAGTGTCGGACAACCTGTTACGCTGGTGCCATAGGCGAATCTTCTGTCGAGCTATGGGCTCTCTAAGACTCGTGACCTGACGAACAAACGCTCTGTCGAACATGGTAACTTATAGCCGAACGCGAGGCAACTTAAGATGCGAAATCTTCTGATAGGTGTAGTTTTTCTTCTCTCAGGCATGGGATTATTGATGTGGCGCATGTATGGGGGAGGAAGTGCCGGTCTTATTTTTGGAATTATTAGCGCCCTTTCCGGTTCCACTCACTACCTGTCGAAATTCGTGATCGAAAAATTTCACAAGCAAGACTCGGAATGAGAGTTGGTTTCTAAAGAAAATAACACGTAGGAAAATAAATGGCTGATACGACGGATTCCCCCTCAGCGTTTTCGGAAAGTAGAATTGCTGGAACAGTAACTTTTACAGCCGCTGCGGTATTTATAGAGATAGGAAAGGTTTCGGTTAAGGGGGCGACGGGGCCTGCGGGGAACGTCGCAAGCGCATTATATGATTACCAACAAAAAATAGCAATTTCCGGCACAATAAGCGTTGCAAAGGGAGACGTTATCAATACTGACGACATGATAGATATTACGGTTTCCTTTGGGTTTAACCTTGCGGGAAGTGTAATCGGCGGAGCTATTGCGGGACCGCCCGGCGCGTGGGCCGGGGGAGTGATTGGGTCACTCATATATGATCTATTGAGAGAAATTAAGACAGACCCCCTGGCTGGCATTACTATATATGGTGCCGAAGGTTATTGGGGTGAAACATTGATGAAGGCATATGAGGGTTCCGGCGGAGGTTCGCCAATCAGCTCAGGCCCAAATTGGGAAAAAACTGGTAGGGGTGATGGCCCATCTGGCGGTCCGGGAGCGGACGACGGTTACTCAAATGGTTTTCAGGATAGCGACTTTGATGGCCCATCAGACCGTTGGAGCGGGGATTCCGGATATAAGAACGGCTTCCAGGATAGCGATTTTGATAACCCGCGAAGTGGTCCGGGAGCGGATAGCGGCTATAAAAACGGCTTCCAGGATAGCGACTTTGATAGCCCCTCGAAAACCGATAGTTCAGGACCAGGTTGGGAAAGCAAAGGCAGGGGTAGCCTGATTATTCTAGATCTCGACGGTGATGGCGTCGAAGTAAAATATGATGCTGTAGCGAATTTTGATTTTGATGGCGATTCTTATAAAGAGTATGGTGCCTGGGTTGCGGAGGATGACGGTTTTCTTGTTATCGACCTTGAGGCGGATGGTAGCCACCATGACGGAAGTGGGAATGGTAAGATCGAGCTTGCCGATGAACTTATTCTCTCTCGGCTGACTACCAAAGAGGATGACACCGATCTTGAAGCCATCAAGGGATCGTGGTTGAATACCAACAAAGGCACAGTGGAAGTGACAGGCTCCGACGGTGTGAAAAGCCAGATGGAGGTTCTCAACGCTTCTGATGAAGGCTGGAAGCATTTGAGAGTCTGGCAAGATCTGGATCAGGACGGTGAGACTGATACCGGGGAGTTGAAAACACTGAGCCAACTCGGTATTACACAAATCAATCTAGGCTATGATGATCGTTCCAAGTTCTCCACACGCAGTAACGATATAACTGTAGGTTTGGCAACGCTACATGGACTGGCTAACTATGTGCGTAATGGTGAGGTTATTAAAGGTGGCGTCGGAGACATGTCGCTCGGTCATGATGATCTGGGCTGGAAGCGCGTGGCTATAGCCGGAGGATACGAATACCAGTTCGAGACAGGCAAACGCTGGCGTTACGCTGATCTTGCGACACTTGTGTCGAAGGATTTCGATCTGACTGCGGCAGTTTTCGACGCCGCGCAGGGCGATGATCGAGATAATAAGCTTCTTGGCTCGGGTTCGGCACGGTCGGTGCAGATCAGCGGTAGCGCGGGAGCAGATACGGTCCACGGTGGTAATGGAGATGATCTTCTGTCTGGCGGTGCCGGTGCCGACAAGATCTATGGTAATGACGGAGATGATACTCTTGTTGTCGATGTCCTTGACTTGTCAAGCGGGGTAGTTGCCGGCGGCTCAGGTTTTGACCTCGTGAGGGTCGAAGATAATCAGAGTGTGAATATCGTCCTGAAGAATATTGGAGTTGAGGGCGCTGTCGGCGGCGGCGGCGCAGACACTCTTTCAGCAGCGGGACTTTATGAGAACGTTCGGCTCTCAGGCATGGCAGGCGGAGATCTACTGACAGACGGCTTCGGCGATGATTTGCTATCCGGCGATGACGGCAATGACAGTCTGATCGCTAGCGATGGCGACGATGCGCTTTTCGGTGGCAAGGGGGACGACACATTGACCGCAGGTGTTGGTGACGACCAACTTTACGGTGGCGAGGGTGCGGACCAGCTTACCGGCGGCACGGAAGACGATTACCTTTCCGGCGGAAGCGGGAACGACACACTCTGGGGCGGCGTGGATGACGACCGTATTTGGGGAGAGTCTGGCAATGATCTGCTCTATGCGGGAACGGGTGATGACACTATTGACGCGGGTATAGGCAACGATACCCTGTCCTTCTGGCGCGGCGATGCGGAGCTTTGGGGCCGTGCTGGAGACGATACGTTCAAGTTCGAGAAGCTGGCCGAGCACGGGGCTAAAACGCATTGGGGGTGGTCGGCGCTCTTCGGTGGCATTGGCAGTGATACGCTGGTTGTCGTTGGAGCCAGAGCGGAATGGTCCTGGCGCAAGGTGGACGGCAATCAATGGCAGTTCTTTAGAAGTGTTTCAACTTCCGAAACGATGATCATTGATGTCGTTGATATCGAAAAGATCACCTTTGCAGGGGGTGGCAGCGATCTCGTTCTGGGCAGTTTCTCGGATGTCAATGCCAGCGACAACTACGTCCGCCGCGCATGGGGTATTTATTTCGGCGATGATGTAGCCAGTGGAGGTGTCAACGTATCTAGCGGCTACACCGGGGGCTTCTACGTCGATGGCGTGCTGAATGGCTGGATGGGGGATGATCATCTTATCGGTGCATCCTTGACATCCATGACAGGAGGAGATGATCATACTATCAACACCTCAACCAACTACACTGATACGATCAACGGTGGAAACGGTTCTGATCTGATTTCTGGTCTGGGTGGTGCTGACAGTCTCATCGGCAGCAATGGTGCAGATCGGATCTCGGCTGGTGATGACAATGATACGGTGCAAGGCGATGCTGGAGCTGACCAGGCATCGGGCGGCAGTGGCAATGACAGTATAGTGTCCGGCTCCGGTGGAGATATGGTCTGGGGCGATGCCGGTAACGATACGGTCTATGGCGGCAGCGGCAGTGATATGATGTTTGGTGGCGACGGCGCTGACAGTCTTTATGCCGGTAGCGGCGCTGACCAGATTTCCGGTGGCAATCAGAACGACACGCTTTATGGCGATACCGGCTATGACCGCCTCTACGGCGACGATGGTAACGACAAGCTCTATGGCGGTGCAGGTTCGGATTATCTTTATGGTGGGGCCGGGAACGACACTCTGACGGGCGATGACAGTCTGGGTGGCGGCTTCAATTACCTCGCAGGCGGTGATGGAAATGATAGCCTGGTTGGTGGCGTCTATGACGATCAGCTTGCGGGCGATGCAGGTAATGATACCCTAAAAGGTGGCGAAGGTCGTGATGCCTTGATGGGCGGAGCGGGCGCAGACAGTCTCGACGGCGGCGGTGGAATTTTGGATGTCGTCAGTTATGAGACCTCCACTGAAGCTGTTACCGTTAGTCTCGGCAATGTCATTGATGGCGTTATCACCCAAACTGCATCAGGAGGGGATGCGACTGGCGATACTCTGGCAAACTTCGAGCAGATCATTGGTGGAAAAAATAAAGATACCCTGACTGGTTCCGTCGGTGACAACATGCTTGCCGGCAGCGATGGCGATGACTTGTTGGATGGCGGCGATGGGGATGACGATCTCTGGGGTGACGCTGGTAATGACAAGCTTTATGGCGGCGCTGGCGTTGATCGGCTCTATGGCAGTGATGGAGATGATATACTCGTAGGAGGGGAGGGTTCCGATACGCTCGATGGCGGGGACGGAACAGATACGGTTGACTTCACTGGGCTGGCTGTCGGCGTGACTGCCGATCTCCGTGCGACGTCCAATGACGAGGCCATCATCGACGAGGATCTCTATATCAGTATCGAGAAGGTCATCGGCACCGACTTTGGCGATACTATCCTGGGTGGCTTCGAGGACAATACTCTCGATGGTAAAAAAGGGAATGACTCACTCAGCGGCGGTGCTGGGAATGATACGCTTCTTGGCGGAAATGGCGCCGACACATTGTCTGGTGGAAGTGGTATAGACAAGCTTAATGGTTTTGCTGATACCGTCCGGGATGTGTTCCTGTTTACCTCGAAGGATGACAGCAAGGTCGGGGCCAGCGACGAGATTATCGGTTTTACCAGCACAAAGGACACCATAGACCTTAGCGGGATCGACGCCAACAGCGTGACAGCCGGCAATCAGGCGTTCATTTTCAACAATCAGACGGCCAAGGCTAATGCGATCTGGTATGCCGCCTCTGGTTCGGATGTGATCGTCAGGGGAGATGTGACGGGCGATACGACGGCTGATTTCGAGATCCTGGTCAAGGCCGTGTCTTCCCTGACCGCAGGAGATTTCATCCTCTGAGGCTTGAAACCAATGGCGTAGCAAGGGGCGGTCAACACCGCCCCTTTCTTCGTTCCGATCACCTGTGAGCGATCCTTGCGCGGAATGATCGTGCAGGAACTTATACACCAGATGCGACCGGGCGGGATGCTTCGCTAGGAGTCCACAGACTCCACAGGAGGACCGTGGAGCGGCCTTGTCGCTCCGGGGCAGGGTAGCGGAAACAGGCGTCATGCGCCTCTGCGGCCCCTCTGTGAGTCCTGCGGGCATGTCCGGTTCAAGGCGACCGGATATTATCCTTTTGAAACTGCTATCTGTTCCGGCATCGTTCAAAGATGCCGGAACAGATAGCGCAAAGCATAAAGCCGTCAGGTTTGAGCAGACTCTCTGGCGGAAAGACGCTCACCGGCACCGGGAACATGACCGGGCAGCGAGACGCCTAGCTGGGGGTGCAGGAAAGATCGTTCTGGATCGCTCCCCGATAGAGAATATCGGACGCCCCGGAAGGTTGCCGCCAGTCCCTTGGACGAAATGGCACAGAAAGACGGTTGCAATATGCAGGAACTTCGGTTCCCGGGCCACAACAACCGATCACGTGTAAGTCGGGCGTGATGCACAGCCGAGAGGCTGTAACCGCTTGATCGCAAGATCGGGAACCCGGGCGCTGTCAGGTCAGTGGAAGCCACCTGATGCCAGAAGCCCGCCACCACCTGTTAGACGCAGAACATTCCCCCCCAGGACCGCACAGATTAGCTTGTGTGCGATCCTTGGGGGGAAAGACCTGCTTCCACAGGGGATGTTCACTCTGTGCAAGATCAAATGCTTGTGCGAAATGAAAGGGCGAACACAAGGGCCGAGCACGAAGCGCGAAGGCCAGCAACGAGGCCGAAGGCCGAGGCGCAGGGAGCCGCCGCAGGCGGCGAGTGAGGAGGTGAAGATGAAATCCTGTCGATCCGCATGAACAGACCCGCGCCATCGCAGGCCCTTGGGCGAACCCGGTCCGGTATGAGGCATGGCTTGCCCGCCACCGCGAACTTCCGCCAGAACTGCTCGCCCCGGCTGAATGGAAGGCAGCTTCCGGTGCGATGAACTTTCTTGCGGAGTTGCGTTGAGGCGCAACGTCGCGCGATCTGTGCGGAGTTTGACGACATGGAATGGAAGGCCAAGGTCGAGCGGCCTGAGGAAGATGCCGAGAGAGCGGCTGCATGACCCGCACCACCACCACCAGAGCGGGCGCATCTTGCGCCCGTTTTTCTTTCCATCCCGACCGACACTTCCCCGGCCTGCTTCTATGAACATGCAAGCGGTTGACGCGCCGCAGCTTGCATAGGGCCGAAGGCGTTGCGGTTAGTCGGTGAGTGCGCGGGTTCATACCATCAACCCCGACAAGGCACGGCGGGTTTATATTTTTCCCGCGCGGTGCAGCCGGTCATGCTTTCGCCGGCAGGGACCGGCCCTTGCTTACCCCAAGGTCACGGCAAGGGCGGTGCTTCGGTGCCGCCCTTTTCTGCTAAGCTGTTTGCAGCACCTTGCTGCGACGTATTGACGCCACGTCATCTGGTGCCAGAAAAGGGGCGATTTTCGGTGCCGGAGAACACCATAACATGTTGATTTCAATGAACTACATAAGAGCGAAAAGCCCCCCGCTTCGGCAGCACAGGCGCGATGACCGGAGTCAGGCGGGCTGTCACACAAGGGGCAGTCCCGGTGCCCGCTGCCGGGTGCGACGCCAGAGGTGGTTGCTCTCTGACGGGCCCCCGAGCACTCCGGATGGTTGTCGGCCAGCCTGTGATTTCGTTGAAGGATCGGGTGTTCGTCGAAGGATTCGGTGATCGTGTCGCTTTTCGACTTATACTTGCGCCGCAACTCCAATAATCCGGCCTGGAACGCAAGGAAACTCATCGAATCCATGCAAGGAGCCCGGAATGGTGCAGCTTGACGAAAAACTTGAACCGATTCTCGCGGAAGTCACCAGGCGAAACAGCGGCGAGGCGGAGTTCCATCAGGCTGTGCGCGAGGTGCTGGAAAGCCTCGGCCGCGTGATCGCCAAGCGGCCGGATTTCGTCAGCGATGCGCTGATCGAGCGGATCTGTGAGCCGGAGCGCCAGATCATCTTCCGGGTGCCCTGGGTCGACGATAAGGGTCAGATCCGCATCAATCGCGGCTTTCGGGTGCAGTTCAATTCGGCGCTCGGGCCCTACAAGGGCGGTATCCGCTTCCACCCATCGGTGAATGTCGGGATCATCAAGTTCCTCGGCTTCGAGCAGACCTTCAAGAACGCGCTGACCGGAATGCCGATCGGCGGCGGCAAGGGCGGTGCCGACTTCGATCCGAAGGGCCGCTCGGATGGTGAGATCATGCGCTTCTGCCAGTCCTTCATGCTGGAGCTGCACCGCCATCTCGGCGAATATACCGACGTGCCGGCGGGGGATATCGGCGTCGGCGGGCGCGAGATCGGTTATATGTTCGGCCAATACAAGCGGCTGACCAACCGCTACGAGGCGGGCGTGCTGACCGGCAAGGCGCTGTTCTATGGTGGTTCGCGCGCGCGGACCGAGGCGACGGGCTACGGCAACACCTATTTCGTGCAATCCATGCTCGGCACCAGGGGAGAGAGCTTCGACGGCAGGACGGTCACCGTCTCCGGCTCCGGCAATGTGGCGATCTATACCGTGGAGAAGGTGCAGAGCTTCGGCGGCAAGGTTATCGCCATGTCGGATTCGTCGGGCTATATCGTGGACGAGAACGGCATCGACCTCGCCTTGATCCAGGAGATCAAGGAAATTCGCCGTGCCCGCATCTCGGAATATCTGCGGCTGAAGGGCGAGGGGAAGGGGATTTATTTCGTCAAGGCGGGTGATGGCTCGATCTGGGATGTGCCCTGCGACGTGGCGATGCCGTCGGCCACCCAGAACGAGTTGACCGGCAAGGATGCGAAGGTGCTGGTGAAGAACGGCGTCGTCGCGGTGGGTGAGGGGGCGAACATGCCGTCCACCCCCGATGCGACGCGGATCTTCCAGGAGGCGGGAGTGCTGTTTGCGCCGGGCAAGGCGGCCAATGCCGGCGGTGTCGCCACCTCTGCTCTGGAGATGCAGCAGAATGCCAGCCGCGATTCCTGGACCTTCGAGCAGACCGAGGCGCGGCTTGCCACTATCATGCGCAACATCCACGATGCCTGCGCCGCCACCGCCGAAGAGTATGGCGCGCCGGGCGACTATGTGCTGGGGGCCAATATCACCGGCTTTGTCCGCGTGGCCGAGGCGATGCGTGCTCTGGGCGTGATCTGAGGCGCGGCCCGGATCCTGTCGCCCCGGCCATCTACGGTAGAGGCCCGAAGCACTGCTTTGGGCCTTTTCTCTTGCGGAGCCGGAATGCCTGGTCGGGCGCTTTGGTGACTCTAGGGCCTGTGGGGCTTCACACCTGTGGGCTGATGTGCTTCCTGGTCAGGATGGATCGCAATGTTCTGACGGATGCCCAATGGGCGAAGATCGAGGCGCACTGTCTGGGTAAGCCAAGCGACCCTGGCCGCAGCGGGAAGGACAACCGGCTGTTTCTGGAGGCGGTGCTGTGGATCGTGCGCACGGGCAGTCCATGGCGCGACCTGCCGGAGCGGTTCGGCAACTGGAGCACGGCGTTCCGGCGGTTCCGCGATTGGCGGGAAGCCGATGTTTTCAGACGCATATTCGATGCGCTGTCGGATGAGCCTGACCTGGAATACGCCATGGTCGATGCCACGATCGTCAAAGTCCACCGCCATGGTCAGGGCGCAAAAGGGGGACGCAGAGCCGGGCCATTGGCCGCTCGAAAGGCGGCATGACGACCAAGATCCTGGCCCTCACCGATGCCTTGGGCAACCTGGTCCGCTTCCGGCTCATGCCGGGCCAGCGCTACGACAGCGTCGACGTGCCGCCGCTGATCGACGGGATCGCCTTCGACGGGTTAATCGCCGACAAGGCCTTCGACAGCAATGCGCTGGTTGCCGAACTGAATAACCGCGGCGCTCGGATCGTGATCTCGCAGCACCCCGCACGTGCGCAGAAGCTCAGGATCGATGCCGACATCTACATCTGGCGCCACCTCATCGAGAACTTCTTCTGCAAGCTCAAGGAGTTCAAACGCATCGCCATGCGTGCTTGCAAGACCGACCGGAGCTTCGAAGCAATGGTCTACCTCGCTGCCGCCGTCATCAACTCACGATGAATCCCCACAGACCCTAGCGTGGGGATGAACAACAGATGGTGTGTCACTTATCTGCCGGGTGGAAAGAGGCGAGGCATTGCCTTGCCCGTTCTGTGGCGGTGCCATCGGAAATGGTGACCGCTCGTACTACCAGAGATCAGCGCCGACCGGGGCAGGTGCTCGCCGGAGACTTTGGTCCCGGCCGGTCTGGCTGAGCCGGCGCGTTGTGGCGAAGGATGGCCTGCGTCGGATGAGCCGGGTAGGCCACTGTCATTCGGGATGGGCCGTGGAGCCCTTCCCCTTGCCCGGAATAAGGCGCGAAGTGCCGCCGGGCAGCCGCCCGACCACCCCGGGGCGGGCGCTTGGGTGATGTAAGCGCGGGGACTGGGGTTAGGCGGGCTTGCACCATAAAGTGACGACCACAACCGTGGGAGCGCCCATCCGCGGTCGGGTGCCGCCCTTTCGTTGTGCAGGACAAGATGCAAGGGGCATCACCGGCGCCCTGTGAGCCCGTGCTTTGCTCTCAGTCATGTGGGATAGGGGCATGGCCCCCATGGCATCAGCCGGGAGACGTATCGGACTGCACACCCGGCCTACGCCACCCGCTCCACCATCATTTTCTTGATCGCGGAAATCGCCTTGGCCGGGTTCAGTCCCTTGGGACAGGTCTTGGCACAGTTCATGATCGTATGGCAGCGATAGAGCTTGAACGGGTCTTCCAGATTATCCAGCCGCTCACCGGTGTTCTCATCGCGCGAGTCGATGATCCAGCGGTAGGCGTGCAGCAGCGCCGCCGGGCCAAGGTATTTGTCGCTGTTCCACCAATAGCTGGGGCAGGAGGTACTGCACGAGGCGCACATCACGCATTCATAGAGCCCGTCCAACTTCTTGCGGTCCTCTATCGACTGGCGCCATTCCCTTTGCGGCGTATTGGTCTTCGTCTCGAGCCAAGGCATGATGGAGGCGTGCTGGGCGTAGAAATGCGTCAGATCCGGGATCAGGTCCTTCACAACCGGCATATGCGGCAGCGGATAGATCCGCACGTCGCCCCGGATCTCGTCCAGCCCGTAGATACAGGCCAGCGTATTGATCCCGTCGATATTCATCGCGCAGGAGCCGCAGATCCCCTCGCGACAGGAACGGCGGAAGGTCAACGTCGGGTCGATCTCGTTCTTGATCTTGATCAGCGCGTCCAGAACCATCGGGCCGCATTTATCCATGTCGAGGAAATAGGTGTCGACCCGCGGGTTCTCGCCGGTGTCCGGGTTCCAGCGGTAGATCTGGAACTTGCGCAGGTTCTTCGCCCCTTCCGGCTTCGGCCAGGTCTTGCCGGTGCGGACCGTGGAGTTCTTGGGCAACGTCAACTGGGCCATGGTTTCCCTCGTCTCTCAGTGGCGGATCGTTCTGTTACAGGCCCCCCCGCCGATGGGCGCCCCTCCGGGTTCTGGTGCGTGTGGCCCCGAAGGGCCGCCCGCGTGGTCTTATTGCAGCCGTTCCGGCAGGGTGACCGCAACCTGGTCATAGCTGCGCATCGGCATCTGGCCCGAGCGGCGCATGACGCAGGCGGAAAACATGCCGTCACGGTCGCGCCCCACCGCCGGGAAGCCCGCGGTGAAGCCGATCCCGACATGGGTGCTGATACCGCCGCCACTGCGCGCGCCGATAGCGACGGTGCCGCGTGTGCCCGGGGCTTGCCGTGCCTCTTCGAGGCAGAGCCGCTCCGCCGCGTCGCGCGAGACCGGAGCGCAGTCAGCGAGAAGCGCGAAAAGGGGAAGAAGCCGCCACATCACGTTCACCCCGCAACCGGGCCGAGCCCGCGTGCGCGCAGGCAATCGGCGGTTGCCGGGCGGCGCAGGATCGCCGCGACGTTCTGCACCGTCAGTGTGCCGGCCCGCACCCCCACGTCGCGGGCCAGTGCGTTGATCTCGGACGGTGAGGCATTGGCCATCACGCAATCGGTGGCAGCCTCGGCTCCAGCGGCGGGCATGTAATTCTGCAGCACCGGCACCACGACCGAGCGCGCGGCCTTGCGGGTCACGCTGTCGGCAAGGCTCTGGGGCGAGCAGGCGGCGGCCAGCAGGAGGCTGGTGATCAACAGGCGGTTCATCATCGGCATATACTCCGTTCTGATGCCGACAGGGTAATCCCCTGCCGCGCCCAGTGGCACGCACCAAACCGCGAGGCGCGCGAAAATCCGCCGTTCGGCCGCGAAGGACCGCGCAGGCCGAAAGGGATGCGCGCCATAACCATCAGAACTTGCGCTCCGCCGGGGCGATCTTCGTCAGGCTGATGCCGCCCTCGGCTTCGGTGGTCAACGGATCGACATGTACCGGACGATAGCCGCGCGTCACCTTGTTGCCGTCGACCCAGGCCAGCGAGTGCTTGCGCCAGTTGGTGTCGTCGCGGCTCGGGTGATCCTCATGCGCATGGGCGCCACGGCTTTCGGTCCGGGCGTGGGCGCCGGAAATCGTGGCCAACGCATTCGGCATCAGGTTGGTCAGTTCCAGCGTCTCCATCAGGTCGCTGTTCCAGATCAGGCTGCGGTCGGTAACCTTCAGGTCACCCATCCGGCCGGCAATTTGGGTCATGGCGACCTCGCCCTCGGCCAGCGTCTTCTCGGTGCGGAACACGGCTGCGTCGCGCTGCATGGTGCGTTGCATCTCCAGCCGCAGTTCGGCGGTGGGGATGGCGCCATTTGCATGGCGCAACATGTCGAAGCGGGTCAGCGCCCTGTCGACCTCGGGCCGGTCGACCGAATGGTTACGCTCTTTCGGGTTGACGATCTGGCCGGCGCGGATCGCGGCGGCGCGGCCGAACACCACGAGGTCGATCAGCGAGTTCGAGCCCAGCCGGTTCGCGCCATGCACCGAGGCGCAACCCGCCTCGCCCACCGCCATCAGGCCGGGGAATACCGCGTCGGAGTTCTCTGTGGTCGGGTTCAGCACTTCGCCCCAGTAGTTGGTGGGGATGCCGCCCATGTTGTAATGCACGGTCGGCAGGACCGGGATCGGCTCCCGCGTCAGGTCGACCCCCGCGAAGATGCGCGCGGATTCCGAGATGCCGGGCAGACGCAGATCCAGCGTCTCTTTCGGCAGGTGGTTGAGATGCAGATGGATATGGTCGCCATGCTCGCCCACGCCCCGCCCCTCGCGGATTTCCAGCGTCATGCAGCGGCTCACATAGTCGCGCGGCGCCAGGTCCTTGTAATGCGGCGCATAGCGTTCCATGAACCGCTCGCCGTTGGAGTTGGTGAGATAGCCGCCCTCGCCGCGCGCGCCCTCTGTGATGAGACAGCCGGAGCCGTAGATGCCGGTCGGGTGGAACTGCACGAATTCCATGTCCTGCAGCGGCAGGCCGGCGCGCGCCACCATGCCGCCGCCATCGCCGGTGCAGGTATGGGCGGAGGTGGCCGAGAAATAGGCCCGACCATAACCGCCGGTCGCAAGCACGGTCATCTTGGCGTTGAAGACATGGATCGTGCCGTCATCAAGCTTCCACGCCACGACACCGGTGCAGCGCCCGTCGGTGACGATCAGGTCGATGGCGAAATATTCGATGTAGAATTCGGCATTGTTCTTCAGAGACTGGCCATAGAGCGTGTGCAGGATGGCATGGCCGGTGCGGTCGGCGGCGGCACAGGTGCGCTGCACCGGCGGACCCTCGCCGAATTCGGTAGTATG
The DNA here is from genome assembly GCA_031260425.1 of Gemmobacter sp. Classification (GTDB taxonomy): domain Bacteria; phylum Pseudomonadota; class Alphaproteobacteria; order Rhodobacterales; family Rhodobacteraceae; genus Gemmobacter. The sequence continues at coordinate 14,272 of JAIRJX010000302.1, forward strand.
GCCGCCAAAGGGACGCTGGTAGATCTTGCCCTCTTCGGTGCGCGAGAAGGGCACGCCGTAGTGTTCGAGCTCGTAGACCGCCGCCGGCGCCTCGCGCGCGAGGTACTCCATCGCGTCGGTATCGCCCAGCCAGTCCGAGCCCTTCACGGTATCATACATGTGCCATTGCCAGTTGTCCGGCCCCATGTTCGACAGCGAGGCGGCGATGCCGCCTTGTGCGGCGACGGTATGGCTGCGGGTCGGGAACACCTTGGTCACGCAGGCCGTGCGCAGCCCCTGTTCCGCCATACCCAGCGTGGCGCGCAGGCCTGCGCCTCCGGCGCCCACCACGACGACATCATAGTCGTGGACTTCGTAGGGATAAGCAGCAGTCATCGGTCCCAGCCTTTCAGAGCGCGAGCTTGACGAGGGCATAGAAGCCCCCTCCGATCACCAGATAGGCGATCGCGTTGGCAAGCATGATCAGGGCTTCGCGGGCGAAGCCATGGGTGTAATCCTCGATCGCGGTCTGCGCGCCTCTGGCGAAGTGGCGCATGCCAACGAAAAGGAAAAGGCCGGTGAGGATCGCCATGAAGGGATTGGCGAAGGTGGCGCGCACCGTTTCGAAGTCCCGGCCCAGCGTGCGGGCGAGGATGACGACGAAGACCGGCACGATGAACAGCAGCGCCCAGCCGGAAATCACCATCGCCATGTGATGACGGGTGCCGTGGCGTGCAGAGCCCAGACCTTCGGCACGTTTGCGGGGAGTGAGGTAACGCATCCGTGCCTCCCTTATACGATGGCTGCGATGATGGTGATGATCGTCAGCGCGCTCGCGCCCACGAACATGGCCCAGCCGAGCTTCTCGGCGGTGGGTATATCCATGCCCCTGCCAGCGTCGAACAGGAAATGCCGCACACCGCCCAGAAGGTGATACCACACCGCCCAGGCCGATCCGATCCAGATCAGCCAGCCAAGCCAGGAGGTCGCCAGCCAGTTTATCCGGTCGAACCAGCCTGGCGACACCGCTGCGGCGAGAAGCCACACCGTCAGCAATACGATGCCCGCCACCTGGGCAGCCCCCGTGATCCGGATCATGATCGAGGAGATCGAGGTCATCTGCGGGCGGTAGTAGGGCCCGATCATGAAGGGGGAAAGGGGGCGCTCGACCCGCTTGGGTGCTGTCATGGGTGGTTCCTCGTCGCTTGGCGCACGGCAGCGGGTGCGCGCTGGCAGGATCAGTGATACTTCATTAGCGTTTTTTTCCGGCAAGTCACCCGTGCAAACGCAGCAAAGACCGCCGATTTTCGCGATCCGGTGCAATTTTTTCGATTTGTGATCACAAATTTTGAGGTAACGATCACATATTTTCAGATTGTGATCACGAAATTGCCGTCATGGGCTCGACTCAACCGCCGGATGGTTTTCTTGGCACGGCTCATCCCCGGGCACGGGGCGGAGATGTCGCGGGGGGCCGTCTGCCCTCGACGCTTCTCTTCGGGAAACTCCCCCGAGGATATTTTCAGACAGGAAATGGACAGAGAAGCACCCCCGGCTTCATCTGTTCAAAAATATCCTCAGGGGGTGAATTGAGCCGAAGGCTCAAGAGGGGGCGCGAGCGCCCCTTGGCGGCATCGGGCATCGGGTAGCACCGTCCGGGGAAAGGTCAGTCATCCGCCGGTGGAAGTGCCTCACTTCGGCATGATCGCCCAGTAGTCGAGGTCAAGCAGCACCTCGGGTGCGTATCGGCCCTCGGCGTTTTTCAGCGCGAAAGGGGCGGCGCCCTGCTTCACCGCGACAAGGCGCAGCCGGATCGCGCCGATGCCGGGGGCGGCGGTATCGGCCTTGTCGAGCACCTCGCTCCAGGCTTTCACGGTGTCGCCGGCGAAACAGGGATTGGCATGGGCGCCGCCGTTCAGCGCCACGATCATCTGCGCATTGGCCAGCCCGTTGAAGCTGAGCGCGCGGGCCATCGAGATCACATGGCCGCCATAGATCAGCCGCTTGCCATCCTCCCGGAAAGTGGCGTCGAAATGCACCTTGGCGGTGTTCTGCCAAAGGCGGGTGGCGATCATGTGTTCGGCCTCCGCAACGGTCACGCCGTCCACATGGTCGATCTTCTCGCCCGGCAGGTAGTCGCCCCAGCGATGCGGCTCTCCTGCGAGTGTGAAATCGTAATTGGAAAAATCCAACCCTGCGGGAACAACCAGCGCCTCCGGAGGTACGACTTTCTGCAATTCCGGAACAATCGGTTCCGGCGCAGCGGCATCAAGCCGGTTCTTGCGCACCATGACCCAGCGCACATAGTCCAGCACCGTCTCACCGCGCTGGTTGAGGCCGCGCGTGCGGACGTAGACATTGCCGGAGGTGCCGCTGGAGTTCTCCTTCAGTCCGATCACGGTGGATTGCGCACGCAGTGTGTCGCCCGGCCAGACCGGCATCAGCCAGCGGCCCTCGGCATAGCCGAGATTGGCCACCGCGTTGAGCGAGATATCCGGCACCGTCTTGCCGAAGACCACGTGAAAGGCTGCGAGATCGTCCAGCGGGCTGGCGGGCAGGCCGCTGGCGCGGGCGAACTCGTCCGAGGAATAAAGCACATGCCGCGCTGGGTAGAGCGCGTGATAAAGCGCCCGTTCCCCACCGGAAATCGTGCGTGGTACCGCGTGAACGATGGTTTCGCCCAGGCGGTAATCCTCGAAGAAGCGGCCGGGATTGGTTTTCATCGCTGCGTCTCCTGCGCTTCGGGCTTTTTCCCGCGCTTCAATGCTCGCCGAGCTTGGTCTCGAGGGTGTAGGTTCCCGGCGCCTCTTTCACCACGGCCTGGCCGCACCGCATCACACCCTTGGCCGCGTCGAAGGCGTAGGTCGGCCCGCCATGCAGCGCCCAGCCCTTGTTCAGCGCGGCGGTGACCTTGTGGCAGAAGGCGGAGGTGTCGTCGTCGCTGAGGAAGCGGTAGAGTTTCATGCTGTCGTCACCCGAAGACCGGATAGCCGAGCGCGTAATGCGCTCCGGCAATGGCGCCATAGACCGCGAGCGTCCCGGCGACGGCGATGATTTCCATCTGCGCGCCCTTGCCTGGCATCGGGGTGGGGCGCGGCCCACTGGCATTGATGACCCGGATCTGCACCAGCGCCCACAGGCCGAGCCCGCCGAACAGCAGGAACGAGGGTGTGTCGCCATTCACCAGTAGATGTGCGGCAGACCAGACCATGACACTCATCAACATCGGATGGCGCAGATGGCGGCCAAGCGCGGTCTTCATCCCCGCAGCGGCGAAGAGATAGACCGAGACCAGCATCAGGAGGTTGTTGAGCCCGGTGAGCATCGGGCTGCGGCCCCAGAACACCGTGCCTTCTGCCTGCCGGTAGCCGATCACCATCAGCACCAGGGCGGCCAATATGGCGATGGCGACGACTGCGCGCCCTGCCGGGTCGAGGGCGGCGCGCGCCCCGGGGGCGAGGCGCTTGAACAGATGGGCGGCGATCCACAGGATCAGGCCGAGGGCAAGCAGGGTCATGGTTGGCTCCGTCGGAAGGGTTTACCCTCAGTAGCGTTTATTCGGCCAGCGCTGCAATCGCCTGAACCTTGGCAAGCGTTGCCTGTGCCGTCACGACATGCAGGTTCTCGACGATCCGGCCGTCGACCACCGCGACGCCGCCGCCCTGTGCTGCAACCTCGTTGAACGCGGCGATCTGGCGGCGGGCGAGGTCGATCTCGACCTTCGACGGGGCGAAGGCGGCGTTGGCGATGGCAAGCTGTGCCGGATGGATCAGCGTCTTGCCGTCGAAGCCCATGTCGCGGCCCTGTTCGCATTCCGCGCGCAGGCCCTCTTCGTCCCTGAAGGCGTTGTAGACGCCGTCGATGATCACCAGACCATGCGCCCGCGCCGCCAGCAGGCAAAGGCCAAGCCCCGCCTGCATTGCCAGCCGGTCGGGGCTGCTGCGGCTGTTGAGTTCTTTCGCAAGATCATTCGTGCCCATGACCATCCCCCCGAGGCGCGGATGGCCGGCGATCTCGGCGGCGTTCAGCATTCCCGCGCAGGTCTCCATCATTGCCCAAAGGGTGACGCCCGGCACCGCCTCGGCCACCGGGTCGAGATCGGCGGCGCGGCTCACCTTGGGGATGAGGAGGGCGTCGATCCGCGCGCCGCGTGCCATGGCCATCGCCATTGCCTCGGCATCAGCGAGGCCCCACGGGGTGTCGAAGCTGTTGATCCGCACGATGCGGGCGCGGCGGCCGTAACCCCGCTCGGCCAGCACCTGGGTCAGAAGCGTGCGTGCGGCAGACTTTTCTTCCGGTGCCACGGCGTCTTCCAGATCGAAGATGATCGCATCCGTGGGCAGGCTCGTCGCCTTTTCCAGCGCCCGTTCCTTGGAGCCGGGAATGTAGAGAACGGAGCGATAGGGGCGGGCCGGCTGGGTCATGCGAGTCTCCCGGGAAAGATTCTTTCGTCACAGATCATATATTCGGCATATTCGGCAAGCCTGTTCTTGCTGCAATGCAGAGATTTCGCCGCGTGTGCGCGGTGCTTCTGAGGGGATGGTGAGAAAGGGGGAGGATCCTCGCACCAACTTCACCGAAGCGCCCACCCTCGGGGGCGGGCAGGCGCTGCCCGGCGGCACTGCGTGCCTTGTTCCGGGCATGGCACAGGCTCACACGACGCGGGGGAGAAGCGATGCACGGGCGTTCCATGACCGCCCCGGGGTTCCGGAGTGCCGGTCATGACTGGCACCTCACAGGCATTCGCGCGGGGTCAGAGGGCTCTCGCCGCATCCCAGATCAGCTTCAGCGACAGCGCCAGCAGGGCCCAGGTGACCAGTCGGAAGAATGTCTCCTCGGGGAGACGGCGCACCAGGCGCACCCCGGCGAAGACGGCGAGCGCGGCGGGCAGGCTCAGGATCACGGTGGCCCTGAGATTATCGAGCGTGATCTGGCCAAGCGCCCAATAGGGGCCCAGCTTGATCGCGTTCACCCAGGCGAAGAGGATGGTCGAAGTGCCGGCAAAGACTTCCTTCCGCAGCCGCAGCGGCATGGTATAGACCTGATAGGGCGGAGCGCCGGCATGGCTCACGAAACTGGTAAGGCCGGTGACCGCGCCCCAAAACAGCCCCGGTGCGACCCGGGCCGGGCGCGGCTCTGCTCCGCCGACGGCGGGGCGCAGCAGCAGAATGGCGGCGAAAGCGGCCCCGATCAGCCCGACAAGGCCAGTCACCAGCGCTTCGGGCACGATATGGGCGGTGGCCCAGCCAAGGCCGACGCCGATTGCCGTTCCCGGAACCAGGATCGCCAGCACCCGGCCGTCCCATGCCTTGCGCCAAGCATAGAGCCCGAACATGTCCGACACCACATAGATCGGCAGCAAAAGCCCCGCCGCCATCATCGGCGGCATGACAAGGCTCATCAGCGGCACCGAGAGCATGGCGACCACCGGCACACCGCCCTTTCCCAGGCCGACCAGAACCGCCGCCGGCCCTGCAATGGCCCAGAACGCCGCATCCGCCATTGCCGCCTCTCCTGCGCCGAATCCCGCAGCCTTTAGCGCAAACAGCTTGCACAGGCCATCCCGGCCTGTCATGCCGCATTGCAGCGGCTCCGGCGAGTCTCTTGCGCGACTCTCCGTTGGGCTATAAGGCATACCGTTGCATACAATTCCAGCCGGAGACGGAAATCATGGCACGACCCAAGATCGCACTCATCGGTGCAGGCCAGATCGGCGGCACGCTCGCCCATCTTGCAGCCACGAAGGAACTCGGCGACATCGTCGTGTTCGACATTGCCGAGGGCACCCCGCAAGGCAAGGCGCTTGACCTTGCGCAATGCGGCCCGGTCGAGGGGTTCGATGCCGTGCTGAAGGGCACCAATTCCTACGAGGATATTGCTGGCGCCGATGTCTGCATCGTGACCGCCGGCGTGCCGCGCAAGCCGGGCATGTCGCGCGACGATCTGCTGGGTATAAATCTCAAGGTGATGAAGTCGGTGGGTGAGGGCATCAAGGCCCATGCGCCGAACGCCTTCGTGATCTGTATCACCAACCCGCTCGACGCGATGGTCTGGGCGCTGCGCGAGTTCTCGGGCCTGCCGCACAACAAGGTGGTAGGCATGGCGGGCGTGCTTGACGCCGCGCGCTTCCGCCACTTCCTGTCGGTGGAGTTCAACGTCTCCATGCGCGATGTGACCGCCTTCGTGCTGGGCGGCCATGGTGATACGATGGTGCCGCTGACCCGCTATTCCACCGTCGCCGGTATCCCGCTGCCGGATCTGGTGGCGATGGGCTGGACCTCGCAGGAAAGCCTTGACGCCATCGTGCAGCGCACCCGCGATGGCGGGGCGGAGATCGTGGGCCTGCTGAAGACCGGCTCGGCCTTCTACGCGCCGGCCACTTCGGCCATCGAGATGGCCGAAGCTTATCTGAAGGATCAGAAGCGCCTGCTGCCCTGTGCCGCCTATGTGAAGGGCGCCTACGGGCTTGACGGCATGTATGTCGGCGTTCCGACCATCATCGGCGCCGCCGGGATCGAGCGGATCGTCGACATCAAGCTGAACGCCGCCGAACAGGCAATGTTCGACAAGTCGGTCGAGGCCGTGAAGGGCCTTGTCGCCGCCTGCAAGGGCATCGACCCGTCGCTGGTCTGAGCCTGCCCCTCGATAAGCAAACGCGCCCGGAGCTTTCCGGGCGCGTTTTGCGTCAGGCGTGAAGCTTTCCTGTCGACATTGCCATCAATATTGTGGTCACATGAAGTGGACGGACCGGGTGTCGCCGTCACGGGGCGACAGAGAGGCTTTCGATGAAAAATCATGAGTTGATTCAGGTTGTCGAGCGATTGATACGTGCCGGATGTAGCTATCGGATCGACGACCTGAAAGACATCTATGCTTCTGACCTTGTAATACATATCCTTCAGGAAGATTCATCGCTACAGACCTTCGATTACGAAGAAAATCTGCATTTCTTTCGTTCAATGCGGGATTCCGGTGCTCCTCCACTAGATTCAACGGCATTCTTCAATCTGGCGGAGGTTCAAGACGGAGTCGGTTTCGTGGTCGTCACGAGGACAATGAATCAGGGATCTGGCCCGAAGACTATTGTTTTCAGCCTGATGCTCCGGGAAACGCCAGAAGGATGGAAGGTATTTCGGGAGCAGGCGGTCATTGTTGGTGACGCCTGACATTTTTCTCGACATGGCCAGCTTCGGTGTTGGTTGTCGTCCTTCGTCTCTTCAGCAGGAAAAATGCTGGGGTGGCCATTTCCCCGAGGAGGCCCGTGAGGCTTGGGTGAATGGTGATCCCTCTTCCGGTGCCAGAGTGTTTGCCGGGGCAGAGCGGAAGAAGGGCTCGCCAGGCGGCCCACCGACCGCTTGCAGGTTGCGAGGCGGGCCGATCCGGCCTAAATCCGCGCCATGATCAAGGGTCATATCTCCCCCTATCACGCGCCCGCCTTCATCCCCGAGGCGCTGGCGAAGGGCCGGCACCGTGCCATCATCGGCGGGCGATGGGAGGAGACCGGCAATATCCAGATGGAGATGCTGCTGGCCGAAGGGTTGCGCCCGCGCCATACGCTCCTCGATATCGGCTGCGGGCCGTTGCGGACCGGCTGCCGTGTGATTCCTTTCCTCAATCCCGGCCACTATTGGGGCACCGACCTTTCGGGTGATCTGATGCGGCGCGGTTATGATACCGAGTTGACCGAGGCCGACCGCCTCCGCCTGCCGCGCGGCCAACTGGTGGAGGATGGTGATTTCACCTTTCGCGGCATCCCGTGCGAGATGGACTATCTGCTGTGCTTCGCCGTTCTCACCCATCTGCCGATGAACCACCTGCGGCGCGGCTTGCTGAATATCACGCGCCACTTTACCCGCTTCGAAAAACTGCTGTTCACCGTCTTCCTTGCCCCCGATGCGGTGGCGAGCCTTGCACCCGTGCGGCAGCCCGATGGCGTGGTGACCCATGACACCCGTCCGCCCTATCATCTGCTGGCCGGGGACGTGCGGCATTTCTGCGCGCAGGCCGGCCTTGTGGTGGAGCTCCGCCCCGACCGGCTGCCACGTGGGCAGGTGCTTTGCGTGGCAAGGCGTGCCTGATGTGCCGCTCTGACGGCACAGATCGGCAT
>JAIRJX010000017.1 GCA_031260425.1 Gemmobacter sp.
CACGCACCACGATCCGGTCCACCACAACGTCGATGTCATGGCGGAACTTCTTGTCGAGCACGGGCGGATCTTCCAGCTCGTGGAACTGCCCGTCCACCTTCACCCGCTGGAAGCCCTGCTTGCGCAACTCCATGAATTCCTTTCGGTATTCCCCTTTGCGGTCGCGCAGAACGGGGGCCAGAAGATAGGCCCGCGTCCCCTCCGGCATAGCGAGGGTCGCATCCACCATGTCCTGCACCTGCATTGCGGTGATCGGAAGGCCGGTCGCCGGGCTGAACGGTGTGCCGACCCGCGCGAACAGAAGCCGCAGGTAATCGTAGATCTCCGTCACCGTGCCGACGGTGGAGCGCGGGTTCTTCGAGGTGGTCTTCTGCTCGATGGAGATTGCCGGAGAAAGCCCCGAGATATGGTCCACATCGGGCTTGCCCGCCATGTCGAGAAACTGCCGCGCATAGGCCGACAGGCTCTCGACATAGCGCCGCTGCCCCTCGGCATAGATCGTGTCGAAGGCGAGGCTCGACTTGCCCGAGCCCGAAAGCCCGGTGATGACCACCAGCCGGTCGCGCGGGATATCCAGATCGACGCCCTTCAGGTTATGCTCGCGCGCGCCGCGCACCTCGATGAACTTCTGTTCCGCCATGATCATACCCGGCTGGTTGCTGGCCCAGACTTAGGCGATCCTTGCCGAATCTCCAACCGGAAAACATGAACACCTAGTGAACAAAAGCATGTTTCTCCACAGAGATTGCCGACCGGCCGCGTCTTTTCGCATTGCGATGTCATTAAATTCAATTATAAGAATATGAAAACATCAGAGGTGTTCCATGTTCAGTTTCCTCCGCCGTTCGGGCCCGCGCCCGGAACCCATCACCCCGACCGAGGCCGTCGCCCGGGCTGGTGCCGGCACACTGCGCCTGATAGACGTGCGGGAGATCGGCGAACTGAAATCCTCGGGCAAGGCGAAAGGCGCGCTGCACATTCCGCTTGGCACGATAGAAGCCCGGCTGAATCCGCAGGCCGGGCTGCCCGAGGGTATCACGCGTGACACGCCGCTTTGTCTTTACTGCGCCGCCGGCGGCCGCTCCGCCTCGGCCGCCGCAACCCTGCTGCGCCTGGGCTTCACCCAGGTCTACAACCTCGGCGGCCTCGGCCAATGGCAGGCCGGCGGCGGTGAGATCGAAAAGGTCTGATCGGCGCGCGCGGCACCATCGCCTTGCGGGGGCAGGCGCGATTTGCGGCCTCCGGGCGCAGGTGACATCACGGAGAAACTGTGACCCCACGCAACAGAGGGCAGCGCCTGATCGTGGGTGGGCGCTCCATCGATTGTGGTCTGCACTTTCTGGCGCAAAACCCGCCTGACCCCTATCCCCGCGCCAGCATCACCAAAGCGCCCGCCCGGCGGCACTTCGTGCCTTGTTCCGGGCGGGGGACAGAGCTCACACCGCGTTTGAGCGGAGGCACTCGACTCAGGCTCACCCCGGCAGGGCATCCACCAGCGGATGCGCCGTGCGGATCACCCGTTCACAATACAGGGCAAGCTGCTTGCGGTCGGCGAAGCCGTCGACCGGCACCGGCGGGTGAAAGATCACCTCCACACCGCCCTGCCGCACGGTAGCGAGGACGGCAAGCAGATGGCTAGCGAAACTCATTTCGCCCCACCAGCCGTAACAGCGCGGATCGCGGCCCGGCGGCGCGTGATAGACCACGGTCACCGGCTGGATGAACATCACCCGGTCGAGCCCATGGCTATAGAATGCCTGGAACAACGAGGTCTTGAACGGCAGCACCCGGATCGTGTCGGTCGAGGTGCCCTCGGGGAAAAACAGCAGGCGATGGCCGGCGCGCAGCCGCATCTCCATCATTTCCTGCTGGCGCCTGGCCTCGGTGCTCCGGCGGGCGATGAACAACGTGCCGGTCGCCCGGGCGAGAATGCCGATGCCCGGCCAGCGTGCCACCTCGTCTTTCGAGACGAAATACACCCGGTCCGCCGCATTCAACGAGAAGATGTCGAGCCAGCCGGCATGATTAGCGACGATTGCGCCCTGCTCACGCATCGGCACGCCGCGGCGGCGATAGGAAAACCCCATGATGAAAAGGCCGGACCGGCAGACGAACTGGGTGACCCACGGGGTGAACGGACGGCTCAACCCGCAAAGCGGTCGCTCCACCAGCCGCAGCAGCAGCAGGACCAGCAGGCCGCCATAGGTCACCATCGCGAGGGCGAGGCCACGCAGGATGGCGAGCGCCCAGCCCAGCGGGCCGATGCGCGGCGGCCGCATCGCGGACGGCTGCCAGTCGCTCATTCCGCCTCACCCTGGCGTCTTGTGTAGAAATCGCGGTGGCGGACCGACATGTTGGCGGTATCCATCACCAGCAACACATCTATGGTGTTGAAGGCCATGTCGATCCAGGCCCCGTCGCCGACAAAGCCGCCGAGCCGCAGATAGGCCTTGATCAGCGCCGGCGTCATCGGCATTGCCGCGCGGCGATCGGCGGTGCGGGCCGGATCACCGTCCATCTCCACCCGCTCCGGCGGGCGGGCAATCGCGCGCAGCTCCGGCGGTGCAAGATGGTTGCGGTGAAGATAGGCCAGTGGCACGGCGATCTGCGCCGGATCGGTGCCGGGAAAGCTTGCCGTTCCGAACATCAACTCGATCCCGCGCGCCAGCACGTAATTGGCCAGCCCGTTCCATAGCAACATCATCGACGGCCCGCCCCGGTAGTCGCGATGAACGCAGGAGCGGCCCAGTTCCAGAAGCGGCCGCCCGCTGCGATGCAGCGCACTCAGGTCGAATTCATGCTCGGAATAGAACGGTTGGCCCGCAGGCAGCCGGTTGCCGGGCAACAGGCGATAGACCCCCACCACATCCTCCAGCAGGCCGGGATCGCGGCGCCGGTCGATCAGCAGCAGATGGTCGCAGATCGCATCGAACGCATCGCATTCGAGCCGTTCGCCATGGTCAACGAGCGGGCCATCGCTGCCCATCTCGCCAACGAACACCTCATAGCGCAACCGCTGGGCTGCCCGCAGGTCGCGCGCATCGGCGGCCAGCCGCAGCTCGAATCCGGTTGCTTCCGCCGTCATGCCCCGTCGCATCCTCTTGCTGGACCGCCCGTTCCCTTCGGGTTTAGGGGCAGCCTCTGGCCAATGCAAGGCAAGGCCGACAAATTGCAATCAAGGGTTGATCATTCCCGGACCACCGGTTACCTTGAAACTCGAATATCGAAAGACGCGCGGCAACGCTGCCTGTCCCGGCTTGGCCTCGATGTTCGAAGTTCACGGTGATATGGTTGCCACGGACCCGCCCCCGACCGGACAGCGCACCGGCACCGGGCGGACATGTCCGGCTCTGGCAATGCGCTGGTCGAGTGCGAGTTGCATCGTTTTCCTCCTTCCGCCTGTCAGGAGCCCATATGACCGACCGCCCGGATCTCGTCGCCCTGCTGGGCTCGCGAATCTGCCACGACCTCATCAGTCCGATCGGTGCCATCGGCAATGGCGTGGAACTTCTGATGCTGGAAGGGCAGCAACCCGGCCCGGAAATCTCGTTGATTGCCGATAGCGCGGCCAGCGCCAATGCTCGGCTGCGCTTCTTCCGCATCGGCTTTGGCGCCTCGGGAGCCGAGCAACGGTTGGGCCGGGCCGAGATCCTCGGCCTGCTGGCGGATCTGACGCGCGGCGGCCGGATCGGGATCGGCTGGACCTCCCCAGCCGATCTGCCCCGCCGCGAGGCGAGGCTCGCCTTCCTGCTCATCATGTGCCTTGAGACCGCGATGTCCTATGGCGGCGCCATCACGGTGGAACGGGGCGAGACGGGCTGGCAGATCCTCGGCCGCGCGCCGCGCCTGAGGATCGACCCCGATCTGTGGGAGTTGCTGTCGAACCCCGCAGCACCATACGATCTCACCGCCGCCCAGGTGCATTTCGCGCTGGTCCACGAAGCGCTGACCCGGCACGGCCGCAGCCTGCTGATCGACATCCGCGAGAGCGAGATCCGGCTGGAGTTCTGAAGTTGCCCCACGGGCAGCGCCGGCACTCCGGCCACCTCGGCCCGTTGTGGTCAGGGCGCAAATAGGACCGGGAATACCTGCCACCCCCTGAACAGCGGCAGCGCATCGGCCACGGGCCGCGAAGAACACCGCCATTCGGCCCGCCGCCAAATGCCAAAGCCGGCGGCGCTTTTCGAGCCTCTCGATCAGGCCGGCGCCCCACCCTGCCCCGGGGAGATGGAGACCACCCGGCTCCCCTGCCGTCACTCCCGGCAGGCGCCGTCGCCGATCACCAGATACTTGAACGAGGTCAATTGCTCCGCCCCCACCGGGCCACGCGCGTGTATCTTGCCGGTGGCGATACCGATCTCCGCCCCCATGCCGAATTCGCCGCCGTCGGCAAACTGGGTCGAGGCATTGCGCATCAGGATCGCACTGTCGAGCCGCCGGAAGAATATCGCGGCGGTGGCGTCATTCTCGGTCAGAATGGCTTCGGTATGCTGGCTGCCATGGCGGCGGATATGCGCAATCGCACCCTCCACCCCGTCCACCAGCTTCACCGCGATGATGCTGTCAAGGAACTCGCGCCCGAAATCCCCTGGCTCAGCTGGCACCGTGCCCGGAATTTCCGACAGCACGCCCTCCGCCCGCACCTCCACCCCGGCGGCGAGCAGGTCGGTGATCAACACGTCGCCATGGCGGGCCAGAAACTCGCGGTCGATCAAAAGGCACTCGACGGCGCCGCAGATGCCGGTCCGCCGGGTCTTGGCGTTCAGCACCACCCGACGGGCCTTTTCCAGATCGGCGTCACGGTCGGCATAGATGTGGCAAATGCCTTCGAGGTGGGCGAAGACCGGCACCCGCGCCTCCTCTCGCACCAGCCCGACCAGCCCCTTGCCGCCGCGCGGCACGATCACGTCGATATACTCCACCGCCGTCAGCATGGCCGAAACCGCCGCCCGGTCGCGCGTCGGCACCAACTGGATCGCGGCCTCGGGCAGATTGGCCGCCCGTATCCCCGCCACCATGCAGGCATGGATCGCCTCAGAGGAATGGAAACTCTCGGACCCGCCGCGCAGGATCACCGCATTGCCGGCCTTGAGGCAAAGCGCCCCTGCATCCGCCGTCACATTCGGCCGGCTTTCATAGATCACGCCGACCACACCAAGCGGCGTCGCCACCCGCCGGATATTGAGCCCCAAGGGCCGGTCCCATTCCGCCAGCACCCGCCCCACCGGGTCGGGCTGCTCCGCAATCGCGCGCAGCCCGTCGATAATGCCGCGCAGCCGCCCCTCGTCCAGCCGCAGCCGGTCCAGCATCGCGGGCGTGAGCCCCTTCTGCACCCCATGGTCGAGATCAAGCACATTGGCGTCGAGGATCTCCTGCCGCCGCCGCCAGACCGCCTCCGCCGCCCCGATCAGTGCCGCGTGCTTGCGCTCGCCCGAAGCCTCGGCCAGTTCCGCCGCCGCCGCCCGCGCCCGTGCGCCGATCCCGCGCATCAGCGCCCCTACATCCGCCATCACCGCATCCACCATATTCTGTCCTCAAGAATCCCTGAAGAGGCACCCGCCCCGATCCCGCGCCTCACCGCACCTTATCTTCTCTGTCCGAGAATATCCCGGGGGTCGCCGATCGTGCGCCAGTGGCTCAAACCCAATCGGCGACGGGGGCAGACAGCCCCCCGGCCT
>JAIRJX010000184.1 GCA_031260425.1 Gemmobacter sp.
AAGGAATGTCGCCGCGGGCTTTGGTGAAGGTTTTCCGCTCGGGCCGAAGTTGCGATCAGCTTGTGCCTCACGGTACTGCCCGTATCGGAAAACTTCATCAGGATGCCCTCTTCCCTTCCCAAGAAAAGACGGCATCATGAGAGCATCTTCTTCTTCGGAAACGGGCTTTCATGGCTGCTCATCTGTTGGATTGGCCCGGGAAAAGCGGCCGGGATGGCGGGCCCGAGCATCCCGCCATCTATCACATGCTCGACGTGGCTGCGGTTGCCGAACGGCTGTTGCATGGCGCTCTCCTTCCCGACCGATGGAGGGCCGCTTTCGCGCTGCTCATCGCTCTGCATGATCTGGGCAAGATCGGGGCGGGCTTCCGTGCCATGATCCGTAAGGGCACCCCGCAGGCCGCTCGCCTCTGGGAGTTGACCGAGGCCTGGCTGCTGGACGATCGGTGGTTGCAGGATCGCTTGCAGGCCGACCCTTGGGTGATGCGCGCCTTGATCCCGGCCATCGCGGGCCACCACGGACGACCTTCGAAAGAGGCTGAACGCTCCTTTCCCCGATTGCGCAGCAGTGCGGGTGCAGAAGCAGCGGCGGATATTCCGGCGATCATCACAGCTTTGGCTGGCCTTTGGCCGGAGGCATCGCTGGCAGGGCTGGATGAGGTCGAAGCGACACGGCTGTCCTGGTGGCTGGCCGGGCTGACCACGGCGGCGGACTGGATCGGCTCGAATGCCGACTGGTTTCCGGCCAGATCGCCTGACCTGTCTTTGGCTGAATATCTCGCGCTGAAGCGCGACGCCGCCCTGCGCCATGTGCCCGAGGCCGGTGTTGCGGGAGCGGTTGCCGGAGCTGGGGATCTGTTCGATTTCGTCTTGCGCCCCATGCAGCAGGCGGCAGTATCCGCGCCATTGCCCGAGGGGCAGATGCTGGCCTTCATCGAGGATGAGACCGGTGCCGGCAAGACCGAGGCGGCGCTGATCCTTGCGCAGCGCATGTTGCTGGCCGGGAAGGGCAGGGGTCTGTTTTTTGCGCTTCCCACCATGGCGACGGCCGATGCGATGTTCATCCGTGCCTCCACGGTGGTCGGTCGCATGCTGGACCGACCGACGCTGACCCTGGCGCATGGTCGCGCTGGACTTTCGGTGCCGTTTCGCGATCTGCAATATGGGGGCGGCGGCAGCGATGACGTGACCTGCACCGAATGGCTGGCGGATGACCGGCGGCGGGCGCTTCTGGCCGATGTGGGGATCGGGACGGTGGACCAGGCGCTGCTGGCGGTAATGCGGGCGCGGTTTTCGGCGTTGCGGCTGTGGGGGCTGTCCTCCAAGATCCTGATCGTGGACGAGGCGCATGAAATCTCGGGCGACGGCTATATGGCGATCTTGCTGGAGCGGCTGTTGCAGGCCCATGCCGCGCAGGGCGGATCGGCGATCCTGCTGACGGCGACCTTGCCGCTGGACGCGCGGGCGCGGCTGATGCGGGCCTTTGCCGAAGGGGCGGGCAGGGATTGGGTCCCGGATCGCGATCCGGCCTATCCCGCACTGACGATCCCGGGAACGGAGAAGACGCAATCGGTTGCCGCGGCGCCCAGCCCGAAGGGAGTGGTGAAGGTCGAGAGGTTGCCCGACGCCGAGGCGGCTGCCGATCTGCTGGCGCGCTCAGCTCTGGCCGGAGCGGCCTGCGTCTGGGTGCGCAATGCCGTCGATGATGCGATCGCCGCCGTCGATCTGTTGCGCGCGCGCGGGGTCGATGCCTCGCTGCTGCATGCCCGTTTCGCGCTATGCGACCGCAAGCGGATCGAGGCTGCGGAACTGGCGCGTTTCGGACGCGGGGGCAAGGGGCGGGTGGGCAAGGTGCTTGTGGCTACTCAGGTGGTGGAATCCAGCCTCGATCTCGACTTCGACGTGATGGTGTCCGACCTTGCGCCCATGGCCGCGCTGATCCAACGCGCCGGGCGCTTGTGGCGCCATATGGGCGAGCGTCCGCAGGACCGGCGGCCCGTTCCCCGGCCCGTGCTGCATGTCCTCTCGCCCGATCCGGCCCAGGTGTCTGATGCACGATGGCTGCATCAGGCGCTGGAGGGCGGCGCCTGGGTCTATCCGGTGGACCTGCAATGGCGCACCGCCGATCTGCTGTTCCGGCGAGGCGAGATCAACGCGCCCGCCGAACTACGAGATCTGATCGAGGCCGTGCATGGCGACGGGGCGGTTCCGATGCCGTCAGCCCTGAATGCTGCCGAGCAGGAGCGGATCGGTGAGGGCTATGCCCGCCGCTCTCTGGGCGATCAGAATGTCGTGGACCTTGCCGCAGGCTATCGGCTGGGCGCAGCGGGCGCGGACGATACCCGTTATCCGACCCGGTTGGGCCGCGAGACCCGCACACTGGCGCTGGCGCGCCGGGTGGATGGCGTGCTTCGGGCCTGGGCGCAGGAGGAGGGCGCGCCGACGGAGTTGTGGCAACTCTCCGAACTATCGGCGGACAAGGCGCGGCTGGATCGTCTGTCCTTGCCGGACCAATCTGTGGCCGAGATCGCGGCAGCCACGCGCGACTGGCCGGACTGGCGGCGTGCGACGGTGACGGTTTGCCCGGTGGGCGAAGATGGGGCGATTTGCGAGGGGTTGCGTTATTCGCAAGAGAAGGGCCTGATCTGGAATACCCTGCCCAGGCAGGGATGATCCGCGAGATCGGGTCGAGCCCGCGCATTCCCTGCATGCTCGTGGATGAACCGAGCCGTGCTTGGGAAGCTGCGGCCCATGTCGACGGCTTCCCGCGTTCGCAGGATGAATAGCGACGGCATCCAACAGCCGGTCGCGCTGTTTTCTGCCCGCCGGAATGGTCCGCGCAACGTCTCTCAGCATTATCGGCTCGACCTGAGACTAGGTTGAGCAAGAGAAGGGAATTATACTCTTCACAGCACATCCATACTGTCACTATGGTGATGCTGTGAAGGTTGCCGGGGTATGTCATGTTGCTCAATCTCATCACTGATCCTTGGATCCCGGTTCGCCGCTCCGATGGCGGTCCCCGCATCATTCGCCCCGACCAGATCACCGAGCCGGGCGTCATCTTTCCCGACTGGCCGCGCGCCGATCTGAACATCGCCTGTCTGGAACTGCTGATCGGCCTTGTCTTCCTCGCCGATCCGCCCGCCAATGCACAGGACTGGCGGCTCCGCAAGCCGGATGCGCGGCGCTTGCGGGAACGTCTCGCCCCGCTTGCCCCGGCCTTCAACCTGACGGGTGACGGCCCGCGCTTCCTTCAGGACTTCGATCCTCTGGAAGGTGAGCCCACCCCGCCCGACATGCTGTTCATCGACTCCGCCAGCGGCAATACCGCGCGCAACAATGCCGATCTGATGGTGCGGCGGAACCGCTATCCCGTGCTGGACCCGGCTCTGGCAGCGATGACGCTTTATACGCTTCAGGCCCATGCGCCTTCGGGTGGGGCAGGCAACCGGACCTCGATGCGCGGCGGTGGACCGATGGTGACGCTGGTTGATCCGGGCAAGGGAAGCCTTTGGGATCTGATCTGGGTCAATGTGCCGGATGGTGCGCCCGCCGGGCCTGAGGTGCTGCCCTGGATGCGCCCGACCCGCACCTCCGAGGCGAAAGGGTCCGAGGTCTATCCCGACACCGCCCATCCGGCCGAGGCGTTCTTCGGAATGCCGCGCCGCTTGCGGCTGGTCGGGGATGATGCGATCTGCGGTGTGATCCAGAAGCCCTACGGCGCCAATTATGCCGGGTGGCAGCATCCCTTGACCCCTTATTACCGGTAGAAGGCAGGCACCGAGCTTCTGCCCCTGCATCCCCGCGCCGGCGCCTTCGGCTATCGCAACTGGCTGGGTGTGGTGATGGACATGCCAGGGGATGAGGGAGACCTGCGCCGCCGTGCACAATGCCTGGACAGCTATGAGCGACGGGTGCTGCCGCAAGACAGGGCGGAAGCCAGCGTCATCGTGGCCGGTTGGGCGATGGACAACATGAAGCCCAGGGACTTCACCTGGTCGCGCCAGCCGCTTTTGTCCCTTGAAGGCGAGGCGGGGCTGACGCTGATCGCCATGATCCAGTCGGCGGAAGCTTTCAGCCTCGCCCTGAGGAGTGCGCTGAAGGTTGTCGCCGGCGAGGGCAGCGCGCTTGAGGTGCTGCGCGAGGAATTCTTTACAGCAACGCAAGCGGATTTCGAGACCGGGCTTGGCGAATTGCTGGCTGGCACCCCGACCGTGGAGGTCGCCTTGCGCTGGGTCCGCGCCATGGAACGGGTGGCACTGGCGATTTTCGACCGGCAGGCACTGCCGGGGCTGGACCAGTTGCGGGCCGAGGCGATGAAGCGGGTGATCGACGCGCGCGAGGGATTGCGCGCCGTCTTCGCCGGCTGGTGGAAGCCAGGCAAGGACGTCTATCTGAAGCTGGGCCTCGAACCCCGCCCCCGTAGAAAGGAGGCCGCATGAGCGATGCGACGAAGACCCTTGGCCAGATCACCTTTGGCTGGTGGAAAAAGAACCTCCGCCCTGACGACGACACCGGCCCGGCGCGGGCCCTGCGGGCAAGGCTGCGGCGGGCGGATCACGTCACCGACATTCTGGCCGAGGCTCGGGTGATCGCGCTGCATGATTTGCTGGATCGCCGCACCGATCCGCAGACTTTGGCCGCGCTGGCACAGGTGCTGGCCCATGTCGAGCGGCACGAAGGGCGGCGCATCGCAGAGGCCTTTGGCGGGGAGAGCGAGACCAAGGCGCTTTCGCCTCCTCGCTTCCAGCGGCTGATCCGCTCGAAAGGCCGGCAGGAACTGGCAACGGGCCTGCGCCGCGCGCTGCCGCTGGTCGGTCGGGCCTGCAATGTCGCGGCGCTGGCCGAGGACATCCTGTTCTGGGGCGAAAAGCCCCGTATCCGTTGGTGTTTCGATTATTACGGCGCCGCGCCTCCGCGCCCGGACGCCTCCGAGGAGGAGACCGAATGACCACCTTTCTGCAATTTCACCTGCTGACAGCCTATCCGCCGTCGAACCCGAACCGCGACGATCAGGGCCGCCCGAAAGAGGCGCATTATGGCGGTGCGCCTCGTTTGCGGCTGTCCAGCCAGTCGATCAAGCGGGCGGTGCGTGTGTCCGACAGCTTCCGGCAGGGGCTGGCGGGGAATATGGGAGAGAGGACCAAGCGGCTGGGCGGGGTGATCCGCGAGGCGCTGTCCGATGATGGCGTCGATGCCGTCAAGGCGCGCGAGATTGCGGAGGCGGTGGCCAGGGTCTTTGGCAAGATCGAGCCGGTGGACAAGAAGAACCCGGATCTGGTTCAGGGCACGACCCTGGCCTTCATTTCGCCCGAGGAAAAGAACCATGCGCTGGATCTCGCGCGCCGCGCCGCTGCAGGAGAGGGGCTGCCATCGGACAAGGATCTGGCGAAAACCGTGCTGCGCAGCGCCGGGGGCGCCGTGGACATCGCCATGTTCGGTCGAATGCTGGCCGATAACCCGGATTTCAACCGCGAAGCCGCCGTTCAGGTCGGCCATGCTATCACCACCCATCGTGCACAATCCGAGGACGATTTCTTCACCGCCGTCGACGATCTCAAGACCCGCGACGAGGATGCCGGCGGGGCGCATCTGGGCGAACATGGCTTCGGCTCGGGCGTCTATTACCTCTATGCCTGCGTGAACACCGACCTGCTGGTTGAAAATCTGGGCGGCGACCGTGAACTGGCGGCGAAGGGGCTGGAGGCGCTGGCCCGTGCGCTGGCGACTGCCACGCCCAAGGGCAAGCAGAACAGCCATGCGCATCATCCCTTCGCGGGCTACGTCCTGGCCGAGATCGGCAATCACGCTCCCCGCGATCTGACCGGCGCCTTCCTGAAGCCGGTGCAGGGCGAGGATCTGCTGGCTGTTTCGATCGCGGCGCTGGAGGCCATGCGCCGCCGGATCGACGACGCCTATGACAGCGCACCTGCGCGCGAGGCGATGATGAATGTCGCCGGCGGGCAGGGCAAACTGTCCGACATTGCCACCTTTGCGGCCTCGGCGGTGGCGGCGGATGGCTGAGCATCTGGTCTTTACCCTGTGCGCGGCCCTGGGCGCCATGGGGGAACTCGCCGGGCATGAACGGCGCGGTTCGCTGACATGGCCCGGCCGTTCGGCGGTGATCGGACTGGTCGCGGCGGCCATGGGTATCCGGCGCGACAATGATGCGGGCTTTGCCCGGCTCGATGCGCTGCGCATGGCGGTGGGGGTGATCGACGACGGGGTGCCGCTGCGCGATTACCATACGGTCGAGACCATCCCGACCGCCGCAGCTCGCAACCCCGACAGTCGTCCCGCCGCGCTGGCGCGCGCCGGACGCAATACCAACACGACCATCACGCTCCGCGATTACCGGGTCGGCACCGCCTATGCCGTGGCGCTCTGGCCCGGACCGGGCTGGACGGGCGCGCTGGAGGATCTGGCCCGGGCCCTGCGCCAGCCGGTCTTCACGCTCTATCTCGGCCGCAAGTCCTGCCCTCTGGCTGCACCCCCCGCCCCGAAGGTCGTTGCGGTGAAGGGGCCGTTGCAGGCGCTGGCGTTGGCTGCCCGCCCACCCTTTGGCCACCAGGGCGCACTTCGGCTGGTCGCCTCGGACGAGCGCCTGAGCGCTGCCGATGTGCAGGACAGCCGCAATGATCTGCCGGTCGAGCGTGCGAAATGGCACTTTGCGCAGCGCGCTGTGTTCCTCCATCGACCTGCGGTCGGGGGGGCGGTATGAGCCTTTACCTTTCGCGCGTGACATTGGCCCGCAATCCGGCGGCCACGGCGCTGAAGGCGCTGATTGACCCGATCGAGGGGGCCGCCGATGGCAGGCTGCACGATCCGGCGCGCGGCCGGACCATGGATGCGCATCACCGGCTGATCTGGGCGCTGTTCGCCGACGATCCCGACCGGCGCCGCGACTTCCTGTGGCGGGCCGAGGGGAACGGGCGCTTTCTGATCCTTTCGTCGCGCCCACCGGCAAGCGATGGCGCAGGATTGTTCGCACCGCCAGAGATCAAGCCCTTCACGCCGGCGTTGCGTGCGGGAGACCGGCTTGATTTCGTTCTGCGGGCGAACGCCACACGTACGCGTAAGACCGTGCCCGACGCCCGGGCCAGGCGGGTTGATGTGGTGATGGATGCCTTGCATGCGCTGCCTTCGGGACGGGAAAGCGATGCGCGGCGCGATGCGCGCATGGCGGCTGCCGAAACGGCCGGTGGTGAATGGCTGGCGCGACAGGGCGAAAGTGCGGGGTTTCAACTCGCGGATTTCGCGGTGGCCGATTATTCGGTTGTGCCGCTGCCGATCCATATGGGCGCTCGCAAAGGCCAGCCGCAATTCGGTGTCATCGAGATGACCGGGTGCCTGATCATTACCGACCCCGGCGCCCTCCTCAGCCGTCTTGTCCGTGGCTTTGGCCGCGCCAAGGCCTTTGGCTGCGGGCTGATGCTGATCCGCCGGGTCTGAGATGGGGCGCTGAGGTGACTATCCCGGGCCTGCCGCCGCCAAAGCCGATCCCGCTCAAGGATCGTGCATCGCTGGTTTTCGTCGAACGTGCGCAACTGGACGTCCAGGATGGCGCCTTCGTCGCGATCAATGCCGACGGAACGCGCACACATATCCCGGTGGGTGGCTTGGCTGGGATCATGCTGGAACCCGGTGCTCGCATCAGTCATGCTGCGGTAGCGCTTGCTGCCCGTGTGGGAACGCTGATCACCTGGGTGGGAGAGGCCGGGGTGCGGCTTTATTCCGCCGGTCAGCCCGGCGGCGCCCGATCCGACCGGCTGCTCTGGCAGGCCTCCATTGCGCTTGATCCTGCGGCCAGGCTGCGTGTGGTGCGCAAGATGTATCAGATGCGTTTTCACGAGCCTGCGCCCGAGCGTCGCTCGATCGATCAGCTTCGCGGGATCGAAGGGGTGCGGGTCCGTAAGGCCTATGAGCTTCTGGCGCAATCCCACGGCGTCAATTGGAAGCGGCGGCAATATGATGTCGCGGATTGGGAGGCGGGCGATGTGCCGAACCGCTGTCTTTCCGCAGCGACCGCCTGTTTGCACGGCCTGACCGAGGCGGCGGTCCTGGCCGCAGGCTATGCCCCTGCTATCGGTTTCCTGCATACCGGCAAGCCGCTGTCCTTTGTCTATGACATCGCCGATCTCTGGAAGCTTGAGACAGTTGTCCCCGAAGCTTTCCGCATCGCTGGCCAGCATGCGCGCGGCAAGCTGGACATGCCGCCGGACCGGGCTGTGCGGCTTGCCTGCCGCGATGCCTTTCGCCGCACTGGCCTGCTGGCGAAGATCATCCCCGGGATTGAGGAGGTGCTGGCGGCGGGTGAGCTGCCGCGGCCCGAGCCGCCGCCGGATGCGATCGGCCCGGCTTTTGACGACGGAGCCGGTTCGGGGGACGAGGGGCATCGTGGATGATGGTCGTCGTCCTGAACAATGCGCCACCCCGCCTGCGCGGCCGCCTTGCCGCCTGGCTGCTGGAGGTGAGGGCGGGAGTGTATGTCGGTGACTATTCCGCCAAGACCCGGACCCGGATCTGGGAGCAGGTAGAAGCCTATATCGAGGGTGGTGATGCGGTGATGATCTGGAAGGCGCCCACGGATCAGGGATTCGAGTTTCTGACCGTCGGCCGCAACCGCCGGATGCCGGTCGATTTCGACGGATTGAAGCTGGTTTCGTTCTATCCACGCGAATAACCTGTGGCCGCGCAAGAGGGCGGCAACAATCGGTGCCTCGATTGACATCGTGAATATCATTGCAATACAAAGGCTTCTAGGAAGTCTGTTCCCCGCACGCGCGGGGATGAACCGCCTCGCTTGAGCGGATGTCCCGAAACACGGTGCTGTTCCCCGCACGCGCGGGGATGAACCGGTGACCTCCTCTCCAATCTGGCGAACCACTGTCTGTTCCCCGCACGCGCGGGGATGAACCGCCGGGCGGGAAGGCAAGCTCCTCGGCCACCATCTGTTCCCCGCACGCGCGGGGATGAACCG
>JAIRJX010000037.1 GCA_031260425.1 Gemmobacter sp.
GCAAGCCCCCGACAGGCGCCCCCAAAGCGCCCGTCGGTTTCACCGAGCACCGCGCCCGGCCCGGAGACCGGACCGCGCGCCCTCCCCATGGAAAAAATCAAGGCACCGATTCGATGGAGAAGCCTCTCCGCAAGCGGCATGCCAGTCGGAACGATGCCGCAAGCCCCACATTCCGCACGGGTCGCACAAGCCATACCGAACACCATCGGAACGCGCGTGGTAAGGCAAGGGGCGACCGGCCAATCACGGTGATGGTGATATAACACCGTTTGAAGACAAGCCGAAAAGCCCTGCCTCAGCACGCGACCAGGCTTCTGAAACAGGACAAGATCGAAACATGACCGCGGCAACCTGCCGCAGGAATTGCCACTCCGCCACGATGGGCGAACAGCCTGCAGGAGAAAAATATTCCAATGAAAACAAAGTGGTGCCCGCGGCGGGACTTGAACCCGCACGCCCGAAGGCAGGGGATTTTAAGTCCCCGGCGTCTACCATTCCACCACGCGGGCTACCCTCGGCACCATAGCCGCCAGCCCGGAAAGGTAAAGCCCCGCCGCGCCGCAGCGTGGCGATTGACTCGCGTCGGCGGCTTCGCCACTACTCTTGCCGGAGAATTAGCGGGGAGTGGCCCATGAACAAGATCTATCCCGGCGCCGGAGCGGCGCTCGAGGGACTTCTGCATGACGGGATGTTCATCGCTGCCGGGGGGTTCGGCCTCTGCGGCATACCGGAACTGCTGATCGACGCCCTGCGCGACAGCGGGGTGAGGGACCTGACCATCGCCTCGAACAATGCGGGCGTCGATGATTTCGGCCTCGGAATCCTGCTCAAGACCCGGCAGATCCGGAAGATGATCTCCTCCTATGTCGGCGAGAATGCCGAGTTCATGCGGCAATACCTGTCGGGCGAGCTGGAACTGGAGTTCAACCCGCAGGGCACGCTGGCCGAGCGGATGCGCGCCGGTGGCGCCGGCATCCCCGGCTTCTACACCGCGACCGGCGTCGGCACGGTGATCGCCGATGGCAAGGAGCACAAGGAGTTCGACGGCCGCACCTATATCCTGGAGCGCGGCATCATCGCCGATCTGGCGATCGTCAAGGCCTGGAAGGCCGATCCCTCGGGCAACCTCGTCTTCCGCAAGACCGCGCGCAATTTCAATGCGCCGGCAGCCACCTGCGGCCGGGTCTGCGTGGCGGAGGTGGAGGAGATCGTGCCCCTCGGATCGCTCGATCCCGACACCATCCACCTGCCGGGCATCTATGTCCACCGCATCGTGCAGGGCGCACATGAAAAGCGCATCGAACAGCGGACCACCCGCAAGCGCGAAACCGCCTGAAGGCCGGGCCGGGTATCGCAAGCAGGAACAGGAGAAAGACCATGTGGGACCGCAATCAGATGGCCGCCCGTGCGGCGCAGGAGCTTCAGGACGGCTGGTATGTCAACCTCGGCATCGGCATTCCGACGCTGGTGGTGAACTATATCCCCAAAGGGGTTAACGTAACCTTGCAGTCGGAGAACGGAATGCTCGGCATGGGCCCCTTCCCCTATGAGGGCGAGGAGGATGCCGATCTCATCAATGCCGGCAAGCAGACCATCACCGAACTGCCGCAGACCGCCTATTTCGACAGCGCGCAAAGCTTCGCGATGATCCGCGGCGGCAAGATCGCCATGGCGATCCTCGGCGCGATGGAGGTCTCGGAAACAGGCGACCTGGCGAACTGGATGATCCCCGGCAAGCTGGTGAAAGGCATGGGCGGCGCGATGGATCTGGTGGCCGGGGTGGGCCGCGTGGTGGTGGTGATGGACCACACCAATAAGGCCGGCGAATCGAAGGTGCTGAAATCCTGCACCCTGCCGCTTACCGGCAAGGCTGTGGTGAACCGCATCATCTCCAACTTTGGCGTGCTCGATGTGGTGCCGGGCGGGCTGAAGATCGTCGAACTGGCCGGTGGCGTCACCGAGGCCGAACTACGCACCGCGACCGAGGCGACAATCGTCGGCTGAGGCGCACAGGGCCGAAGGGGGAGGAAACGGCTGCCCTTTCGGCCTCGGCCAGCCCCGCCTCCTCGCCCGCGCGAATCGCGCCACCCGAATATGGTGCTTGAGTATTTGGGCAAGAAGCAAGGACAGGAGAGCCGTCAGGCGGGACGGAGAGCGGCCCCCCAAAGCACCCCCGGGAGACGAGCCGCCTATCCTTCCCCCCTGAAGCACCCTGCCTTTGCTTCTTGCCCAAATACTCAAATTCCCCGGATGGGGCCAGAACCACGCCGGGGTGGAGACGGGCGGTGCATCAGCGTGAAGCAACGGCTGTGACCGTGACGCACTCGCTCATGATCGGGCTGCCCTCGCCCCCGCGCCGTAACGAGCATAGAAGCTCTACGGGCCTCCCCAAGAGGCTGCAGGGGCACCCCGAATGACTGCAGGTCTGTCCTAGAACGGCAGGTCATCCGCCTCATGCGCGGCGGTGATGAAACTTGCGATGACCCGTTTCACCCCGGCCTTGTCGAACGCGATCTCGAGCTTGTCGCCCTCCACCCCCAGCACGGCACCATAGCCGAATTTCTGATGGAACACGCGGTCTCCCTCAGTGAAGCGGGCGATGGCGGTGATGTCGATGGTCACGCCGCGCGCCTCGCGCGGCGGATTGAGCGGGCGGCTGGCGGCGCGGTCCTGCATCCGTTTCCAGCCCGGCGAATTGTAGACATCGGCTTTGGCCGCGCCCTCCTCGATCCGGCTGGCGCTAAAACCAGCCGCCGCGCCATAACCGCCACCATGGAGCCCGGGCGGGGTCAGCACCTCGACATGGGCCGGGGGCAGTTCGTCAATGAAGCGCGAGGGAAGCTGGCTCTGCCACTGGCCGTAGACCCGGCGATTGGCGGCGAAACTGACGGTGCAAAGCCGTTCAGCGCGGGTGATGCCGACATAGGCCAGACGCCGCTCTTCCTCCAGCCCCTTCAGACCGCTTTCGTCCATGCTGCGCTGGCTGGGAAACAGCCCGTCCTCCCAGCCCGGCAGGAAAACTACCGGAAACTCCAGCCCCTTGGCCGCGTGCAGCGTCATGATGGTGACCTTCTCCGCCGCATCCTCGGTCTCGTTGTCCATGATCAGCGCAACATGTTCGAGAAAGCCCTGCAGGCTGTCGAACTGCTCGAGCGCCTTCACCAATTCCTTGAGGTTTTCGAGCCGGCCCGGCGCCTCGGGCGTCTTGTCGTTTTGCCACATCGAGACATAGCCCGATTCCTCCAGGATCACCTCGGCGAGGCGGACATGGCTCAGATCGAATCGCGGCGACGCGGCGGGGAGGAGCGGTTCGATCACCGTCTCGGCCAGCGGCGGGCGGGCCGCGAGGATGGCTGCGTGCCAGCGATCCACCCCCTCGACGAAGGCCCGGAGTTGCCCCGCGCCCTTGCCGCCGATCCCGCCCCCTGCCAGCAACTCGCGCGCGCCTTCCAGCAGGCTGACGCCGCCTGCGCGAGCGGTGCGCTGGATATCCTGCCGCGCCTTTTCGCCAAGGCCGCGTTTGGGGGTATTCACCACCCGCTCGAAGGCCAGATCGTCATCTGGCGAAACCGCCAGCCGGAAATAGGCCATGGCGTCGCGGATCTCCAACCGCTCGTAGAATCGCGGGCCGCCAATGACACGGTAAGGCAGGCCGATGGTCAGGAAACGGTCCTCGAAGGCGCGCATCTGGTGGCTGGCGCGCACCAGAATCGCCTGATCGTCGAGGCCTAACGGGTCAAGACCCCGGGTGCCGCGTTGCAAGGACTCGATCTCGTCACCGATCCAGCGCGCCTCCTCCTCGCCGTCCCAATGGCCGATCAGGCGCAGCTTCTCGCCACCCTTCGCCTCGGTCCAGAGCGTCTTGCCCAGCCGGTCGGCATTGGCGGCGATCACGCCGGAGGCGGCGGCAAGGATATGTTCGGTGGAGCGGTAGTTCTGCTCCAGCCGGATCACCTGCGCGCCCGGGAAATCCTTCTCGAAGCGCAGGATGTTGCCGACCTCGGCTCCGCGCCAGCCATAGATCGACTGGTCGTCGTCGCCGACGCAGCAGATATTGCGATGTGCCTGCGCCAGGAGCCGCAGCCAGAGATATTGCGCGACGTTGGTATCCTGATACTCGTCCACCATGATATAGCGCAGCCAGCGCTGATATTGCGCCAAAACATCCGGATGGGTCTGGAAGATCGTCACGCAATGCAGCAGCAGGTCGCCGAAATCGCAGGCATTCAGGCTGCGCAGGCGCTCCTGATATTGTTCGTAAAGTTCGGTGCCGCGATTGTTGAAACCCGCGGTCTCGGACGAGGGCACCTTGTCCGGCATCCAGGCGCGGTTCTTCCAATGGTCGATAAGGCCCGCCAGTTGCCGCGCCGGCCAGCGCTTTTCGTCGATACCGGCGGCGGTGATCAACTGCTTCATCAGGCGCAACTGGTCGTCGGTATCAAGAATGGTGAAACTCGACTTCAGCCCGACCAGTTCGGCATGGCGGCGCAGGATCCTCACGCTGATCGAATGGAAGGTGCCCATCCAGGGCAGCCCCTCCACATGGCCAAGAAGCCGCGCCACCCGCTCTTTCATCTCGCGCGCGGCCTTGTTGGTGAAGGTCACCGCGAGGATCTCGTTGGGCCGCGCCTTGCCGGTGGCCAGCAGATGCACGATGCGCGAGGTCAGCGCCTTGGTCTTGCCGGTGCCGGCCCCGGCCAGCATCAGGACCGGCCCGTCCAGCGCCAACACCGCCGCGCGCTGTGCCGGGTTCAACTCGTCCAGATAGGGTACGGGCCGCACCGCCATGGCGCGCTGGCTCAGCGGCACCGCCGCGTCGCCCAATCCGTTCATGGCATCCGACTCATCAAATCCGCTCATGGGGACAGGATAATGCGGCCTTGCCGCGATGGAAAGCCTTCGTTCCGCGAATGTTCCGTGACGATCTGACTGAACCTGCCCTCGTCCAGGCTCCCGCAGGAGTCGATTTCCTGTTATCCTCGCGCCGCAATACCACAGAGGGCAGCGCCCGATCGCAGGTGGGCGCTTCAGTGGTTGTGGTCTGCGTTTTATGGTTCAACCACGTCTGCCCCCTATCCCGCACTTACGCCCCCAAAGCACCCCCCCTGTGCGGGCGGTCGGGCGCTGCCCGGCGGCACTTCGTGCCTTGTTCCGGGCGAGGCGCGGGCTCACAGGGGCCTTGTGCTGCCCGGGCAGCCAGCACAGCTGTCCCAGACCAGGATGGGGTCACACAGATGGCGCGGGCGGAGCGATACACGAGATTCCGCGCTCATAGCCCCCGCCGGGACGCCTGTATGCAGGTCCCGCCCCGGCCGAATAGTTCGCAAAGTTCCACGAACAGGTCGGGACTCGCCTTGCTCTGCATCGCAGCACCCCTAAAGTGACGCCGCCAGACCTAGCGTCAAGGAGAGAGCCATGACCGAATTCCGCAAGATCCTTGTCGCCAATCGGGGCGAGATCGCCATCCGTGTGATGCGGGCAGCGAACGAGATGGGCAAGAAGACCGTCGCCGTCTATGCGGAAGAGGATAAGCTCTCCCTGCACCGCTTCAAGGCGGACGAGGCCTATCTGATCGGTCAGGGGCTCAGCCCGGTAGGCGCCTATCTGAGCATCCCCGAAATCATCCGCATCGCCCGGCTTTCCGGGGCGGATGCCATCCATCCCGGTTATGGCCTGCTGTCGGAGAACCCCGATTTCGTCGAAGCCTGCGAGGCGGCCGGGATCACCTTCATCGGCCCGAAGGCGCAGACCATGCGCGCGCTGGGTGACAAGGCCAGCGCCCGTCGGGTGGCGGTTGCCGCCGGGGTGCCGGTCATCCCGGCAACCGAGGTTCTGGGTAACGATTTCGACGCGATCCGGGCCGAAGCTGCGGAAATCGGCTATCCGCTGATGCTCAAGGCCTCCTGGGGTGGCGGCGGGCGCGGGATGCGCCCGATCCTCGGGCCGGAAGAGCTCGAGACCAAGGTGCTGGAAGGCCGACGCGAGGCCGAAGCCGCTTTCGGCAACGGCGAAGGCTATCTGGAAAAGATGATCCAGCGCGCGCGCCATGTCGAGGTGCAGATCCTCGGCGACCGGCACGGCAATATCTACCATCTCTACGAGCGCGACTGCACGGTGCAGCGCCGCAACCAGAAGGTCGTCGAGCGCGCGCCTGCCCCCTATCTCAGCGAGGCGCAGCGCGCAGAGATCTGCGAGCTTGGCCGCCGGATCTGTGCTCATGTGGACTACGAATGTGCCGGCACCGTCGAATTCCTGATGGATATGGACGAGGGCCGCTTCTACTTCATCGAGGTGAACCCCCGCGTGCAGGTGGAACATACCGTCACCGAAGAGGTGACCGGCATCGACATCGTGCAGGCCCAGATCCTGATCGCCGAGGGCAAGACGCTGGCCGAGGCAACCGGCGTCGCCGGGCAGGATGAGGTGCGGCTGAACGGCCATGCCCTGCAATGCCGGGTGACGACCGAGGATCCGAACAACAACTTCATCCCCGATTACGGCCGGATCACCGCCTACCGCTCGGCCACCGGCAACGGCATCCGTCTGGATGGGGGCACCGCCTATTCCGGCTCGGTGGTGACGCGCTACTACGATTCGCTCTTGGTGAAGGTCACCGCCCATGCCCAGACACCGGAAAAGGCCATCGCGCGGATGGACCGCGCGCTGCGCGAGTTCCGCATTCGGGGCGTCAGCACGAATATCGAATTCGCCATCAACCTGCTGAAACACCCGACCTTCCTCGACAATACCTATACGACGAAGTTCATCGATACCACGCCGGAACTGTTCCAGTTCCGCAAGCGGCGCGACCGCGCGACCAAGATCCTGACCTATATCGCCGATATCACGGTGAACGGTCACCCCGAGACCGCCGGCCGCGCCCGCCCGCCGGCCGAGGCGAAGACGCCGAAAGCCCCTGCCCCCCAGGTCGATCCGGCCTATGGCACCCGCAACCTGCTGGAACAGAAGGGCCCGCAGGCGGTGGCGGACTGGATGAAGGCACAGACCAAGGTGCTGATCACCGATACCACGATGCGCGACGGCCACCAGAGCCTGCTGGCCACGCGGATGCGCTCCATCGACATGATCCGGGTGGCGCCGGCCTATGCCGCGAACCTCCCCGGCCTTTTCTCAGTCGAATGCTGGGGCGGCGCCACCTTCGACGTGGCCTACCGCTTTCTTCAGGAATGCCCCTGGCAGCGGCTGCGCGACCTGCGCGCCGCCATGCCGAACCTGATGACCCAAATGCTGCTGCGCGCCTCGAACGGCGTGGGCTATACCAACTACCCCGATAATGTGGTTCGCGCCTTTGTCGCACAGGCCGCGGAGACCGGGGTAGACGTGTTCCGCGTGTTCGACAGCCTGAACTGGGTCGAGAACATGCGTATCGCCATGGATGCGGTGATCGAGGCGGGCAAGGTCTGTGAGGGCACGATCTGCTATACCGGCGACCTCCTTGACCCGAACCGTGCCAAATACGGCCTGAAATACTATATCGGCATGGCGCAGGAGCTGAGGGCCGCCGGGGCACATGTCCTTGGCCTCAAGGATATGGCGGGCCTGCTCAAACCCGCCGCCGCGCGCCAGTTGATCCGCGCACTGAAGCAGGAGGTCGGCCTGCCGGTGCATTTCCATACCCATGACACGTCCGGCGCGGCGTCGGCTACGGTTCTGGCCGCCTGCGATGCCGGGGTGGATGCGGTGGATGCGGCGATGGACGCCTTTTCGGGCGGCACCTCGCAGCCCTGCCTCGGCTCCATCGTCGAGGCGCTGCGCCATACCGAGCGCGATACCGGCCTCGATATCGGCAGGGTCCGCGAGATCTCAAACTACTGGGAGCATGTCCGCGCGCAATATGCCGCTTTCGAATCGGGCCTCGCGGCGCCGGCTTCAGAGGTCTATCTGCACGAGATGCCCGGCGGCCAGTTCACCAATCTCAAGGCGCAAGCCCGCAGCTTGGGGCTGGAAGAGCGCTGGCCCGAGGTGGCGCAGGCCTATGCCGATGCGAACCGGATGTTCGGCGACATCGTGAAGGTCACGCCCTCGTCCAAGGTGGTGGGCGACATGGCGCTGATGATGGTGGCGCAGGGGCTGAGCCGGGCGCAGGTCGAGGATCCGTCGGTGGATGTGGCCTTCCCCGATTCGGTCGTCGACATGATGAAGGGCAATCTCGGACAGCCGCATGGCGGCTGGCCGAAGGGCATCCAGACGAAGGTGCTGAAGGGCGAGAAGCCGCTGACCACCCGCCCCGGCCTCGGCATGGCCGATGTCGACCTGGAGACGACGCGGACAAGGCTCTCGGCCGAGTTGAACGGCTACAAGGTGGATGACGAGGACCTGAACGGATATCTGATGTATCCCAAGGTCTTCCTCGACTATATGGGCCGCCACCGGCTTTACGGCCCGGTGCGCACCCTGCCCACCCGCGCCTTCTTCTACGGTATGGAAGCAGGCGACGAGATCGCCATCGAGATCGACCCCGGCAAGACGCTGGAGATCCGTCTGCAGGCGGTAGGCGAAACCACCGACGACGGCGAGGTGAAGGTGTTCTTCGAGCTGAACGGCCAGCCCCGCGTCATCCGGGTCGCGAACCGTGCCATCAAGGCCAAGACCGCCGCCAAGCCCAAGGCGCAGGAGGGCAACCCCGCCCATATCGGCGCGCCGATGCCCGGCGTCATCGCCTCGCTGGCGGTAAGCGTGGGTGCGAAGGTGCGCGCGGGCGATCTGCTGCTGACCATCGAGGCGATGAAGATGGAAACCGGCCTCCATGCCGACCGCGAGGCCACCGTCAAGGCGATCCACGTCCAGGCGGGCAGCCAGATCGACGCCAAGGATCTGCTGATCGAACTGGAATGAGGCCGCGCGGGGTGGCGGAGACGACGATATGTTCGCCGGGTTCCGCCCGCGTGAATTGGAATGAGGCCAGGCGGGGTCGGCGGAGATTTCGTCCACTCTCGCGAAAACGCCCTTGCGCCCCGCAGGGAGCTTGGCTAGACACCCCTCTACGGAGTGCGGGCGTAGCTCAGGGGTAGAGCATTACCTTGCCAAGGTAAGGGTCGTGAGTTCGAATCTCATCGCCCGCTCCAGTCGAAAACAGGCGGCCTCCGGGTCGCCTGTTTCGTTTTCAGGCC
>JAIRJX010000055.1 GCA_031260425.1 Gemmobacter sp.
TTCCACCAACGATTCCTATGACGGGGTTTCATCGGAAGGTATCGCCTTCCGCGACCCGGGCACGGGCGAGGTCATCGGGGTGGCGATCTCCTATCCGACGGTCATGGGCACGCCGGAACTTCAGGACAAGATCACCGGCCTGCTCGCAACCATGAGGGCCAACCTGAAGGGCCGAAGCCTGAGCGCATCCTGAGCAAAGCCACTCATCGGAGAGCGCACCGGATGGTGGCAGGCATCGGATGCACCGGCAGGCGGCTCATCCGATACGCTTGCCGGTGATCGCCATGCCTCGTCGCCTCTTCCGACGGTGCCACGGCATGTCATCACCGACACCGGCAAGCCCCACATGACGCCCGGGATCCGGTCGCGCGGCGGGCCCCGTCCACAGGCCGCCATGCTTGTCGCCGGTCGTCCCGCCTTTATCAGGAAGAGAAGCGCGGGAAATGGAGACGGCTTGCGGCAGACAGCGCCGGTCCATGCCTATGTCGCTCTTCATGTCGGGGCCACCGCAGGTGGGCTCATGCGGCGCAGGGATCGGGGCGCGATACACCCCGCTCCATGCGCCCCGGGAAAGCCTGAGGATCGATCCTGCCTGACCCGCAGCGGCGCCCCGGAAGGTGCGCCAGTGTCCGATCGAGGCCAAACCGGCCGGGGAGGAGGGCTTTCCGCACGCTGCGATGCCATCCGATGCTGCCGCCCCTGGCCGGTCATCGCCGTGCCGGCCCCGCCACCACGGCATTTCCACCACCGATGGTCGACACCGGCCCGCAAACGACTGGCGGCGTGACCGTGATCATGGCAATCTGCTCTTCCCTGCCTCCCGGAGCACCCATGACGCTGCATTCCCCCTTCGGCCCGCTGTCGTTGCGTGCAACCGGCGGGCGGCTGACCGCGCTGGTCTGGGGCCCCTCCCCCACCCCACCCTCGGCTCTGGAGGCCGAGGGGCTGCGGCAACTGGCCGAATATTTCGACCGCAGGCGCCACGTCTTCGACCTGCCGCTAGACTGGGGCGAGGGGCTGAACGCGCAGGTGCGCCGCGCCATGGCCGCGATCCCGCTGGGCGAGACGCGGACCTATGGCGAGATCGCACACGACATCGGCGCCCCGGCTCAGGCGGTCGGGCAGGCTTGCGGCGCCAACCCGCTGCCGATCCTGATCCCCTGTCACCGTGTGCTGGGGCGAAATACGCTGGGCGGCTTCTCCGCCCCCGGCGGGGTGGAAACCAAGGTGGCGCTCCTGCGCTTCGAGGGGGCGGCAGGGCTGCTGATCTGACGGGCCCCTGCACCGATGAGAAGCTGCAGAGGTGTCAGCCCATCACGCCAGCGCATGGAAACCTCGACATGGATTCCGATCCGCCCAAGGAGCAATCCGATGCCGCGTCGTACTCTGAGCGTGACTCTCGGGACGGGTCTGCCATTTCCCCAAGGTTCATGCAGACCCTCACACAGTCGCAGATTTCGCCTTCGGCACCCCGCATGACGGAGGGCGCTGCCCGGCGGTGGGGTAGGATATCCATCTGATCGCCCCATGTCCGGGCCGACGCCGTCGCGATGCCCCCCGCGGGTGGGCGCTGTGTCAGCCCATTATGGCGCCATACCGTCCATGTTCGATCATCGCGCTTGTGCCGCCGCAGCGCCCTTCGGAACGGTCGGACACGTGCCTTATTCCGGACGGGACACGGCTCGCTGGGGGGGCTCGGCGGCCGAAAAGCACTTTGGCCCGCCATTCCGCGCGGCGGCGGGCAGCGGCGGATTGCGGGCCAGCGGCACTTCGCGCCCCGGTGCCGGGCGGAAGAATTCATGCGGCGGAATGCTCCAACCTTTCGCAACCGGCCCGGCCCGGCATGTCCGCCGGCACGAGCGATCTTCCATTGTGATGCCTGCTGATCCGTCCTAACCCTGTCAGCGCAGAGCGTAGGGGAGGCGGGTCTTGAGCATATGGGTGCTGCTGGCGGTGCTGGGCGCCGCCTTCCTTCACGCGCTCTGGAATGCGCTCATCAAGCTCGGCACCTCCAAGATCGGCGCCATGGTGATCCTGTCGATCGCCGAAGTGCCGATCGGCCTTGCCATCGGTCTGCCCCGCCCCGCTATCGCGCCCGAGGCCTGGCCTTGGGTGATCGCGGCCGGATGCATCCATTTCTTCTACAAGATCCTTCTGACCTTTGCCTATGACCGGGGCGATCTCAGCCGGGTTTATCCGCTGGCACGGGGGGCGTCACCGCTGGCGGTAGCGCTGGTCGGTGCCGCCCTCCTGGCCGATACGGTGACCGGGCCGCAATATGCCGGCATCGCGCTTCTGGCCTGCGGCATCGCGCTGATGGCGCGGGGCGTTTTCACCGATGGCGAAAGCCGCCGTCTGCTCCCCTTCGCG
The DNA here is from genome assembly GCA_031260425.1 of Gemmobacter sp. Classification (GTDB taxonomy): domain Bacteria; phylum Pseudomonadota; class Alphaproteobacteria; order Rhodobacterales; family Rhodobacteraceae; genus Gemmobacter. Next base: position 2,371 of record JAIRJX010000055.1, read on the forward strand.
CTTGGCTCCGCCACGGCCACCGCCACCTATACCCTGATCGACGGGCTGGGCGCCCGGATCTCCGGAGACGCCATTTCCTATGTGGCCTGGGTCTTCGTGGCGGACGGGCTGATCTTCACCACCGGCTGCCTCGCCCTGCGCGGCATCGACGTGCTGCCCCGCCAGCCCCGCGCCTGGGCGGTTGGCGGCCTCGCCTCGCTCGCCTCCTACGGCGCCTATGCGATCTCGATCTGGGCTATGACCGTGGCCCCGATCGCCGTAGTCGCCGCCATGCGCGAAACCTCGATCCTCTTCGCAGTGCTGATCGGCTGGCTGGTCTTCGGCGAAAGCATGACGCGCGGCAAGGCCATTGCGGCGCTGATGATCGTAGCCGGCGTCATCACCACACGCCTTTGATTATCGTCACCGAAAGGCCCATAGGGCCCGAAATCCGTAAGGCTGGAAACCGCCACCCGACCCGTGGCCGGGTTCAGATCGCCCCCTCGTCCCACGCGGTCAGGCGATGCGCTTGAGCCGCTCCGGGATCACCTGCTGCGTGATCCCCGCGAAGGTGAGATAGAGCGAGGTCACCACCAGCCCCCAATGCGCCCAGCTCGCCGGGTAGAAATCCACCCAGGCCGCCCAGCCGGCAAAGAAGGTCCAGGCCAGCGACATCGGCAGCGTCACTTCGCGCCAGCGCCTCGTGCGGGTCGGATGAACGAATTTCAGATTGGTGAACATCGTCACCGTCAGCGCGATCACGAAGGCGAGGATCACCCCCTCGCCCGGTTTCAGCGCGAACATCACCAGAATGAACATGTTCCAGCAGGCCGGGAAGCCGGCGAAGGAACAGTCCTTGGTCTTCATCCGCGTATCGACGAAATAGATCACCGAGCCGAAGGTGATGACGATGATTGCAATCCAGCCTGTCCAGCCCGGCAACAGACCCGACTGAAAGAGCGCGAAGGCCGGAATGAAGACATAGGTCAGATAGTCGATGATGAGATCGAGCAGCACGCCGTCATAGGTCGGCCAGTTGTGCTTCACGTCGTATCGGCGAGCCAGTGGCCCATCCAGCCCATCGACGAACAGCGCCGCCACCAGCCACAGGAACATCATATCCCATCGCTCCCTCACCGCCTCCAGCATGGCGAGCATGGCGAGCACCGCCCCGGTGGCGGTGAAGAGGTGAACACAAAGAGCTTTGAGGCGCATCGGCATGATATCGTGATCCTCCATCCCGACCCGAAAATCAACCGCTCACGCGCGAGGATGGGCCTTTTCGTAGACTTCCATCAGCCGCGCCGCGTCCACCGCCGTATAGGTCTGCGTCGTCGACAGCGAGGCGTGGCCCAGCAGCTCCTGGATCGCCCGCAGATCCCCCCCGGCCGCCAGCAGATGCGTGGCAAAGCTGTGGCGCAGCGCATGGGGCGTGGCGCTGGCCGGCAGGCCCAGGCGGTTGCGCGTCCGCTCCATCGCCGCCGCGATCAGGCGGGGGTTGAGCGGACCGCCGCGCGCACCCCGGAACAGCGGGCCGGCGGGTGCCGTCTCGAAAGGACAGAGAACCAGATAGCGCGCCACCGCCTGCCGGGCGACGGGCAGCACCGGCACCAGCCGCTCCTTGCCGCCCTTGCCGCGGATGCGCAGTACCTCGGGCAGGGGATGATCGGCGCCGGTGAGCCCCAGAGCCTCGGAAATCCGCAGGCCGCAGCCATAAAGCAGTGTCACCACCGCCGTATCACGCGCGGCGATCCAGGGGGTACGGGCATCGTCTCCCACGGTCTCCAGCACATCTGACGCACCTTCGATGCTCAGCGGCCGGGGCAGCTTCCTGCGGAAGCGCGGCGCGCGGGAGGAGAGCAGCGCCGTCGCCTCGGCCCCCTGTCGGTCCGACAGCCAGCGCGTGAAGCCCTTTACCGCCGAAAGCGACCGTGCAAGCGAGCGGGCCGAAACCCCGCGCTCCCGTTCATGCGTCATCCAGGCGCGCAGATCGGCGACCGGCGGGTCGGCAAGGCCCTTCACCCCCTCGGTCCCGCCGCGATGCTCTGCCAGGAAGGCCAGCCAGCCACGCAGATCGGTGCCATAGGCGGCAACGGTCTTCTCTGCCCTGCCGTCGAGCGCACGCAGATGCCCCAGCCATTCCTCCAGTGCCGCCCGCGCCGCCGGCGAGATCGCCAGCGTCACGACAGCCAGCGGCGCATCGTCCGCTCGAACACGCTGGCGAAGAAAGCCAGCAGGTCGGTGCCATGGGTCGGCTTGAAGTGATGCGGATCCTCCGAGCCGAGCACCAGCAGCCCCGGCAGCCGGCCGGAGCCGAAATCGAGCCGCATCAGCGCCTCCGACCGGATCCAGCCGGATTTCTCGCCATAGATCCGATCGGCGATCGGGATGGTCTGGCGCAGGGTAACCTGCCGCAGGCTGACATTGCGCCCGCCGCTGACATAATCGCCGATGAACCCGGTGCCGGCGACGCAGAGCACATCGCCCAGCCGGCGCAGCAGCGGATCCTCGGCCTCCTGCTCCGATTCCAGCACCAGCCGCACGCAATCGACCCGCAGGGTCTGTGCCACCTCCCCCGAGAGGCTATGAAGGAAGTCCTCGAAGCCGAGCGGGTCGAGCATCTGGAGGATGGCGCGATGCACCAGATTGGTGCCGGCGAGATTCTCGTAGGCCGCCGCAATGACGGTGCGGTGGGTATCCTCCAGCCGATCGAGCCGGCTTTCCAGCCGCTCCATGGCGATGCCACGCAGATCGACGACATTCGAACCCATGACCCGTTCGTTCGCGGCAATCAGCGCCCGCATCAGGTCGCGGTCCTCAAGGATGACTTCCGGCTTTTCCAGAATCCGGTCACGGAGATCCGGTTCGATCATTGTGCTGCCCGCTAGTGGTTTTGCGGCGGAGGATAACAGGATGCCGGGGGCCTTGTCGCCGGTAAAAAAGCGCAACCCGCGCCGGAGGCCGGCCCGGGGAGCGGGAACGGACCTGCGCGCTGGCGAAGCCCGGGCTTTCCTGATCCGCACCCGCGACAAAAGGGGAGCGCCCGACCGCCGGGCACTGCGCCGGTCATCGCCGCCGCTTTGCGCGCCGCATCCTCCGGGATCGATCTCCGCGCGGATATCACCATGGCGCCCGTCCGGGGCCGACCAGCGGCACTTTGCGCCTTGCTCCCCGGGGTGCCCGCGCTCACATCGGCGCATCGGCGGACGCAATGCAGAACACTCCCGTCCCCGCTGCCGGCTGCCCGGAGGAAACCTCAACCCGCCATTGCCGCCGGCAGACGCAACCGGCAGGCAATGCGGGCAAGGCTGGCGGCCGGCGGCAGAGTCTGGCATTCTGTGCCTTCGTAGCCCGTGTGAGAGGTTTACCCATGATCCGCCTGACGATCCTTCTTGCCCTGCTGCCGGTGGTGGGGCTGGCCCAGACCCCGATGACGGCGGAAGAGTTCGAAGCCTATGTGGTGGGCAAGACCCTTACCTATGCCGAAGGGGGCCGAATCTTCGGGACTGAGCAATACCTGTCCGGGCGCCGGGTCCGTTGGGCCTTCACACAGGATATCTGCCAGGACGGCACCTGGTTTCAGCGGAACGAGCAGATCTGCTTCGTCTACGACAACCACGCCGAGGATCTGCAGTGCTGGACCTTCTGGCACGATGGCGGCCGGCTGAGAGCGCATTTCGTCGGCGACCCGGACGGGCACGAACTGACCGAGGTAGAGCAATCGCAGACCCCGCTGCACTGCGCTGGTCCGGATGTCGGGGCATAGCACGGCGACGCAGCCCCCGGGGCCGGATCCGGCCGCAGGCAGAGACGTTCCGCCCCACGCTGAGACACCGGTTGCCGGATGAAGGCTGAGGCCGGGAGGCTGCATCCGGGTCGGCCACCGGCCAGCAGGCATTCGGCTCCTGAAACCCGTCATCGAAGGTTTCAGGGGGCTTTCCGCCCCCCTCTTGGCCTGCGGCCAATTCACCCCCCGAGGATATTTTCGAACAGATGAATGAAAAAGCCGTCCCGCCGACATCTTCCGTCCGGACAGAAACAACCGCAGGTCAGAACAGCGAACCCTGACCTTCACCGCCGGGGCCACCTTTGCGAGCAGGGCGCGGCAATGGCGCGATCGGACGGACGGCGAGGCGGCCATCCCGGAACTCGATCTCCAGCAAGGGCGCGGAGGCGGCGGAGGCGGCATCGGTGAGGACGGCATCTTCCGCGCGGATCACCGCATAGCCGCGCCGCAGCGTCTCGCGGTAGCCAAGGGTCTGGCGCATACGCTCCAACGCCTCCAGCCGTTCGGCGAGTTGCGCAAGGCGGCGGGCAGGCGCGGCCTCCAGCCGGTCGGCAGCGCGAGAGAGGCGCTCGCGCGCCCTTCCGGTTTCGGCCGCGGCACCGGTAAGCAGACGGGTAAGCGCCGGAGCAAGGCGCGAGGCCCATTTGTCGAGCCCGGCATGGGCACGCTCCAGCCGCCGTTCCTCCGCCGTGTCGCTCCGGGCAGCAACGCTGGCGAGCCGGTCGTTCCGGGAGGCAAGCAAGGCTCCAAGCGCCTCAGGGCGCAAGCGCGCCGCCCGTGCCTCGAAGCCGCCGCGTTTGCGGGCCACGACGAGGCCCAGCGCGCCGGCCAACCGCTGCGCCGCCATGTCGAGGCGTTGCGCCGGGCCTGCCAGCAGCGCATCGAGCCGGGGCAGTGCGCGGGAAAGGTCGCGCAGCCGCTGGCCGCGCAGCAAAGCCCCCTGTGCCACGGCCCGCACGAGCCGCGCAGCGAGGCCGTCCGTTGCGGCCAGCAGCTCAAGGCGCACCGGAACCGCCATCTCGGCGGCGGCGGTCGGGGTGGGCGCGCGGCGGTCGGCGGCAAAGTCGATCAGCGTGGTGTCGGTCTCATGGCCCACGGCAGAGATCAGCGGGATGCGGCTGGTCGCCACTGCCCGCACCACCACCTCTTCGTTGAAGCCCCAGAGATCCTCCAGCGAGCCACCACCGCGCGCCACGATCAGAAGGTCCGGCCGCGGCACCGGCCCCGACGGCTCCAGCGCATTGAAGCCGCGGATCGCCGCCGCCACCTCGGCCGCGCAATTCTGCCCCTGCACCGCAACCGGCCAGATCAGCACATGGCGCGGAAAGCGGTCGCGCAGCCGGTGCAGGATGTCGCGGATCACCGCGCCAGAGGGCGAGGTAACGACACCGATCACCCTCGGCAGATAGGGGAGCGGCTGCTTGCGGGCAGGATCGAACAACCCCTCGGCCTGAAGGGCCGCGCGGCGCTTCTCCAGCATCGCCATCAACGCGCCCGCGCCGGCGGGGGCCACATCCTCGACGTTGAGCTGGTATTTCGACTGGCCGGGGAACGTGGTCATCCGGCCCGTCGCCACCACCTCCATCCCCTCCTCGGGGCGGACCTGCATCCGGGCGGCCTGGCCTTTCCACGAAATGGCCGCAATGACCGCGCGGTCATCCTTCAGGTCGAAATAGAGGT
>JAIRJX010000188.1 GCA_031260425.1 Gemmobacter sp.
CTTTCCTTCTCGGTGCCGGCATCGGTGTATGGTGCTCTGGCTGACGCGGCGGTGTTTCGGGAAGGTTTGCGCGACGGCCTGGGCCAGTTGCGGGAAGGTCATCCGGCTGATGCGGGCGAGGACGAAGGCGCGCAGTTCCGGGTCGGCATCGAGGCGGGAGGGGGTGCCCATGCGGTGCTGCCGCAGCCCAGTCCCGCATCGCCGGGGTGATATGACCCTCCCTGAAGGCGCGCTCTACCTTCCGCGTGGCCTCCTCCTCCCGCATCGTGGCGATCCGGGTGTTGCGGTCGGCCAGCAGGTCCTGCACCGCCCAGACGGGCACGAAGCGCGCCGGATCGGGCTCCTGAGCCGCCGTGGCCTTTTCCGTCTGCAATGCTCCAAGCAAGGCGGCCAGGATGGCGGCGATATCGCTGCCCGGCGGCAGTCCGGGCATCTCGACCAGCCGGGAGAGGGTCGCTGTGCCGAAGGGATCGGTCTTCACCGGGGGTGGCGCTGTTCATGCCGGTTTCCTCGCTGGCCAAGGCGGTCAGGTGCAGGTTCGGATTGTGGACGAGGCCGCGCCCTTGAGCCGGACGATCTGCCTCGTTGCCGGGTGGAACAGGAAAGACGGGCTGAGATAGCGGTATTCCCGCCGCCCGATCATCTCGCGGGCGGTCGCCGTCCATTCGACACGGCCCCAGAGGCCCGCATCATCCGCCCTGAGTTCCCTGATCCAGCCCGCCACCGGTATGCGACCGATGCCGCCCCCGCCGCTCGGGCGCTGTTGTCCACCGTCGTCTCGGTGCGGCCGATGCCGACGCAGCCGGTGGCTGTCGCCCCTCCGGTGACGAGGCCCGCCGCATTGCGCATCAGGATGCCACCCTTCCAGACCTTGACCGCAGCGGCCAGCGGGGCAATGCGGCTATGCACCATCAGGAACCGCCCCAGATCGAGCCGTGCCGCCCATTTGGTGTTCAGCTTGCAGATACCCTTCAACTTCGCGGCGGGCAGCCGCGATCCAGCGGAAATGCTATATTTTGCAAGGCGAAGGCTGCACAAATGGATAATCTCCCGGTCGGAGGTTCCGTCATTCGCGGCCATGCTCCGCGCCTCGCGCGCGATCCGCGCCGCGACTTCGGCCTTCGTGTCATCGGGAAGGTCCATGGTGCCATCCCATAGTCGCGTCATCAGCACCCGGGCCTGCCCGCAATCACTGCGAGGCGCGGGAAGCAGGCCCGATACATCGCCCTCTGCCGCCCTGAGCCAGTCATATAGCGTCCGTTCGGCAACCGGCATCCATGTTCCGCCGATCTGGTGCGCGGGCTGTGCAGCCAGGTCGCGGATTGCTTGCGCCCGTTCAGCAGTGCCGTATTCAGTCCGCAGGACGGGAGTAATGATGCGGTATTTGTCTGCCGCGACCGCCACTTGCCAGTCTTCCGCTCCGCCTCGAAGACGGTCTTCAACGGTCGTTGAAGGCAGCGTTTCAGTGAGCCCGAGAAGGGCGCGCAGTTCGGGCGAGCACAGGTCAACCCACAAGCCCCATGTCTTCGCCCTTCTGCCCGTCCAGTACAACAACAGGAAGCGGGTGGCCGCGCCATGTGCCTTTTGAAAGGTGGCGGCGGGCAACCCGACCGGCAATCCCGGCAGCATGGGCAAATTGGGAAGCGGACAGAAGCGTGCTCACCCGGGCCTGTCTTTCACTCCGAGGGCAACTGCTATTCTATGTGCCTGGCCGTAGTTACCCCTGTTGCGCCCGTAGAGGACTGCACGAACAGCATGGAGGGGGAAACCGCGGTGTTCCACCCATTCTCGGACTGTGAGCCCCTCTTCCCGAAGCTTCTCCCTTGCCTTCATCGGCGTGATTGCCATTGGCTCGACCTTGTGTCAGCATACACAAGACAAAATCTTGTACACAAAGTAGCACATATCAACACCAAACAGCACATATGGTATCGGCGCTCGGCTCCGTCTGCTGCGTGGCGAAGAAAGCCAGGAGGCGTTCAGCCGCAAGGTGGGCATAACCCGCTCGGCGCTGGTAAACTATGAGACCAACCGCACAGTTCCGAAGAGGTCTGTGCTGCGGCAGATATGTCAACGGTTGGGGGTATCCGAAAATGCCTTGGTTGACGGAGAGGCGCAGGACATTCCCGACTTGCTGGGCGCCCTAGGCATCTACAATGAAGCAGGAACCTTGCCGGGCCTGACTGACGATGAAAAAGCCATCATCCGGGTGCTTCACATCTGTGACAAAGATGTCGCCCATGCCGCTGTATCGGCGATCACGGCAGGTTTCGAAGAAAAGAAATTCTCCACCGAGGTAGGCCGACCCAGGCACGATTGTTGATGATATTGCCCGACTCTACGGGATCGTTGAGGCAGGTGGCACCTGTCTGCGGGGCGTTACTCCGGACGCACTCGCCGCGATCTCGGCATTCATCGAGAGCAAGAATTCGCAGAAGTGAAGGTCCGCAATAGGGTCCGCAATCCAAGTCACATTCAATAAAAACAAAGACTTACGACGCGGCGCAATGTTACGAATTGCGCCGCAGCGCATTTCCAGTATCCACTTGTTTTCAAAAGAAAAAACGCATGAATCCGTGGTGCCGCAATCTGCGGACCTCATTGCGGCACAATTGGTTACGTTCCACCGAAGGGAAGCGTCGGGGGCAGAAAGCCCCCCGTCCACCGCTCAGGAAACCATCCGGTGGGTGGATTTCAGAGCCGGATACCGAAGGCAGTGCGGCCGGATCGGACGGGGGCGGGTCGGGGGCGGGTCCGTCCGTGGTGCAAGGCATGCGCAGGCGAAGACTGCGGATTTCCTCACGGGGCACCTGCGCTTCGGGGTGATCCTGTCTTGCGATGCTGCGCAGCCCCCGATCCCCCCTCAGAACAACGGCAACTGGTCGCCCACGCGGGCTGGGCGGCGAAACAGGTCGCAGCGCAGCGGTGGCAGCGCCACGCCAAGGCCCAGCCGCGTCACCGCCTTTGCGAAACGTTGCGCGATCAGCTCGGCCCAGGGCCCTTCGCCGCGCATCCGCCTGCCCCACTCCGGATCATAGTCCAGCCCGCCCCGCACCTCGCGGATGCGCGCCATCACCCTTGCGGCCCGGCCCGGCTGCTTTTCCGCCAGCCAGTCGCGCATCAGCGGCGCCACCTCCCGCGGCAAGCGGAGCATGATCCAGCTTGCCGCCATCGCGCCGGCGGCCTTCGCCTCGGCCAGAATCGCCTCCAGCTCGTGATCGGTGAGACCAGGGATCACCGGCGCCACCATCACCCGCACCGACACCCCCGCAGCACTGAGCCGCCTTATCGCCTCCAGCCGCCGTGCCGGGGTCGCCGCGCGCGGCTCCATGCTGCGGCAGAGCGCCGCATCGAGCGTGGTGACCGAGATGCCGACCCGCACCAGCCCCTCGGCCGCCATCGGCGCCAGCAGGTCGAGATCGCGCTCCACCAGTGCGCCCTTGGTGGTGATCGCCACCGGATGCCGCCAGGCGGCCAGCACCTCCAGCACCTCGCGCATGACGCGCAGCCGCTGCTCCACCGGCTGATAGGGATCGGTATTGGTGCCGAGCGCGATGGGGGCCACGCTGTAGGACTTTCGCCCGATCTCCTGTTCCAGCACCCGGCCGATACCGGGCCGCGCGATCAGTAGCGTCTCGAAATCGAGGCCGGGCGAGAGGTTCAGCCAGGCATGGGTCGGGCGGGCGAAGCAATAGATGCAGCCATGCTCGCAGCCACGATAGGGGTTGACCGAGCGGTCGAAGGGCAGATCGGGCGAGCGGTTCCAGCTCAGCGCAGAGCGCGGCCGCTCCGGCCGCACCTCGGTTTGCAGCAACCGCTCCTCCTCCGCCATGTCCCAGCCGTCATCCACCACGACGCGGCGCGCACCCTCATACCGCCCGTTCTCGTTGGAGCGCGCGCCGCGCGCGCGCAGCCTGAGTTCCGGCCGGATCGTCTTGTCTTGCTCATCCATGACCAAACATGAACATAAAGAGAACAATTGACAAGCCGAAACGTCGCTTTCGTCGCGCCTGTCGCCTTTGCGTCATACCGTGTCGCTGGCTGCAAAGTCCCCGCTCTGCTTCCGGCGCATTGAAACGGAAAGATTTTGCCGCAGGATCCCTCAGATGGCCGACGAAGAAGACATCATCCTTTCCGAACTGAACGACGAGGAACTCGTGCTGCAGATGCATGACGACCTTTATGACGGCCTGAAGGACGAGATCGAGGAGGGCGTGCGTATCCTGCTCGACCGTGGCTGGACCCCTTACGATGTGCTGACCAAGGCACTTGTCGCCGGTATGACCATCGTCGGCGCCGACTTCCGCGACGGCATCCTGTTCGTGCCGGAAGTGCTGCTTGCCGCCAATGCCATGAAGGCGGGGATGGCGATCCTGAAGCCGCTTCTGGCCGAGACCGGCGCCCCGCGCATGGGCAAGATGGTGATCGGCACCGTGAAGGGCGACATCCACGACATCGGCAAGAACCTCGTCGGCATGATGATGGAAGGCGCAGGTTTCGAGGTGATCGACCTCGGCATCAACAACGCCGTCGAGAAATATCTGGGTGTGCTGGAAACCGAGAAGCCCGATATCCTCGGCATGTCGGCGCTGCTGACCACGACCATGCCTTATATGAAGGTCGTGATCGACACGCTGAAGGAAAAGGGGATGCGCGAGGACTATATCGTGCTGGTCGGCGGCGCACCGCTGAACGAGGAATTCAGCAAGGCGATCGGTGCCGACGCCTATTGCCGCGATGCCGCCGTGGCGGTGGAAACCGCGAAGTCGCTGATCGCACGCAAACACAACCAGATGCACGCCTGACCCCGGCGCAAGGATTGCTCCCGAAGCCCCGGCCCGTCCGGGGCTTTTCTTTTACCGGGGCTTTTCGTCTCCTGGGGCTTTTCCTTTCGGCCGACAATACCCAGATCTGCTGCGCAATGACGGAGGTTCGGATGCCACCCAGGGTTTTCGCCCTGCTTCTGACCGGCGTGATCACTGCCGCCGGCCTGACCCTTGCCGCGCTGCACGGCACGGGCCTGCCCCTCGGCTGGGTAGGGCTGGCAGCACTTTGCGCCACGGTGCTGGTGCGGCTGGCATGATCCCTCCGGACGATATCACCCTGACCGAAGCAGGCCTGCCGGCGCAGGCACAGGGCCGTATTCTGCTCATCGCCTGCGGGGCGCTCGCGCATGAGGTTCTGGCGGTGAAGCGGCTGGGCGGCTGGGATCACCTCGACCTGCAATGCCTGCCCGCCAACCTGCATCTGCGCCCCGACCGTATCCCCGATGCGGTGGCGAAGGCCATAGGCGAGGCAGAGGGCTATCAGAAGGTCTTCATCCTCTATGCCGATTGCGGCACCGGCGGGCTTTTGCAGGAAAGATGCAGGCAACTCGGGGTCGAGATGCTGCAAGGCCCGCATTGCTACTCGTTTTTCGAAGGCAATGCCCGCTTCGCCGAGATCGTGGGCGACGAGATCACCACCTTCTACCTCACCGATTTCCTGACCCGGCAATTCGATGCTTTCGTCTGGCGGCCGATGGGGTTCGACAAGCACCCCGAACTGATCCGGATGATGTTCGGCAATTACACCAGGCTGGTCTATCAGGCGCAGACCGACGATCCGGCGCTGGACGCGAAGGCGCGTGATGCGGCGGCGCGGCTGGGCCTTGCCTATGAGCGGCGCTTCACCGGCTATGGTGATCTGGCGGTGGAGATCGCGCGGGTAGCGCAGAGCTGAACCAGCCCCCCCTGCCCGGAACATGCCCGCCAAGCTCGTCCTGCCACTCACCCGGATGCTGAAGAAAGGGGGCGCTCGCGCCCCCTCTTGAGCCTTCGGCTCAATTCACCCCCTGAGGATATTTATGAACAGATGATGAACAGAAAAACGCCCCTGGCTTCATCTGTTGAAAAATATCCTCAG
>JAIRJX010000112.1 GCA_031260425.1 Gemmobacter sp.
AAGCCGGGGGTGCTTCTCTGTGTCATTTTCTGTCTGAAAGGAGCCTCAGGGGGAGCTTCCCGCATGGAAGCGCCGAGGGCAGACAGCCCCCGGGGCGGTCGGGCAACACTGGTGCTGCAACCGAACATGGACGATGCGGAAACAACCGCGATCCTCTGGACTCCACCGGCCTTTCGTTGCGCGGGACAACGAAGATGGGGAATGATGCGCCACATGAGCCGCGCGGGAACGCAAGCCCGCTTACAGGATATTTTGGGGACGGAAAATGGCGGAAGGGTTGCGCTCGGGCGGATCGCGACCCTAGATGGGAAAAAATCATGCTCGAGGTCCACCATGACGCTGCCGCTGCCTTCGCCGGTTTTCGATGCCTCTGCCACAGGCGGCGGCCTCGGCGCGTTGCCGGAATGGGATCTGGGTGATCTCTATCCCGCGCCGGATTCGGCGGAATTCGCCCGTGACATGGCCTGGCTCGACCGGGCCTGTGCCGGCTTCGCTGCGGAATATGAAGGCAAGCTGGCGGCGCTGGATGCCCCGGCCCTGCTCGCCTGTGTCGAGGCCTATGAGGCGATCGATGTAGTTGCGGGGCGGATCATGTCCTATGCCGGGCTACGCTACTACCAGAACACCATGGACAGTGAGCGCGCCAAGTTCATGGCCGATGCGCAGGACAAGGTGACCGCCGCCACCACGCCGCTGGTCTTCTTCAGCCTGGAGTTCAACCGGCTGGAAGAGGATCACCTTGCGGCGCTTCTGGCCACGAATGCGGCCCTCGCCCGTTACAAGCCGGTTTTCGAACGGATGCGCGCCATGCGGCCGCATCAGCTTTCGGACGAGATGGAGCGCTATCTGCATGACGCCTCCGTCGTCGGCGCCTCGGCCTGGAACAAGCTCTTCGACGAGACCATGGCCGGGCTGATGTTCAAGATCGCGGGCGAGGCGGTGGAGCTGAACCTGGAGGCTACTCTGAACCTGCTGACCGACCCCGCGCGGGAGCGGCGCGAGGCGGCGGCGCGGGCGCTGGCCCGGGTGTTCGACAGCAATATCAAGCTCTTCTCCCGCATTCACAACACGCTCGCCAAGGAGAAGGAGATCGGCGACCGCTGGCGCAAGATGCCTTCGCCGCAGCATGGCCGCCATCTGTCTAACCATGTCGAGCCCGAGGTGGTGCAGGCGCTGCGTGATGCGGTGGTGGCTGCCTATCCGAAGCTGTCGCACCGCTACTACCGGCTAAAGGCGAAATGGCTGGGCCTCGAGCGGTTGCAGGTCTGGGACCGCAACGCCCCGCTGCCGATCGAACAGCCCCGGCTGGTGGATTGGGAAGAGGCGCGCCGGACCGTCTCGGACGCCTACGCCGCCTTCGCGCCGCGGCTGGCGGAATTGGCGGAGCCGTTCTTCACCAAGGGCTGGATCGACGCGGGCGTGAAGCCGGGCAAGGCGCCGGGCGCCTTCGCGCATCCGACGGTGACCACAGTGCATCCTTATGTGATGCTGAACTACCTCGGCAAGCCGCGCGATGTCATGACGCTGGCGCATGAACTGGGCCATGGCGTGCATCAGCGGCTTGCGGCGGCGCAGGGCGAGCTTTTGTCCTCGACACCGCTCACCCTTGCCGAAACCGCCAGCGTCTTCGGCGAGATGCTGACCTTCCGCAAGCTTCTGGACGAAGCCCGAACGCCCGCAGAGCGCAAGACGCTGCTGGCCGGCAAGGTCGAGGACATGATCAATACGGTGGTGCGCCAGATTGCCTTCTACGATTTCGAATGCAAGCTGCACGCGGCACGGGCGGAGGGTGAATTGACACCCGACGACATCAACGCGCTGTGGATGAGCGTGCAGGCGCAATCGCTGGGCGACGCCTTCGAGTTCATGGACGGATACGAAACCTTCTGGGCCTATATCCCGCATTTCGTGCATTCGCCGTTCTACGTCTACGCCTATGCCTTCGGCGACGGGCTGGTGAACGCGCTTTACGCGGTTTACGCCTCCGGTCTGCCCGGTTTCGAGGCGAAGTATTTCGAACTGCTGCAGGCCGGCGGATCGAAGCACCACAAGGAATTGCTGGCGCCCTTCGGACTCGATGCCTCGGATCCGGGCTTCTGGGACAAGGGGTTGAGCATGATCGCGGGCTTCATCGACGAGCTGGAGGCGATGGAGGGTTGAGCCTGCGGTTTCCCGGGGTCCGCGCACCGCCCATCTGACGAAGGCCCCTGCCACGACGAGAGGGAAGCCGCCTGCCCTGTTGCGGGCTGATTTGTTACGGCGCGGCGGGAGGCCGGGGCACACACCAGCCGGAACCTGACATTGCCCGTCGGATAACCGGGCGAGCAGCATAGATTTCCTGATGGAAAGCCCTGACCGCCGCCCTCAGGGACCAGGCGGCTTCCTGGCCTCCGGATGCACCTGCGAAGCCCGGTCATCAGAGGCAGATCGCGGTCGATCCGCGCCCTCGAACGCTTTCGCGATGGAACGGCCGGATGTGTTTTCACCGTCCCCAAAGCCCTTGAGCTGTGCGATAGTGCCGCCACGGTTGCGCGCGGCGGCCAGGCACCAGCCCGCGGCGCGTCGTCCCGTTCGGCGGGGATAGGGGCACAATTGGGAAGGAATCTCAGGACATGCTTGACGAATTCAAGGCTTTCATCGCCAGGGGCAATGTGCTCGACATGGCTGTCGGTATCATCATTGGCGCCGCCTTCACCGCCATCGTCACCTCGCTGGTGGATGACCTGATCAATCCGCTGATCGGCATCGTCATTGGCGGGATCGACTTCTCGGCGCTCAGCGTCGGGCTGGGCGAGGCCAGGTTCATGTATGGCAACTTCGTCAACGCAGTGATCAAGTTTCTGATCGTCGCCTGGACGGTGTTCCTGCTGGTAAGGACGGTCAACCACGCCGCCGGCCTTCGCCGCAAGAAGGAAGCGGTGCCGGCCGGCCCGACCGAGGTTGAGTTGCTGCAACAGATCCTGAGCGAGTTGAAGACCAGGACCTGACCCTACCGTCCAAAGCGAGACGGCCGGCGCATTTCAAGCGCCCGCACCTCGCCTTCCCGGACCTGTTAGGGGTGTCATGAAGGGCATGGCGTCGCGCCGGCCACACGTCGGTCCTCACACCGCCGCGTCAGGCATGGTCAGAATGTAGGATTTCGTCAATTTACTGGCTCGCATCCAAGTGTATTGCGGCACTGAATGTTCCAGAAGACCAGCCGGGTCGATCGCCACATCACCAGCACACCGCCGGAAGACCACGCGAAAGACTGGCCTTCGGCCCATCGT
>JAIRJX010000127.1 GCA_031260425.1 Gemmobacter sp.
ACTTCGGAAGCCGCAGGCTGATTCCCTCGACATTCTCGCCGACGTGCTGAGCCGAGTCACGCTGGCTAAGGATGGCGACATCACCGCCGCGCTGGATGCAATCCGCGATACCTATCCCAGCGTCGAGGCTTTCGAGCGGGATTTCCCATCGCTGTGCTTTGCGTTGGCAACTGGCGTGGGCAAGACACGCCTGATGGGCGCGTTCATCACCTATCTCTACCTCACCGGCAAGAGCCGCCACTTCTTCGTGCTCGCGCCGAACAAGACGATTTATGAAAAACTGATCGCGGACTTTTCCCCTGAAAGCCCGAAGTACGTGTTCAAGGGTATCGCTGAGTTTGCAGCAAATCCGCCCCTGATCGTGACCGGCGACAACTACGAAAGCGGTGTCGGCGTGCGCTTTGAGAGCGGCGGCGAGGGCAAGCAAGCCGAGATGTTCGGCTCCGACGTGCATATCAACATCTTTAACGTTGATAAGATCAACAAAGAGGAAAGCCCGCGCGGCAAACCGCGCATGAAACGCCTTCAGGAAACCATTGGCGAGAGCTACTACGCCTATCTCTCCCGCCTCGACGACCTGGTGCTGCTGATGGACGAGGCGCACCGCTACCGCGCCAGCGCCGGAGCCGACGCCATCGACGGTTTGAAACCGATCCTTGGGCTGGAACTGACCGCGACGCCCAAATCGGTCGGCGCGCGCTCTGTGCCGTTCCGCAACGTGATCTACGACTACACCCTGGGACAGGCGATGGCGGACGGGTTCGTGAAGGAACCCGCCGTCGCCACCCGCAAGGACTTCGATCCCCGCTCGGTCGGGGAGCGGGAGCTTGAGCGGATCAAGCTCGCAGATGCCGTCCACCACCACGACCATGTGGCGGTGGAACTGGACCGCTACCACCGCGCCACGGGCGCGCGGAAAGTCATGCCGTTCATTCTGGTGGTGGCCGCCGACACCACGGAAGCCAGGCGGCTGCGCGAGTTCATAGAGTCAGGGGATTTCTTCAAAGAACGCTTCAAGGGCAAGGTGGCCGAGGTTCACTCCGCTCTGCGTGGCGAGGAAAGCGAGGACGCCATGCAGCGCCTCGTGGCGCTGGAAACCGATGGCCGGACTGAAATCGTCATCCACGTCAACAAGCTGAAAGAGGGCTGGGACGTCACCAACCTCTATACCATCGTTCCCCTGCGGGCTTCGGCCTCGGAAATCCTCACGGAGCAGACCTTGGGGCGTGGGCTTCGTCTGCCGTTCGGCCGGCGGGTGTCGAAAGGTGGTGACGACGATTTCGCCGCCGTGGACCGGCTCACCGTCATCGCGCACGAACGGTTCGACGACATCATCGCCAAGGCCCGCGAGCCGGGCTCCATCGTGATGAGAACCGTGGAGATCGGCGAAGATGGCGACATCTCGTTGAGCGGCGCGACGCTGGTGACTGCGCCTTCCATCGCCGAAATGATCGTGACCGGCGCCCAGCCTGAAATGCCGGGCTTTGTGCAGGAGGAAGCCACCGCCTTCGTGTTCAGGTCTCCCGAGGAAGGCAAGGCCGCCGAGGTGACGCTCGATGTCATCAAGCGTTACGAGCGCAAGCTCGGCAGCGCCGAAGCCCTGCGTGACAAGGACGTGCAAAAGCAGATCGCGGAGGAGGTGCGCGAGCTTGTTCGCCCCGTGCAGGGCACGCTTGCGGGCATGGTCGAGGAGCCGCGTATCGACCAGATCGTGGAAACCGTGGCCGAGACGGTCGCCGACCGCACCATTTCCATCCCGCAGATCGTCGTCCTGCCAAAGAAGCAGGTGACTTTCACCTTCGAGGATTTTGATCTTGCCGACCTTGGCACGATCAACATGCGCCCTATCGAGGATGGCCTCGTTATCGAAGATTTACGCACCCAGGCGCGCGTCTATCTGGCGCGCACCCTCGACGATCCGCGAGAGGCGCGGTTTGAGGATTATCTGGTGCGCTATCTGATCGAACGCAACGAGATCGACTACGACGCCCACGCGGCATTGCTCTACAAGCTGGCGGGACAAGTGGTCGCGCGCGTGCGCTCCTACCTCTCCGATGAGGCTGAGGCAGAAAACGTACTGCTGCGTCACGGTCGCCAGCTTGCCGACTTCGTGTTTGCGCAGATGATGACGCATTACCGCGAAACGCCGATGGACGAGGACGACTACGAAGTCCGCGTCACGCATGGCTTCATGTTGCTGCAACCACAGGCGATGAACGTGCCTCACGGCCAGCGCGTGCGTGACTTCCGGCAAGGGGTTACGCCGCTGTCCGAAACGCGCAAGCATGTGTTCGGCGGCTTCAAGCGGTGCTGCTACCCTCTGCAAAAGTTCGATTCCGACCCCGAGCGGCGGATGGCCGTCATCATCGACAGCGACTCTGGCGTCGGGAAGTGGCTCAAGCCGGGGCGCAACCAGTTCCGCATCGACTACCGTTCTGGCGAACCCTATGAGCCGGACTTCGTGGTCGAAGCCACTGACAGGATGCTGATCCTTGAAGTGAAGGCACGCAACGAGCTTGACGATCCAATCGTCAAGGCAAAGGCGGCGGCTGCCACCAAGTGGTGCAGAACCGCCACGGCCTTTGCCTCGGATGGAGCGGGCAAGCCTTGGACCTATGCCCTGATCCCCGACGACCAGATCATCGGTAGCGCCACGCTTGAGGGGCTGATGGCGAAGTTCGCAACAACATAATTGCGTTTTCCTCAAGGAGGGGGCTTTCCCTGGCCCACATATGGAGAGACTTAAGGGCCTTGCCCGGAAGCCCCAACCGGCCTACCGGGCAAAACATAGGTCGCCGCTGAGACGGACTGGCTCAGATCGGGACGATCAGTGAATCGTGCCAAAGGTGGTTTTGGGAACGCCCATTTGATCCAATATGGTTTCTCTTTTGATAAATTCCCAGGAACAGGAGTTTCCTTCGCATGATGCTCCATCCCGCTCAAGGGCCGCAACCGCCTTCTCAACCGTCATCCCCTTCACGAGTGAAAAAACGCCGTCTCCAAGAGCGTCGGCAGATGTATCGGAATGTGACCTTCCCATCGCCCAACCAACTCTTGTCAGCTCCATACCGGAAATGTCGCAGCCAGATATTCCAATCGCCATCAGGCAGACAGCCATAGCGGCGGGCCATCGCAAGCTGCGATTTGGCCCGGGGCTTCTCTCTGCTGCGGGAGAAGGAGTGAATGATCTCATGCCCATGAACCTCATTGATGAGTCTTGCGTGACAGCGTGAAGGTCGTGATTGCTCCTGGTGCATGACTCGAACCTGCGCCAACTTCCTGCGCCGCGAGAATCTCCACCATCACCGGCTGCAACGTCACCGCGCCCCGCCGCGTCATGTCGGGCACCTGCGTATATCGGATATGAAACCTTCGCTCCAGGATCGCGGGCATGACCAGCCGCTCGATCTCGGAGACCTTCATCTCGCGGCCCGCAGCATCCTGCGTCATCAGCCAGACGATCTCACCCAGAATCTCGGCAATCGTCTTGCCCGCAACCGGGTCGGTCTGCCTGTCAGCGGGAACCAGCACGCCCGCCGATCCATTGGCCTCATCACTACTCGCCATCACCCGCAACACCCCGACATTCGCACTGCCGTTATCAGATCAGATACTCCTGCGAGCTTCACCCGCAGCGTGCTCTCGGCTCACCTGACAATCGCCGATTGCACGGCCTCAGGAATGAGTCAACGGTCGAGTTTCCGGGCGTCTGCTACCGTAACCGCTCGGGCGGGCTCTTGCGTTCACCGGCAAACGGATATCTCAATATGGAAAGATGGCCTGTATCGTTCGGCTGTGACGCGCGTATCGTCCAGGAGCCAGATAGCGGTGGATGCGAGCGAAAGAGAGTTGGAGCAGGGGAATGACGACCGAGCCGACGATCCGGACCGAGGCTTTCGATGCGCTGGTGATCCGCGATGTCGAGGGCAAGCCCCGGGCGGGGTTCGAGAAGCTGACCCTTGCCGATCTGCCCGACAATGACGTGCTGGTCGAGATCAGCCATTCCAGCCTCAACTACAAGGATGGTCTGTCGGTCAGCGGCAGGAGCCGCATCGCGCGCCGCCTGCCCATGGTCGCGGGGATCGACCTTGCGGGGGTGGTCCTGCGCTCGAAAGTGGCCGAGTGGCGATCAGGGGATCAGGTCATTGTCAATGGCTGGGGCCTGTCGGAAACCGAATGGGGCGGCTATTCGCGGTTCCAGAGCCTGAAGGCCAGCCACCTGACCCGGCTGCCGGACGGCTTTACCCCGGTGGAGGCCATGGCGATCGGCACCGCAGGCTATACGGCGGCGCTTTGCGTGCTGGCGCTGGAGGATTGGGGCGCGATCACCCCCGGTCAAGGCGAGGTTCTGGTCACGGGGGCGGCGGGTGGCGTGGGGACCATCGCCGTTTCACTGCTGGCCACACGGGGCTACAGGGTTGTGGCCGCGACAGGGCGCGAAAGCCAGCATGATTTCCTGCGTGGCCTTGGCGCTGGCGATTTCGTGGCGCGGGCCGCGCTGGCCGAGGCCGGCAAGCCGCTGCAGGCCGAGCGCTGGTCAGGTGCGGTGGATACCGTGGGCAGCCAGACGCTGGCCAATGTGCTGGCCCAGACCATCTATGGCGGGGCCGTCGCGGCCTGTGGTCTTGCCGGCGGAGTCGACCTTCCGGCGACGGTTCTGCCACATATCCTGCGCGGCGTTGCGCTGATCGGGGTGGATTCGGTCATGGCTCCGCATGCACGACGTGATCGGGCCTGGGCTTATCTGGCCGCGAACCTCGATCGCACAAAACTGGCCGCGCTGACCACCACGGCCGGTTTTGCCGACCTGCCCGATTTGGCGCGGGCCATCATCAGGGGTGAAACGCATGGCCGCTACGTGATCGAAGTCGCCTGAGGGAGACGTGGGCCGCGCAGCGAGCCGATCTCGGGCAGGATGCCTTCGTAACAGCGGAGGCAGTTTGTCAGGCGTCAAACAGGTCGATCCGGTGCGGGTTCAGGCGGCGCAGGTCACCCCGGCGCAGGGTGAAGCCCAGCCGGTCGAAGAAATCGAGGATCTGGATCGCCACCTTGCGGCCGTTCGACAGCCGGTCGCGAAAGGCGGGGGCGGCAAACCAGCCATCGGGCGTGGCGGCAGCAACCTCGCGCAGGATCAGCGCCATCTCTCGTGTGATCTCCCGCGCGAAGAAATGGTCCTGTGCGATCTGATCGGTGCGGCCCAACTTCTGCGTCAGCCGCAGCACCCGGCGCAGCTCGCGCTCGTCCATGCCGAATTCGGTGGCGAAGTCGCGCACACGTGGCGGACGGAACCGGTGCTCGCCCAGAAGTTGTGGCAGGACGCGGGCAAGAAG
>JAIRJX010000159.1 GCA_031260425.1 Gemmobacter sp.
CAGATAGACGGTGCCGTTATGGGTCAGTGCGCGGCAGAAGCGCTGGCCGTTGGCGTGGCGGGTAATGGTCATGTCATCTCCAGTGGCATGTTGGCTGCGCGCGCGGCCCGCCCGGGCGCGAAGTCGCCGGAAGACAGGCCCAAGGCGGCGAGCTCCCCGGGGAAGGGTCGGTCCAGCACCTGGGCCGCGACGATGCGCGACAGTGCAGGTGAGGTCTTGATGCCATAGCCGCCCTGACCAACGAGCCAGAAGAAGCCCGCCGCGTCCGGGGCCTCGCCCACCACGGGCGAACCGTCCGGCGCGAAGGTGCGCAGCCCCGCCCAGGCTTTGAGGACGCGTCGAACCTGAAGGGTCGTCGCCCGTTCCAGCCGGTCGGCACCGATGGCTATATCCATCTCCTCGGGCCAGGCATCCATCGGCGAGCTGGGCGTCGCGTCGCCGGGCGAGACCATGATCTGTCCGCCGGTGACCTTGAAATAGAACTCACCCCCCACGTCGTTGAGCAGCGGCCAGGTCCGGCAGTCCATGCCCTGCGGACAGGCGATGTTGAAGGCGGTGCGCCGCATCGGCATCAGCCCCTGAGGCCGCACCCCGGCAAGGCGCGCGATCACGTCCCCCCAGGCTCCGGCGGCATTGACGAGGCGCGGTGCCCGGAACCGACCCATGGGTGTCTCCACCTCCCAATCGGCACCATGGCGCGCGATGGACAAGACTTCGGCCCCGGTCACGATCCTGCCTCCCGCGCGGCGCACACCGCGCAGGAAGCCCTCATGCAGGCCGTTGACGTCGATATCCTTCGAGTCCGGCTCGATGATCGCGCGGGCGACGTAATCGCGGCGCAGCACCGGGACGCGGGTGACCGCCTCGTCTACCGGGATCTCGGTGACCGAGGGCACGAAGCGGCGCGCCCGGTCCAGCTCGAAGGCAATCAGATCGGCCTGATCTTCGCGCGCAATGGTGATCATCCCGCGCGGCCCGAGCAGCGGGTGTTCGGCAAAGCCTTCGGGCGGACCGGTCAGGAAATCGCGGCTGCCGATGGCGAGGCGGCGGATGATCGAAGTGCCGTAATTCTCGGTGAAGCTCGCCGCGGAGCGCCCGGTTGAATGATGTCCACAGCGATCTTCGCGCTCCAGAACTACCACGCGAGCGACAGGGGCCAGCCGCCAGGCCGCACTCGCGCCGGCAATGCCGCCGCCAATGACAATGACCTCCGCATCGGACATGGCATATGTCAACAAGCACCCCCTTCGGGTAAGCGGCTCCGGTCCCGGCCGATGGCCCTGGCTTCCCCGATGCACGCCGGGCATCGGGATCGGAAAAACGATTGTCCTGCAAAGGGCGCGAGGTCTGCCGACCTCGGTTCCAACTGTCTGCCGACTGGCTTTTCGCCAGTGTGAGAACCGCCCCCCTGCTTTCGCTTCTGACGAGCGATGCCCCAAGGATAGCGGCTCCCTACCCCCGGTCGAGAAGAACTTTTATATCCTATGACACAAGAAATTTAGGGCTTGAGTCTCCTGCGGACTTGTCGCCACGACAGGGCCGGTGCCACATTGCACCCTGTCTCTCTGCCGCAGAAGATACCTGGACGGTCGCGATGAAAAATCCCTCGAAACAGCCCTTGCCGTTGAACTATATCCGCTCGTTCGAAAGCGCGGCGCGCAATCTCAGCTTCACGGCGGCGGCGGAAGAGCTGGGCTATACCCAGGCGGCGATCAGCAGCCACATTCGCGCGCTGGAGCATTACATCGGCTGGCAACTGTTCGTGCGCTATCCGCGCAGCCTGCGCCTGACCGAGATGGGCGAAGCCTTCCTGCCTACGTTGCGGCAGGCGCTCGAACAGATCGACCAGGCCACCGAAGCGATCGTGGCGCGTGCCCATAGTCGCACGGTCGTGATCAGTTGCCCGGTCAGCCTGGCCGAGAACTGGCTTGCGCAGGTGCTGGCGGGCTTCCGGCGCGCGCATGGCGATATCGAGATCGTCCTGCAGGGCACGGTATGGGAGGATCCACTGGAGCAGCAGGCCGACCTCATCATTTCGGTGCGCCGGTTCGACTCGCAGCCCACGGCTTCGGAACTGATGTGGGAGGACGAACTGGTGCTGGTCTGCGCGCCGGAGCTTGCCCATGGCGCTGCTCCGATCCGCACGCCCGCCGATCTGGCCAACAAGGAATGGATCTTCGTCCTTGGCCGACAGGAGTGTTGGCACGCCATGGCCGAGGCCATCGGGCAGGACGAGACCCGCCACAAGAAGCGGATCACCACGAACTCAACCAATATCGCGCTGGAATTGGCCGCACAGGGCGCGGGGCTGGTGGTCACGCAGCGCTCGCTCGCCCAGCTTTATCTTCGGCGCGGATTGCTGGTGGAGCCGCTGGAGCTGACGCGGCCCAGCCCCTGGGCCTATTACCTGTCGGTCAATCCGCTGTCTCGCGGCAGCCATCACCGCATCCTGCGCGACTGGCTGATGGCCAGCGCGACCGCCAACTCGCCGAAGCCCCGCGTGGAATAGGACGGGCACGCATTCATTCGCGGCTCATACGGCCCCGGGGAAATAGCCGCCGCCAGTCCCCACCCCGGCCTGCCGTGGTGCAGCACCTCGGCCCGACCAGCCGGAGACCAGAGCGCCCACCCCGTCAACGGCGGGTGCTTTGAGCCCACCGGAGGTAGCCGCCAGCCCTTCGGGTGTGCGAAAGACCACCGTTCCCGACGGCACCGTCACGGGACGCGTGGTGCATTCTGCGGGGCCAGGTGCGATGCCGTCGCACATCCAGGTCGCGGCGCGGGAAGAACAGAGATTTCGCCACGTCCCAAAACGCTCTACAACAGGTCGGACGCGTAGAAATCAGGGAGAACCGCCATGTCCGTGCAGGACAAGTTCGTGAGGCTCGGCACCGACAACGCCCCCGGTCAGGAGGTGCGGCAGAAGACCGACGGGCTGCATAATGTGATGCGTGGCGAAGTGCTGGAAGGGCGGCCGGTCGATTTCTCGCATGGCGATGTGGATGCCTTCACGCCGACACCGGGGGCTTTCGAGGCTTTTGCCGAGGGCTTTGCCCGGGGTGGGGTGCAAGCTTATACCGAATATCGCGGTGCGGTGGCGACCCGCGAGGACCTTGCGGTCAAGCTTGCCGCCTTCACCGGTGCGCCGGTCGATGCTGCCGAAGGCATGATCCTGACCCCCGGTACGCAAGGTGCACTGTTTCTTGCCGTTGCCAGCACCGTAGGGCGGGGCGACAAGGTGGCCATCGTCCAGCCCGACTATTTCGCCAATCGCAAGCTGGTGGAGTTCTTCGAGGGTGAGATCATCCCGGTCCGGCTCGATTATCTGAAATCGGATGTGGCGGCGGGGCTCGACCTTGGTCGGCTGGAAGATGCCTTCCGGCAGGGCACGCGGGTCTTTGTGTTCTCCAATCCGAACAACCCGGCCGGTGTGGTCTATTCCGCCGCCGAGATCGGCGCGATTGCGGCACTTGCGAACCGCTACGGCGTGACCGTCATCGTCGACCAGCTTTACTCGCGGCTGCGCTATGGTGGCGTCACCTATACGCATCTGCGCGCCGCCGGCATCGAGGCCGACAATGTGATCACCATCATGGGCCCGTCAAAGACGGAATCGCTCAGCGGTTTCCGGCTGGGCGTCGCTTTCGGCGCGCCGAGGCTGATCGAGCGGATGGAGAAGTTGCAGGCAATCGTGTCGTTGCGCGCGCCCGGCTACAATCAGGCGGTGTTCGCCACCTGGTTTTCCGAGCCGGCGGGCTGGATGGAGGAGCGCATCCGGCTGCACGAAGCGATCCGCGATGATCTGCTGCGCGTGCTTCATGCCGCCGGGATCACGGCCCGCGCGCCGCAGGCCGGTAGCTACCTGTTCCCACGCCTGCCGCAACTGGCCGTCAGCCCGGCGGATTTCGTGCGCATCCTGCGCTTGCAGGCCGGGGTCACCGTCACGCCGGGCACCGAGTTCAGTCCGCATAGCGCGGCCAGCGTGCGGCTGAACTTCTCGCAGGATCACGAGGCGGCGGTGCGAGCGGTGGAGCGTCTGGCCGCGCTGGCCGGGCGCTACGTGGCATGAGCGGGCTCTCTCCGGTGCCTCAGGGGCTCTATCGGACCGCCACCCGCGCCGGTGGCCTGATCTTCACCGCCGGGATGACGCCCCGGCGTGAAGGTGTGATGCTGGTCACCGGCCCGGTGCGCCGCGGTGATCCGCCAGAGGCATGGCGCGCGGCGGTGGAGCTTGCCGCCGCCAACGCACTTGCCGCCGCCACCGACCAGCTTGCCGAAGGCGAGCGGATCGCCGCAGTGCTCAGCCTGACGGTGTTCGTCGCGGCCGAGACCGGCTTCACCGCCCACGCGCGGCTGGCGGATTTCGCTTCCGCCTTTTTACGCGATGCGTTGGGCGAAGCCGGCATCGGCAGCCGCGCCGCGCTGGGCGTCGCGACATTGCCGGGCAACGCGCCGGTGGAGATCCAGCTTGTTGCGTCGGTTGCGGCAGAGGTTTGATCCCCCGTCCCTGGGCGCCGGAGTATTCCCGGGTCAGCAGCAGACAGACGTTCGGATTGTCCAGCAGGCAACCTGAGTGATCATGGGCCCGCCCATCGCTCACCATGTGGGCTCTTCTCCGCGCGGAGCAGGGCCTGCGGCGCCTGCTTGCGATTGGGCGTTCTTCCTTCGCACGGGGTGACATCCCCGGTGGGGGAGCCGTGTGGTTTTTGGGTGAATGTCGCGCCGGGCGCTTCAGGTCGGTGCGCCCGCACGGCAGGCGACGACTGCCGCGCATATGATCCCGGCCACTTCCATCATCGGGCCTTCGGCGATGACGGTTGCGCGCAGGCAATGGGCGAGGCCGTAGCCCGCCATCGGACGCAGCAGATAGCCATGCCGGCGTAGGCAATGGTCGATCTCTCGCGCTTCCGCAGTGCTGGCGAAGGGGATCAGGACGAAATTCGTATGGCTCTCGGGAAGGGCAAGGCCCGCTGCTTCCAGCCGGGTCACGAAGGCCCTGCGGATTGCCGCGGTCCGGGCGACCGTCTGGTGCATATGGGCCGCATCGCCCATTGCCGCTGCCGCCATCGCCTGCGAGACGGCGGCGATGTTGTTGGGGTTCAGCAGTTTGCGGACCTCGGCTCCGATCGCGGGCGGGAACACCCCCCAGCCGCAGCGCGCACCGGCCAGGCCATAGGCTTTCGAGAAGCTGCGCAGGACGCAGGTGTCGCCACGCCCGGTCAGCGTGAAGATTGCGGCCGGATCCTGAGCATCGAATTCGCCATAGGCCTGATCGATCACCAGCAGCACATCATCGGGCAGGCCCGCGCGCAATCGCAGCAACTCGGTGTTCTGGAGCCGCGTCCCGGTCGGATTGCCGGGATTGCAGACGAAGACGATCCGCGTCGCCGGACGGATCGCCGCCAGAAGTGCATCGACCGAGACCGTGAAATCGGTCTCCGGCGCCGTGCGATAGGCGCAGCCCGCCTGCTGGCAGGCAGTTGCGAGGTAGATATAACCATATTCCGGCGCCAGCACCTCGTCACCCGGCCCGGCGAAGGCCCGGATCAGTGCGCCGATCAGTTCCATGGAACCGGCGCCGCACAGGATCGCCTGCGGGTCGAGCCCGTGGACCCCGGCGATAGCCTGCCGCAGGGCGTGCCAATCGGGATCGGGATAGAGGGGGCCCATCGCCAGCGCCTCGCGCCCCGCCGCCAGCGCCGAGGGCGAGGGAGGAAAGCAGCTTTCGTTCTGTGCCAGAGAAACCAACTCCGCCCCGATATCCGCAAGGGCATAGGGGCGCATGGCGGCAACCGTTGGGACGGGTCGGATCATGGAATGGCTCCGGTCGGATCAGGAGGGAAGGCGCCCCCCAAGGCGGGAAACAGGACACCCAAGGATGAAGCACGGCTCCCGAAAGATCGGCAAACAAGAAATCGACGGTCATTGCCCGAAGAAACGCCCGTCTTCGCATCACCCGTCAGTTCATCGGTGCGCCGCCCTCGGCATGGCGTCGGGCGACGAAATCCCTGAGCGCCTCGGCGATGCCGGGATCCAGCGGCGGTTGTTCATATTCGGTCAGCATCTGCTTCCAGACCACATTCGCCCGCTCCCGCGCCTGCACCCCGCCGCGCTCCAGCCATTGCGGATGATTGTCCCAGTTCGACAGGATCGGGCTGTAGAACGCGGTTTCGTAACGCTCCATCGTATGCGCCGCACCGAAGAAATGCCCGCCGGGGCCGACCTCGGCGATGGCGTCCAGCGCCATCGTCTCGGAGGAAACTTCGATGGGGCGGAAATATTCCTCCATCATCTGCAGCATTTCGGCATCGAGGATCAGCTTCTCGAAACTCGCCGTCAGCCCGCCATGCAGCCAGCCCGCCGCATGTTCCACCAGATGCGCCCCACCCATCAGAGCGCCCCAGAGCGCCATCTGCGATTCATAGGCGGCCTGCGCGTCCACCTCGTTCGCGGCACAGACGTTCGAAGACCGGAACGGCACGCCCACATGGCGCGCCAACTGGCCGCTGGCCTGCGCCGCCTTGGTATATTCCGGCGTGCCGAAGGCGGGGGCGCCCGAGCGCATGTCGACATTCGAGGTGAAGCCGCCATACATCACCGGCACGCCGGGCCGCACGATCTGGGTCAGCGCGATGCCCGCCATCGCCTCGGCATGCTGCTGCACCAGCGCCCCGGCCAGCGTGACCGGGCTCATCGCGCCGGCCAGCGTGAAGGGGGTGATGACATTGACCTGCCCGTGGGCGGCCATGGTCATCAGCCCTTCCGCCATCGGCACATCCAGTTGCAGCGGCGAATTGGTGTTGATGATACCCAGAAGTGCTGGCGTGCCGCATATCGTGTCGGGTGTCAGGCCAAGCGCCATCGCGCCCATCTCGATCCCGTCCATCGTGCGCAGACGGCCCAGCGTCTGGGTCTGGCAGTTCTTGTCCAGAAGGGTGAGTTGCGCCAGATGGATGTCGAGATGCCTTGTATGAGCGGGCAGGTCCATCGGTTCGAACGGACAGCCGCCTTCCTGGTGGAGGACGTTGATCTGCTGCACCAGTCGCAGGAAGTCGCACATCTCGGCAAAGGTGCCGTCGCGACGGCCGCGGTCGTTGTCCATCACATAGGCGGGGCCGCCGACCGAGGCGAAGACATGATGCCTGCCGCCGATGCGCAACGATTTCGCGGGATCGCGGGCGCGCAGGGTGAAGCTGGCGGGCACATGGCGCAGCCATTCCTCGATCATGCCCGGGGGGAAGGTTACGGTCTCATCCGTTCCGATCGCTCCCGCCTTGCGATAGGCGGTGCGGGCGGCGGGCTCCAGCACGCGCATTCCCATCGTGGCCAGCAGTGTTAGCGCGGCCTGGTGGATCGCCTCCACCTCGTCGGCCGAGATCACTTCGACCGGCGCATAGCGCCGCTCCACCTGTCCGAAGGGCGACTGCCGTGGGGCGCCGACCAGCCGCCCGGGGCGGGGACGGCGGCTCATTGCGCTGCCTCGGGCAGGAAGTCGCGGGGGACGAAGGGTGCATCACGGCCCACGGCGACGGCCGAGAGCCCCAGTTCCCGCGCTGTCTTGTGGCCCTGATAGACCGCATGGGCAATCGCGCCCGGCGCGTTGGCGTCGCCGGTCAGATGCACCCGCTGCGGTCCGCCTTCGCCGGTCAGCGCCTCGTAAAGCGCCGATCCGCCCTGCCGCAGCCCGACGATCATCAGCGAGCGGGCGGGGAGCCACCTGGCTTCGCCGCTGAAGATCTGGGCCAGACGCAGGGTTTCACCATCGAAGCCGGTCACGACTTCGAGCGTGCGATAGCCGATCCCCTTGGCGGCGAAGGAGGCGTGGACCAGCGGCTGTTCGTTGGTCATGAAGCCCCACGCCGCCGCCGTGCCCGCCGTGGTGATATAGGTGACCTGCTTGCCCTGTGCCGCCAGCGCCTCGGCCACGGCGGAACCCATGTAGTAGTTGTCATAATCGAAGACCGCCACCGGCCCCTCGATCTCCACCCCGGCGGCAAGATCATCTGGGGTATAGACGCGTGGAGCGTCGAGCGCTTGCCCCGGCAGTTCGTTGGGGTTGCACAGCACCGGCTGCCAGGTTGCTCCGGTCGCCACCACCACATGGCCGGCGCCGAACGCAGCCACATCCGCTGCGGAAAGCCGGCTTTCGGGATAGAGCGAGACATTCTCCATCCGCCGCAACTGCCCCAGTCGATAGTCCACGACCCGGTGCCAGGCCGAAAGCCCCGGCAGGCGGCTTTCGAATTTCAGCCTGCCACCGAAGTCGCGCGCGGCCTCGGCCAGCGCCACCCGCCAGCCGCGCCGGCCGAGGGTCAGCGCCGCCTCCAGCCCCGCCGGGCCGCCGCCGACCACAAGCACCTCGCCCTCCGCATCGCGCCGGACGATCTCAGGGTGCCAGCCGCGCCGCCATTCCTCGCCCGCCGTGGGATTCTGGGTGCAGCGCACCCAGACGCCATCGTGCCAGCTTGAGATGCAGAGGTTGCAGCCGATGCATTCGCGGATCTCGTCCTCGCGCCCGTCGTCGATCTTGGCGGGCAGGAACGGATCGGCGATAGAGGGCCGCGCGCCCCCGATCAGGTCCAGCACCCCCCGTTTCACCATCGAGACCATGGTGTCAGGCGAGGTGAAGCGCCCCACCCCTACCACCGGCCGGTCGGTGCAGCGCTTGACGAAATCCACTACCGGCTCGTGGCTGCCTTCCGGCGTATAGCGGCTGGCGGCGCAGTCGGTGGCGGAATAATCCATCTTGACGTCGAAAAGATCGGGGGCGTCCTTCAGCAGGCTGACGACTTCGTGCCCCTCGCTTTCCGCGACCTCCGAAGGCCGTGCCCGCAGTTCCTGCATCGACAGGCGCAGAGCCACGGCACAGCGGCCATGGGTCGCCTCGCGGGTGGCGTCGATCAGCTCCTCGACCAGCCGCACCCGGTTACGGACCGAGCCGCCATAGCCATCCGTCCGGCGGTTGTAGTCCGAAAGCAGAAACTGGTAGGGCAGGTAGCCCATCCCGGCATAGACATAGAGGATGTCGAAGCCTGCCTGTTCGGCCCGGACCGCCGCCTCGGCGTGCCAGCGGATGAACTCGCGGATATCGGCGGCATCCATCACCTTCGGACGGGCTGAGGACATGAAACCTACATGTGTCGCCATCCATGGCACGCCGGAAGGTGACAGCGGCGCATAGCGCGTGGTGCGATTCACCGCCGCAGCACCACCATGCCACAGTTCCACCGCCGCCAGCGCGCCATGGGCATGAACCGCCTCGGTCATCACCGCATGGGAGCGGATGTCGGCCTCGTCCCAGAGCGAGGCGAAGGGAAAGGGGCTGTCATCCGAAGACGGATGGATCGAGCAGGCCCCGGTCGAGACCACGCCCCAGCCCCCTTCGGCCTTCATGGCACGGAAGGCGGCGCGGACATGTGGCGCCGCATTGGTCATGCCGCTGGCATGAGGCACCTGGAAAAACCGGTTCCGCGCGGTCTTCGGCCCGATGCGGACCGGCTGGAACAGCACGTCATAACGGGGATTGCGGGACATGCGGCTCTCCACTGTTGAACAACTGTATCATAAGAACGGATCGCTCCACCGGTCAATCTGGAAAAAACATTTGCCCGACTCCAATCCTTGTTGCATTGTTGTTCAACAAGGGGAGGCCAACATGACCATTCGCAGCCAATTCCCGCATCAGGTGCGTATCACCGAAAACCTGTTCCTGACCTTGCCGGACGGAACCCGGCTGGCGGCGAAGCTGTGGCTGCCCGAGGGCGCAGGGCCAGTGCCCGCCATTCTGGAATACCTGCCCTACCGCAAGCATGACGGCACCCGCACCCGCGACAACGGGCTGCACGAATATATTGCCGGGCATGGCTATGCCTGCATTCGGGTGGATATCCGCGGCACCGGCGAAAGCGATGGTATCATCACCGATGAATACACCCCACAGGAGCAGCAGGACGGCTGCGACGTGATCGCCTGGATCGCCGGACAGAACTGGTGTGACGGGCAGATCACCATGATCGGTATCAGTTGGGGCGGGTTCAACGGGTTGCAGATCGCCGCCCTCCGACCGTCCGCGCTGAAGACGATCATCACCGTCGGCTCCACCGACGACCGCTATGCAACCGATATCCACTGGGTCGGTGGCTGCCTGTCGAAAGACAATTTCGACTGGTCCTCGACCATGTTCGCCCATAACGACCTGGCCCCTGATCCCGCTATCACCGGCTCGCGCTGGCGCGAGATATGGCTGGAGCGGCTCAACGCGAATACCCCCTGGATCCTCACATGGCTGCGCCATCAGCGGCGCGATGCCTATTGGAAACAAGGCTCGATCTGCGAGGATTTCAGCCGGATCACCATTCCGGTCTATGCCGTCTCCGGCTGGGCCGACAACTATTCCGAAGCGGTGCCGCGCCTGCTCGCGGGGCTCTCCGGGCCCCGGCTGGGTCTTGTCGGCCCCTGGGCACATTCCTACCCCTTTGGCGGTGCGGTCGGCCCGGCCATCGGCTGGCTGCAGGAGGTGCTGCGCTGGTGTGACCACTGGATGAAGGGCCGCGATACCGGGATCATGGACGAGCCGATGTATCGCGTCTGGATGCAGGAACCGGTGCCGCCGAAGACCTGCTACAGCCACCGCCCCGGCCGCTGGGTGGGTGAAGCCTGCTGGCCCTCGCCCCGGATCGAAGCGCATCGGCTGCCCCTCTCTCCCGGTCGTCTGGGCGGCAAGGCGGCCCCGCTGGACCTTCGGCTGAATACACCGCTTTGGGTCGGGCTGACGGCGGGCGAGGTCGGACGTTATGGCGGGGATGCCGAGTGGCCCACCGACCAACGCGAGGATGACGGCGGCTCGCTGGTCTTCCTGTCGGAGCCGCTGCCGGAGCGGCTGGAAATCCTTGGCGCCGCGCGGGTGGCACTGCGCTTCGTCTCGGACAAGCCGCTGGCGCTGGTCTCAGTGCGGCTGAACGATGTGGCGCCGGACGGTGCCTCGACCCGGGTGGGGATCGGGCTTCTGAACCTCGCCCATCGCAACGGCCACGAACACCCAGAGCCGCTGGTGCCGGGGCAAACGGCCGAGGCGGCGGTGGAGATGGAGGATACTGCCTATGCCTTCCCGGCAGGGCACCGTATCGCGCTCTCGCTTTCCACCACCTACTGGCCGATCGCCTGGCCTTCGCCGGAACTGGCGACCCTGACGCTGGAGACCGGGGAGCTGGTCCTGCCCGTCCGCCCGCCGCAGGCGGAGGATGCCGCGCTGCGCCCCTTCGATCCGCCGGAAGCCGCGGCCCAGACCCCGCAGACGCACCATCCCGTCGAGGGTGCCGCGCGGCGCCAGGTGACGCGCGACCTGCTCTCGGGCAGGATGGTGGTGGATTTTCCGCGCTGGACCGGCATCACCGAGATGCCCGACATCGGCCATATCCACCGCGCCGAGGGGCTGGCGCGCTACGAGATCACCGATGGCGATCCGCTGTCAGCCACCACCTTCACCCGCTTCCGGGTAGAGATCGAACGGCACGACGCCATCTGCGAGCATTTCTCGGAAGGCCGCCTGACCTGCGACGCCAGCCATTTCCGGGTGGAGATGACGCTGACCGCGAAAGAGAACGGCAAGGTGATCTTCACCCGAAACTGGGACGAGAGGATACCGCGTGACCATGTCTGAGCCCGCCCGCCGCCCAGCCCGCCGCGAGGAGGCCCGACCAAGGTGCTGACATATGCCGTCAAGCGCATCGGCCTGGCAGTGGTGATCCTGTTCACCGTCATGCTGGCGATGTATGCGATGGTCTTCCTGGTTCCCGGCGACCCGGCTTCGCTGGCGCTCGGCCCCCGCGCCACTCCGGCGTTGAAGGCCGAACTGATCGCCCGCATGGGGTTGGATCAGCCGGTGCATGTGCAGGCCTGGAACTTCTTCGCCAACGCCCTGCAAGGCAATCTGGGCTATGATGTCTGGTCGAAAAAGCCCGTCCTCGGCCAGATCCTCGAGGTCTTTCCCAATACCCTGATCCTCGGCGCCGCCGCCCTCGGCTGGGCACTGGTCCTTGGCGTGGCACTCGGTTGTCTGGCGGTGGTCTGGCGCGGCACGCTGGTCGATACCATGCTTGGCATCCTGTCGGTGTCGATGATCGCCATACCCAGCTTCGTGATCGCGCTTTATTCGCTGCTGATCTTCGCTGTCTGGCTGAACTGGCTGCCCGCGCTGGGAGCGGGCATGCCGGGCGACTGGGGCTCGCAGATCCGCGCGACGATCCTGCCTGCCTTCGCCATCGGCATTACCTGGGTCGGCTATCTGGCCCGCCTCGTCCGCGCCTCGATGCTGGAGGTGATGGGGGCGAATCACATCCGCACCGCCCGCGCCTTCGGCCTCGGCGAGGTGCGGATCATCATCCGTTATGCGTTGCGGCTGGCGATCATCCCCACGGTGGCGATCCTTGCCGTGGGCTTTGGCGCGATCCTGTCCTCGGCGGTCTTTGTCGAGACCGTGTTCTCGCGGCCGGGGATAGGAACGCTGATTACCTCGGCGGTGGCGAAGCGGAATTATCCAGTGGTGATGGGCACGACGTTGTTCATGACCGCCTTCTACCTCTTCGTCGTCACCGCCGCCGACCTGGTCATCGCCCGGCTGGACCCGAGGGTGCGTGATGTCTTCCGCGGTTGACGCCCCCTTCTGCCCCTTGCGCCTGCCACGGCTGGGGCCGATGGGCATTGTGGGCGCGGTGCTGGTCGCAACCTTCCTGCTGATGGCGCTTTTCGCGCCCTGGCTCGCGCCGCATGATCCGCTGAAGCTTGATGTGATGAACAAACTGCAAGGCCCCACGCTTTCTCATTGGGCCGGGACAGACCAGTTGGGGCGCGACACCCTTTCGCGGTTGATCTGGGGTGCGCGCACGGCACTGGCCATCGCGCTGACCTCGACGGGGCTTGCCGGCGTGATCGGGCTCATTCTCGGCCTCGTTGCCGGCTATGGGCCGCGCTGGCTGGACGGGGTGCTGGTTCTGGTGCTTGATTCACTTTCGTCGCTGCCGATGATCATGTTCGCGCTGGCGGTGATCACCGTCCTCGGCCCCGGCACGGCGACGCTGATCCTGGTGATCGTGCTGATCTCGATCCCGGGCTATGCAAGGCTGATCCGCGCCCAGACCCTGACGATGAAAGCCGCAGATTTCATTCAGGCTGAACGGACTATGGGTGCGGGCTCCGTCCGCATCCTCCTGCGGCACCTCCTGCCCAATGTCGTCGGCCCGCTGGTCATCGTGCTGTCGATGGACGTTCCGGCAGTGATCATGCTGGAGGCGGGGCTGTCTTACCTGAACCTTGGCGTCAAGCCGCCGACGCCAAGCTGGGGCAACATCCTTTATGACGGATACACCTCACTACGTCAGCAGCCGGTACTGGTGGTTGCGGCGGGAGTTCCGCTGGTGCTGTCCACCATCGGCTTCACCTTTCTGGGTGAGGGGTTGCGCGACGCGCTGGACCCGAGACTGAAGGTGCGTCCACGATGACACCTGTTCTGAGCGTCCATGATCTGTGCATCTCCTACGGTCCGGTGCAGGCGCTGCGCGGGGTCAGCCTGACGGCGGAGGCGGGCGAGGTGGTCGGTATCGTCGGCGAATCCGGTTGCGGCAAGTCGACCCTCGCCTC
>JAIRJX010000198.1 GCA_031260425.1 Gemmobacter sp.
GCGATCGCCGGTGCGGCACAACCGCCGCGCCGTGACGGCGGCATAAAGCGCCCCCAACGGCCGAAGGAGCCGCGCAACTGGCGTCGGAGACGGAGCATCCCAGAAGGCGGGCGCGCGCATGGTCAGCCCTCGCCCAGCATATGGCGCAACAGGACGATAACACGGTCTGTTACCTCGACGCCTTCCGAGGTGACACCCCAGGCCGCCTGTGCCAGCCGTGCCGCCCGGTCGGGCGCCAGCAGTTCCGACAATGCCTCCGCCAGATCGGCAGCAGAGGCGACCGAGCGCGCCGCCCGCGCCGCGCCCACCCGCCCGACGGCAGCACC
The DNA here is from genome assembly GCA_031260425.1 of Gemmobacter sp. Taxonomy (GTDB): domain Bacteria; phylum Pseudomonadota; class Alphaproteobacteria; order Rhodobacterales; family Rhodobacteraceae; genus Gemmobacter. Next base: position 327 of record JAIRJX010000198.1, read on the forward strand.
ATGCGCGCCCGGGCGCGGGCCGTGGATCAGCGCGGCGCCGAGGGCGGCGGCCTCCATCGGGTCGAGCAGGCAGCCCTCGCCGAAGAGCGAGCCACCAAGGAAACAGATCGGGGCAAGGCGATACCACAAGCCCATTTCGTTGGCGTCGGTGATGAACACCTCCGTCTCGGCCTCGGGCTCCTCATCGGCGCTGCGCTGTGCAACCCGCCAGCCCTCCCCGGCTTCCATCCGGGCGGCGAGCGGCACGGCGCGGCCTGGATCGGCGGGGACGACGATCAGCAGCAACCGGTGCGCCAGCCGGAGCGCGGCGCGATGCGCGGCGATCACCGCCGCCTCCTCTGCCTCGGGCAGCGCGGCGGCGAGCCAGACCGGGCGAGTAGCGAATTGCCGGGCCAGTGCCGCGCGCTCTGCCTCGTTGGCGGGCAGGACGGGGCTTGGTTCCTCCATCCGACCCGTCATGATGATGCGGTGGCCGGCGCCCGCCTTGCGCAGCGCGCGTGCGGCGCTCTCGTCGACCGCCAGAATGGTGTCGACCTTGGCCAGCGTGGCTTTCAGCAGGCCGGGAAACCAACCGTCGCGGCCTGACGGCAGATGCGGAGCACCCGCCTCCACCAGAGCCATCGGCAGTTTGCGCTCGCTCGCCAAAGCCAGCATGGCGGGCCGCAACTCGCCGCCGGAAAACAGGACGGCATCGGGCCGCCAATGCTGAAGAAAGCCGCGCGCGTCAGCGGCGGTCTCGCCCGGCGGCGATTGCCAGATCACCCCTTCGGGCAACAGCGCAGGCATCTGCGGGGCGGTCAACAGCACGGGATGACCGCTCTCGACGCGGATACGACGGGCCAGCTCCAGAAGCGGACGGGCCTGCCCGGACCCCGGAGCGTGCAACCAGACCAGCCGCCCCGCCGGCCGCTCGGCACGCCCCCCGACACGGGCAGGTTCGCGCCGCGCGACAAGCTGATAGAGCGTGAGGCCAAGGGACATGCGCGGCGGCCGGCGACGCTCAGGCCCCCAGCTCTTCGGTGGAAGAGCCGGGCTGCGCCTCGTCGCGCAAGCGGTGGATATGGGCGATGAAGTAGCGCATATGCGCGTCGTCCACCGTGCGCTGCGCCTCGGCCTTCCAGGCGCTGAAGGCGCTCTGGTAGTCCGGAAACATGCCGACGATGTGGATCTTCGACACATCCTTGAACACGTTCTTCGCCGGACTGACGAGTTCACCGCCGAAGACCAGATGCAGTCGCTGTGCCATGGAAACTCGCTCCGGGTTGCAGGGTGGCGCCACGCTATCCTAACGGCGTGACGAGGGAAAGGCGCGCGCCGGAGGCCAGGTTGCGGCAGCGCGGCGGGCTCAGCCCCCGATCTCGTCCTGATGCTGCCCGAGGCGCGGCGCGGGACGATCCAGCACCAGTTCCGCCCCCGAGAAGGTGAAGGGCGACCGCACGCCGGGAATGCCGCCCGGTGCGATCTGCATCCCCCGCGCCACGATCTGCGGATCGGCGAAGACCTCGGCCATGTCGTTGATCGGCCCGGCCGGCACGCCCTGCGCCTCGCAGGAGGCAAGCAGGTCGGTCTTCGTCATCCGGCTTGTGGCTTCGGTCAGCCGTCGCGTCATCTCGTCACGATGAGCGATACGATCGGCATTGGTGAGAAAGCACGGGTCCTCCGCCAGATCCGGCAGACCCAGGATGGCGCAGAGCTTGCGATACTGACCGTCATTGCCGGTGGCGAGGATGATCCAGCCGTCGGCGCAATCGAACACCGCATAGGGGGCGAGATTCGGATGCGCGTTGCCCATCATCTTCGGTGGGGTGCCGGTGGCGAGATAGTTCATCGACTGGTTCGCCATGATCGCGGTGGCCACATCCATCAGCGCCATGTCGATATGCTGTCCCTCGCCGGTCCGCCCGCGCTGGATCAGCGCGGCAAGAATGGCGGTCGCGGCATAGATGCCGGTGAATACGTCCGTCACCGCCACGCCCACCTTCTGGGGCTGTCCGTCCGGGGCACCGGTCACGCTCATCAGCCCGGCCATGCCCTGGATGATGAAGTCATATCCGGCACGATGGGCATAGGGCCCGGTCTGACCGAAGCCGGTGATCGAGCAATAGACGAGGCGCGGGTTCACCTTGCGCAGGCCGTCGTAATCCAGCCCGTATTTCGCAAGGCCGCCCAGTTTGAAGTTCTCGATCACCACATCGGCCCCGGCCACGAGGCGGCGCACCGTCTCCTGCCCTTCCGGGGTGCGGAAATCGCAGGTGACGCTGCGTTTGCCGCGATTGGTCGCGTGGAAATAGGCGGCCGAGCGATCATCCCCGTTGTCGATGAAGGGCGGACCCCAGCGGCGGGTATCGTCGCCCTCCGGCGCCTCGACCTTGATCACCTCGGCCCCCAGATCGGCCAGCGTCTGCCCGGCCCATGGCCCGGCAAGAATCCGGGCCAGCTCGATCACGCGGACCCCTTCCAGTGGTGCAGCCATGTTACTTTGCCAACTCTGCGTCGAGGAGCGCCTTCAGATCGGCATAGGACATGTTGGAATGCTTGGTGCCGTTGATGAACAGGGTGGGCGTGGCATCCACCCCGTCCGCTTCCATGTTCTGCTGGAACTTCGCCACCATCGCCTCGGCCATGGCCTGATCCTTGAAACAGGCATCAAGCTGTTCGTTCGACATGCCCGCCGAGCGGCCAATGGTCTTGAGGTTCTCGATCACCACGCTCGGATCGTCCGAGGCCGCCCATTCTTTCTGCTTCTCGAACAGGATACCGGAAATGCCGAAATAGCGCATTTCGCCACCGCAGCGCGCCATGATCGCGGCCCAGAGGCCGTAGCGGTCGAAATAGACCTCGCGATAGACGAACTTCACCTTGCCGGTGTCGATATACTCCGCCTTCAGCGGCTTGAAGACCTGCTCGTGGAAGTTCGCGCAATGCGGGCAGGTATAAGAGGCATATTCGGTCAGCGTGACCGTGGCATCGGGATTGCCCAGCACCAGTTCCGGCACTTCGGGGGCGGCGGCATCTTGGGCGAAGGCGGGGGCGCCAAGGGCTGCAAGCATCGTGGTGCCGGCGGCGAGCGCGATGACGTCGCGGCGCGTGTAACGGATCATGGTCTGCCTCTCAGGTTCTGTGGCGAGTTAGGATATTCTGGGCAAGGGTTTCAAGGGCATGGCGGAGGCCGTCATCCTGCACCCCCCGGGCCGTCTGCTGCGCCTGGGCCACCAGTTCGGGCGGTGGGGCGGGGCGAGCCACCGGTGGGGCCGGGGTGAACGTCGCCTGCCCTTCAGAGAACCCCATCGGCGCGGTCTGGGTCAGATGGATGCGACCGATGGCGGCGTAGCCATAGCAGGCGTTCACCCGCTCGCGCAGGCGGGGGATCTGCATCTGCACCACCGGCGCATCGGAGGGTTTGACCAGCAGGGTGAGCGTGGCACCAAAGGCGCCCTTGGCGAAGCCGACCTTCACCGGGCGGGTGACGCGGGCAAGTTCTGCGCCCACCACATCGGGCCAATGGGTCAGCAGACGGGTGACGGCGAAACCCCGGCTTTCCCCGGCCGAGCGGATGCGGTCTTTCAGCAGGCCCGCTGCCGGCTCGAAGCCCTGCATGCGGCGCCCCTGTCGCGACTGGGCCGGCGGCCTGTCCTCCTGCGTCATGCGGGCTCTCCTGTTTCTCCACCGTCATCCTAGGGCGGATCAGCCCATATCGCAACCGATGCGCAGGGTTGGCCCGGCTGGAGGAGCCACTCAGCCCGGCCTGTCGGCAGGCCGGGCCATGCCGATGGAAGGATTTGCCTGTTTCCGCCCCGATAGCGTCGCCTGCGCTCGCGACGCGACATGGATCATCGCCCAACCGCGCCGCGATAGGGCGCTTCGGAGTTCTGACACGATGACCGGCCTCACCATAAAGTGACCGCTACAATTCCGGGCAGAGACGGCGCTCGGGCTTCTGGACCGTCACGGGTGAATCGCGAAACGCCCGTCCGCCTCACCCGGATCCGGCTTTCGGCCCGCACTGCGAATATGCCGACGAACCCCGAAGTCGGATCAGATTACCGAAGTGCAATCCTCCACCGGCTCAGATCTCGAAACTCGCGAAGACGGGCACATGGTCGGACGGCTGGTCCCAACCCCGACAGGACCGCTGGATACGGCTGCCGTGGGCGGCATTGGCAATGTCGGGGGTTGCCCAGACGTGATCGAGACGCCGGCCCTTGTCGGCAGTGTCCCACTCCGCCGCGCGATAGCTCCACCAGCTATAGAGCCGGCCATCCGGAATATCCTTGCGCGTGATGTCGACCCAGTTGCCCGCATCCTGCGCCGCAGCCAAATGCTCCACTTCTATCGGGGTATGGCTGACGATCTTCAGAAGCTGCTTGTGGCTCCACACGTCATCCTCGCGCGGGGCGATGTTGAGATCACCCACCAGGATCGCGCGCTGCGGCTTTTCCTCTTGCGCCCAATCGCGCATCTCGGTCAGGAAGTCGAGCTTCTGGCCGAACTTTTCGTTCTCCTCGCGGTCGGGAATGTCGCCGCCCGCGGGAACGTAGAAGTTGTGGATCACCACATCGTTTTCCAGCCGCGCCGCGACATGTCGCTTGTGGCCAAGCCCGGCAAAGTCGCGCTCGCCCGCATCCTCCAGCGGAAGGCGCGACAGGATGGCGACGCCATTATAGCCCTTCTGCCCGCGCGCCACGAGCCAGTTGTAGCCCAGCGCCCCGAACGCCTCGGTCGGGAATTTCTCGATCGGGGTCTTGATCTCCTGCAGGCACAGGATATCGGGTCGCTCCTCCTGCAACAGCCGCAAGACCAGCGGTTCGCGCAAGCGGACCGAGTTGATGTTCCAGGTGGCGAGCGTGAATGTCATGGCGTTCTCCCTCGCCCCTGTCTATGGCGCGGGGGAGCGGAGGTAAAGTTACTGGATGGTATAGGTGCTTGCGTCGCAGATATTGCTCCGGTCCTCAAGCACGTCGCCATCCGCGAAGACCATGCGCAGGTCGTAGTCGCAACCCTGCGCGCCGGTGATCCGCACCTGGCCGCTGTTGCCGGAGGCAAGCGCGCCGCCGGCGAGGATGTTCTCCTGCCACGAGTCCACGCCCACGGGCGAGGCATAGAATTCCGTCAGATCCGCCCCGCTCAGATTGGCCAGCGTAAAGGTGAGATCTTCAGCCAGAAGCGGCATCGGTGCCGCAGCAAGGGCGAGAGCAAGGACAGAAGCCACTCGAAACGACATCGCATCTCCTCTGGAGTCACAGGGCATCATGACGAATGTAAGAGGGGCGGGCGCGGAATCCAACAGCTTCCGCGAAAAAAGGAAGGCCGGGCATTACGCCCGGCAAGTCACCAACAGGGAGAGGGTGACATCATCACCGTTGCCGGTGTCAGCCACACCTTCCGGTTGTATCACGGATTTAATGGAAAAAAAAGACCGGGCGTGATGCCCGGCCAGTCCAACAGGGAGGATGCCGCATCATAACCCCGACACGGCAAGGGGAATCCTTCGGGGTAGAAGCACCCCATCACCGTCCATATAGGATCCGATATGGACGATGATAAGGGCCGAATGTCTAATTTTTTCCTAATCCAGCAGATTTTTTCGTTGAGTCCGGCGGATTTATGCCACCAGCCGATAGCCGCCGGATTCCGTTACCAGCAGCCGCGCGTTCGAGGGATCGGGCTCGATCTTCTGGCGCAGCCGGTAGATATGAGTTTCCAGCGTATGGGTGGTCACCCCGGCATTGTAGCCCCAGACCTCATGCAGCAGCACATCCCGCGCCACAACTCCTTGTTGAGCGCGATAAAGATATTTCAGGATGTTCGATTCCTTCTCGGTCAGCCGGATCTTGCGCTCCCTTTCGCCGATCAGCATCTTCTGCGCAGGCTTGAAGGTATAGGGGCCAAGCTGGAACACCGCGTCCTCGGATTGCTCGTGCTGGCGCAACTGGGCACGGATGCGCGCCAGCAGCACCGGAAACTTGAACGGCTTGGTGATGTAGTCGTTCGCCCCCGATTCGAGGCCGAGAATGGTATCGGCGTCCGAATCATGCCCGGTGAGCATCAGGATCGGGCATTTCACCCCGGCCTTGCGCATCCGCCGGCACAGTTCCCGTCCGTCGGTATCGGGCAGGCCCACATCAAGGATCACCAGATCATAACCGCCGAGCTTCGCCTTCTCCATGCCTTCGAGCCCGGTCGAGGCTTCGAACACGTCGAAATCCTCGGTCATCACCAGTTGCTCGCTCAGCGCCTCGCGCAGGTCGTCGTCATCATCGACCAGCAAGATTTTCCGCAGCGTTGCCATGGGGATCTCCTTCGTTTGCTGACCAACAGATGCGGGCGATACACGCTTGCGGCAAGAATTGCTGCAAGCGGTTCACGGCCTCGTGTCGGATTGCGGCGGAATGTTTCACTTTCGGGCATCTGCCGTTACACAGGGGCGGGAAAGGAACCGCCATGAGCCTTGCCCCGAGCATCCTGGAACGCCTTGCCCGCGCCCGCAGTGATCTGCGGATGGGGTTGCCCGTCGTGCTGAGCGACGGGCGCCGGGCGGCACTGGCCGCGGCGGTGGAGACGCTGACCCCGGCACGGCTGGCGGCGTTGCACGCCGAGGGTGCCCCGGAACTGGCCCTGACCGCACGACGGGCGGCAACGCTGAAGGCAAGGGCCTATGACGGCGATCTGGTGCGGATGAAGCTGCCGCAAAGCGCCGGGCTCGACTGGCTTTCGGCCATGGCCGATCCGGTGGACGACCTGCTTGTGCCGATGAAGGGACCGTTCCACGAACTGCGCAGCGGTGAGGCCGCCCTGCACCGCGCGGCAATCGGGCTCGCCAAGTCGGCGCATCTGCTGCCGGCGACGTTGCTGGTGCCGGTGATGGACGGCCCGGCACTGGCGCTGGCTATGGGCCTGACACTGATCGACATCGGCGCGGCCGCGCCCGAGATCGCCCGGGCGGCGGCTTTGGCCGAGGTGGTTTCGGCCCGGCTGCCGATGCAGGCCGCATCGGCCGGGCGACTGCACATCTTCCGCCCCGAGGATGGCGGCGAGGAGCATTACGCGGTGGAGATCGGCCAGCCCGACCGTACCGCACCGGTACTGGCGCGGCTGCATTCGGCCTGTTTCACTGGTGACGTGCTGGGCAGCCTGAAATGCGATTGCGGCCCGCAACTACGCGCGGCGCTGGCCCAGATGGGGGAGGAAGGCGCAGGCGTGCTGCTTTACCTCAATCAGGAGGGGCGCGGGATCGGGCTGGCCAACAAGATGCGGGCCTATGCGCTCCAGGATCAGGGTTTCGACACGGTGGAGGCCAATCACCGGCTCGGCTTCGAAGACGACGAGCGCGATTTCCGACTTGGCGCGGCAATCCTGAAGGCAATGGGCATCAATGCGGTGCGGCTGCTGACCAACAATCCGCGCAAGATCGCCATGATGGAGGGGCAGGGTATCCGGGTGACAGAGCGGGCGCCGCTGAAGGTGGGGCTGACCGACGAGAATGCCGGATATCTGGCGACCAAGGCCGCAAAGTCGGGGCATCTGCTTTAAGTCGGACCTGCATCCGCCCCGGCTCAGGAGACTTCGCCGGGAAACCTCCATCTTCGGCCCCGCACTACGCAGGGATGAATCGCGGCGGCTGAACGACCCCGGCAGCTTCGTACACTGTTCCCCGCATGCGCGGGGATGAACCCCGCGCCCCCGGTCAAACGTCAGGCCGATTTCCCTGTTCCCCGCATGCGCGGGGATGAACCGTCCCTCGACACCAACGGGCCAGTGCCCCGCCACCTGTTCCCCGCATGCGCGGGGATGAACCGGCGGGTGGAGCCGCGACTTCAGAACAGATGGCCTGTTCCCCGCATGCGCGGGGATGAACCGCCTGTGAGAAGGGGGGTGCGAAATTGGTCCACGGTAGCGGCGGCATGATGTGGCTGCGGGCGGCGTAAAAGTCGTCCAGTTTTCTCTTTCTGCAGTTGCAGGGAGGGCGTGGGGCTCTACAGCGTGGACCTATATCCGAGAGTTCGTCAGGCTTGCGCAGAAGGCATGAGCCAGCGGGAAGCGGCGCGGGTGTTCAATGTGTCGCGGGACACGGTTCGTAAGATGACCACCAAACTGCACGCCGTGGTCGATGCGCTCGGCCTGCCGCTGCGCATCCATCCGACCCCGGGTCAGTATGGCGACCGCCCCCGGGCCGAGGTGCTGCTCGAGGACCTGCACGGTGTCGGCCACGTCATCGCCGATGCCACTTATGATGCCGATCGGCTGCGCGCCTTCATCACCGATGAGCTTGGCGCGACCCCGCAGATCAAGGCCAATCCGCGCCGGGCCGCAACCCCTCCCATCGACCGGCACCCCCACAAGGAGCATCACCAGATCGAGTATTTTCTCAACAATTCAAACGCTTCCGCCGGATCGCCCTGCGCTGCGAAAAGATCCTTGCCGCCTTCATGGGCTTCGTCCATCTCGCATGCGCTATGATATGGCTGAAATGAATGCAGACGGAGCCTAAATCGGCGGCCTGTCAGGTGTTCCTGCGCACGTCCATCCGACCCCCGTGACGCGCTGAAGCTTCCGGTTCGCCTTTCTGCCGTTCCTCTACGACGACGCGGCTGCAAAGCTGCGCGAGCGCAACGCCACCAAGGTTGGAGAACAAGGTTCGGATTATCGTGCTGGATGAACTTCGGGTGCCGCTCCGTAATCTTGTCATGAAAGCTGTACTCGACGTCAAACCCCATCTCGATGCCCTGCGGCGCCATGCACAAGTGCTGATCCGGTCCGACCAAGAGGCCAATGATCTCGTCCAGGGTGTCTTGCTACGGGCATACGAGCGCCGCGCGACCTTCCAGGAGGGCGCCGATCTGCGGGTCTGGCTCATGTCGGCGCTTCATGACCATTTCAAAGGAAACAGATACTTTCATCCAAGAACTCAAATCATTGCTGGTCTGGAGCCTTCTGAACATTCCGGTCGGGACAGTCATGTCACGCGTCGGCCGGACAAGAGCAGCGCTGCAGCAATTCGAGGATGGCGCAAGGGCGCCAGGAAAACACGACATTCCAATCCGCTTGGTGAGAGGACGTGACAATGCGCAAGGATGACCAGCAACTCGAACAGGACATCGCCAGCTTCGTGAATGACCAGCTGGATGCGGCACAGCGCTTTTCTGTCGCCGAGTACCTGGCCACCCATCCCGACCGTGCGGCGGAGGTCATGTCCGAGTTGCGGTTGACCGAAGGGCTGCGCCTGGCATTTTCTCAGTCCGCTACTCCGTCGGGGCCGCAACTTTCCGCGGCGGCCGATCAATTGACCAAGGCCCTGAGCCGGCGGCACTTGTCCCGGCGGATTTTCCCTTTCGCGGCTTCGGTCGCGATCTTTACGGCTGGTTGGGCAGCGCAAGATTTGACGACTGCGCTCTTCCGCCAAACAGCGATGCCCAGCCCGCTTCTCGACGCCGCGCTCGATGCCGAAGCTGCGTTGCGCCTGCGGCTTGCCATGGCCTCGCAGCCGGAAAGCCAGCTGCTCGATCACCAGGAAATATCGGCAAACCTTGGAATATTGATTCCGCAGCTGCCGGATGATTGGAAGGTCAAGGATGTCCAAGTCATGGCCAGCCCCGAGCGTCCCGGCCTCGCTGTCTTGATCGACGCCCCGAGCATTGGTGAGATGATGCTCTTCTCGGTCACCCGATCGGCCGACGGTCCGGATGAGCCGCCACAGGGCACCACTTATGGCAGCAAGACCTTGGCCTACTTTGAAAAAGGACAGACCGCCTATGTGATAGTCGACAATGCAGGGCCAGAAAACGAACTGCTGCGTAGGGCGGCAGAGTTGCGCAATCGCCTGAATTGAATGGTGGATTTCATGACGATTGCAAAACTCACCCCCGCCGAAAAGGCACTTGCGGCCGCTTCCGCCGCCCTTGACGCCCGGAACCTGACTGTCGCAGTCGCGGCTTTCGAGAGCGCTCGGAGTCTGGGCGCATCCCTGAAGTTGACGGCGCGGGGACATGCCTTCGCGCTGTCCGACCTCGGACGCCATGACGAGGCCGTCAGGATTTTCGAACCGTGGTTCGTAAAGAATCAAAAGGACCACGCTGTCGTCAACCAGATGGGGGTTCTCCTCAAGCGGACCGGACAATTGCACCGCGCCGCGCGAGTTCTGGACGTGGCTCGGAAGCTTCGGCCTCAGGTGCTGTCGCCTTGGCAGAACCTGGGAAATGTTTATGAACTGTTGGGCGATCACGTCAAAGCCGTGACCTGTTATCGGGGTGCATTGAAGATCGAACCGAAATCCGCAGAACTCTGGCGGCTTCTCGGTCGCGAACTGTCGATCCTCGGACAATGGGACGGCGCGATCGAGTGCCTGCGCCGCGCTTTGTCGCTGGCACCGGGACAGCATCTGATTTGCGGGAACCTCCTGCATACCTTGCAACGGGCAGGCCGGATCGCGGAGGCCCGTGATCTGGTGGCCAGACTGCGACAGGAGCAGCCCCTGGACGACGAGTTGGCCGTGATGCAGTCGCGGCTCGATTTCCGCACCGGGGATGCGCCGCAAGCTCTGACCGTGCTGCGCGAGGTCCTGGACCGCAATCCTTCGCATCTCAACGCCAGCCTGCAATTGGCCACCATCATCGCGGATTCGGACCGCGAGACGGTCAATGCGGTGCTTGAGCGTGCCGTCGCAGCGCATCCTTCCAGCTTCGAGGCCCTGGAACAGCTTGTCGAAAGCCTGTGTCGCAGCCGTTATGGTTCGGAGGCCGCCCATATCGAACGCTCTTACCAGATGGCCAAGCGGTTGATGGATCGGTTCCCGACCCGTATCCCCCCCGATGCGGCGCGCAGCTTGCGGACCATCCTGATGCGGGTTCTTGATGAAGATCGGATGGCGAAGACCGGCAGGCTGGAGACTCTCTTGCCGCTTTGGCAGGCTGATGGGCCGCATTCTGCGGTCCATTATGAACTCGGCCAGGTTCAAAGCTTTGACGACCGCCTTCGCCTTGTCGAATGGCACCGCGCCTGGGGAAGACGGGCCTCCCGCGGGATCACGCCGCTGGCCGCCCCCCCGCGTGTGGGAGGGCAGAAGCTGCGCGTGGGCTTCATGTCGTCAGACCTGCGGCGTCATCCGATCACCTATTTCGCCCTGCCGCTGCTGGAAGGCTATGACCGCGACCGGGTAGAAGTCTTTTGCTATTCCTTCTACGAGAAGCCCGTCGACAACGTGCAGGACCATCTTGCATCTCAGGTCACGGGGTTCAGGCACTGGTTGCACCGGACCGATGCGCAGGTGGCCGAAGGCATTGCGCAAGACCGGTTGGATATCCTCTTCGAACTGGGCGGCTCGACCGCCATGAACAAGCTGGAGGTGATGGCCCATCGACCGGCACGGCTGGGGGCCAGTTGGCTCGGTTATCCGCATTCGGCCGGTCTTGAACAGATCGACCTGATCCTGACCGATCCCTTCCTGCGTCCCGAAGACCCTCGTCTGTTGATCGAACGGCCGTTCGAGATGCCCGAGACTTGGGTTGCCCTGAGTCGGATGTTCGGGCCCCATGAGATCACCGAGGGCACTCCGCAAATGCGCAAGGGTCATCTGACCTTCGGCACCGCGAACAATCCCTATAAATATACCCCTGCCTGTCTGGACGCCTGGGCTGCAGTGCTGCGCGCGGTGCCGGGCTCGCGCTTTGTCTTCCTGCGCCCGGAGGGCGGCGTCGACAGCTTTGTCCAAGGCGCCCGGACGGCCTTTGCCCGGCGCGATGTCGCGCCGGACCGGATCGAATTCATCGGTGTGCGTGGCGACCACATGCGGTATTATAACGAGATCGATATCGCGCTGGACAGTCTGCCCCATGTCGGCGGCACCACGACCTGCGAGGCGCTGTGGATGGGTGTTCCGACAATCAGCCTCGTTGGTCCGGGTTTCCCCGAACGACTGGGCTATTCGAATCTCTCAAATGCGGGGCTGGGCGATCTCGCGGTGTTTTCCCGCGACGATTATGTGGCCCGTGCAGCGGAACTTGCCGCCGATCCGGCACGCAGGCTGGTCCTGCGTCACGGGCTGCGGGTGCAGATCGCTGCCCATCCACTGGGGCAGCCGGAACGGTTCGCGCGAAACTTCTATGAGCTCGCGGCAAGGGTGGCGGCAGAATGAAGGCAGTCATTCTCGCAGGCGGGCGCGGCACTCGATTGTCCGAAGAAACCGGCCTGCGCCCCAAGCCGATGGTCGAAATCGGCGGCAGGCCGATGTTGTGGCACATCATGAAGACCTATGCCGCCCATGGCATCACCGACTTCGTGATCTGCCTTGGCTATCGCGGTTGGCAGATCAAGGAATATTTCCTGAACTATGGCCAACTGTCCTCTGATCTGACCATAGACCTTGCCACCGGTGTCACCGAAATCCTGCGCCCTGCGCCTGAGCCTTGGCGCGTGACCTTGATTGACACCGGTGAAGAGACACAGACCGGTGGGCGACTGGCGCGGGTCGGGCATCTCTTGCGGGACGAAGAGGCCTTTTGTCTGACCTACGGCGACGGGGTCGGTAACGTCGACATCACAGGCGCGGTCGCGTTCCACCGTGGCCATGGACGTGCAGCTACCGTAACCGCCGTGATCCCGCCCGGGCGCTTCGGCACGCTTGACCGCGATGGGAGCCGCGTTTCGGCCTTTACCGAAAAACCGGCGGGCGACGGGGGCATGATCAACGGGGGTTTCTTCGTTCTGTCCCCTGCCGTCCTCAACCGGATCGACGGCGATGCTACGGCCTGGGAGCAAGAGCCGCTGAAGGGTCTGGCGCGGGACGGCGAATTGATGGCCTTTGACCATCACGGCTTCTGGCAACCTATGGATACCCTGCGGGACCGGGACCAGTTGCAGGCAATGTGGGACAAGGGTCAGGCACCATGGGTGATCTGGTGAGGCGCCCCGACCCCGCGTTCTGGACCGGGAAACGGGTCCTGCTGACCGGACACACTGGCTTCAAGGGGGCCTGGGCCGCCCGGATGCTGGTTTCCCTCGGCGCGGTGGTCACGGGCTATGCCCGCGATCCTGTGCCCGGCCCTTCAGCCTTCGAGATCCTGAAGGTGTCGTCCTGCCTGACCGACCTGCGCGGAGAGCTTTCCGGGGTCGGCCCGGCCATCGCCGGCGCCGAAGTCGTTCTGCATCTGGCGGCGCAGGCCATCGTGTCGGAAGGCTACCGTGATCCGACCGAAACCTGGGCCAGCAACCTCTTCGGCACGCTGGCTGTGTTGCAGGCGCTCAGAGGTCGGACTGTGCAGGCCGCCGTAATCGTCACCTCCGACAAGGTCTATCGCAACGACGGCACCCGCGCCTTCGTGGAAGGTGATCCCTTGGGCGGCGACGACCCCTATTCCGCCAGCAAGGCCGCCTGCGAAGTGCTGGTCGCCAGCCACCGCGCCAGCTTTGCCGACCTGCCGCCGATGGCCACGGCGCGGGCGGGCAATGTCATCGGCGGCGGTGATTTCGGGCTCAACCGGCTGATTCCCGACCTGGTCAGGGCCAGACTGTCCGGCCGGCCGCTGGTCCTGCGCAACCCCGAGGCGACACGGCCCTTCCAGCATGTGCTGGACGTGATTACCGCCTATCTGATCCTGGCCGAGGATCTGGCCCGGGGAACCGCTCCGTCCGCCGTGAACTTCGGCCCCGCCGAAGCGGAACTTTCCGTGCGCTCGCTCCTCGCGCTCTGGCAGTCGGTGACGGGTGCCCCGGTTGACTGGCAGCCTGCGCCCGAACCGCCCATGCCGGAAAAAGGCCGCCTGGCGCTGGACAGCACCCTCGCCCGGACAAGACTTGGCTGGACGCCACGGCTGGCGACGGCCGAAGCCACGGCGGCAACGGCACGGTGGTATCAGGATTGGGTAAGCGGACAGGCCATGGACAGGGCCAGCGACTGCGCGATCGACGCTTTTCTGAAGGGCTGACATGACCCTGCAAACCCTCTGTCGCGCCTGCTCCGCCCCCCTTGGCCCGGTCTTTTGCGACCTGGGCAGCATGGCGGTCGCCAATTCCTATCTTCCCCCGACCACCAACCCGGCCGCCGAGCCGCGCTTTCCGCTGCGCGCCGTGGTCTGTTCCGACTGTCGCATGGTGCAGTTGGATCATGTAGTCAATGCACAGGGCATCTTCGGCGATTATGCCTATCTTTCCTCTGCCTCGTCGTCCTGGCTCGCTCATGCGAGGGCGTTCTGCCGCGCAATGACCGAAAGGCTGGGGCTGGGTCCACAGTCCTTGGTCATCGAAGTGGCTTCGAATGACGGCTATCTCTTGCGCAACTTCGTGGCTGCGGGCGTGCCTTGCCTCGGGATCGAGCCTGCCGCGAATGTCGCATCCATTGCCAAGACCCTGGGCGTCCCGACAGAGGTCGCCTTCCTGAACTCGGCGACGGCTGCGGATGTGGTCCTCCGGCATGGGCGTGGCGCCGATCTGGTCGTGGCCAACAATGTTCTGGCCCATGTGCCCGGCATCAACGGTTTCGTGGCCGGTCTTGCCCTTCTTCTCGGCCCCGAGGGGGTTCTGTCGGTCGAGGCGCCGCACCTTCTGGCGCTGGTCGATGGGGTTCAATTCGACACGATCTACCATGAACACTATGCCTATTGGTCGGCCTTTGCTGTCGAGAGGCTCTTCGCCCGTCACGGGCTTTGCCTCTTCGACGTCGAAAAGTTGCCGACCCATGGCGGCAGCCTGCGGTATCTGGCGTCCCGGCGACCGCAACCGGCAAGTCCGGCACTTCTGGCGCTGCGCGACGAAGAGGCCCGCCGCGGCATCGACACGGACGCCTTCTATCAGGGCTTCGAGGCAAGGGTGGCCAAGGTGCTGTCGGATTTTCGCGACTGGCTGGCGAAGGAACGCGGTCAGCGACTGGCCGCCTATGGAGCTGCGGCCAAGGGCAACACCTTCCTCAATGTGGCCGGTATCGGCCCGAGCGAAATCTATGCCGTGGCTGACCGGTCTTCCGAAAAGCAAGGCCGCCTTCTGCCCGGAAGCCACATCCCTGTCTTGAGACCGGATCAGCTTCTCGCCTCACGCCCCGATGCCATTCTCATCCTGCCCTGGAACATCGCATCCGAGATCGTGGCCGAATTGCGTGGCGCGGGCTACAATGGCGGCCTTTGGACAGCCGTTCCCTTCATGAGGCAGCATTGATGCGCTTTCACCTGACGGGTCTTCCGGGCGTCCTGGTCGTCCAGAGTCCGGAGCACGAGGACAACCGTGGCAGCTTTCGGCGGCTGTGGTGTGCCGAGATCTTCGCCAAAGCCCGGCTCGATTTCTCTCCTGTGCAGGCAAGCCTGTCAACCAGCACCGCCGCCCATACCCTGCGCGGGATGCATTGGCAGGCCGAACCTCACGGCGAACAAAAGCTTGTCCGTTGCCTTGCCGGCGCAATCTGGGACGTGGCGCTCGACCTTCGGCCGGACAGCCCTTCCTATCTGCTTTGGCACGCCGAGCATCTGACGGCCGGGAACGGCCGCGCGCTCTTTCTGCCGAGCGGGGTGGCTCATGGCTTCCTTTCGCTGACATCGGATGCCCTGGTCGATTATCTCATAGATCGTC
The DNA here is from genome assembly GCA_031260425.1 of Gemmobacter sp. Classification (GTDB taxonomy): domain Bacteria; phylum Pseudomonadota; class Alphaproteobacteria; order Rhodobacterales; family Rhodobacteraceae; genus Gemmobacter. The sequence goes on from JAIRJX010000198.1 coordinate 15,873, forward strand.
CTCACGCTCCCGAGGCAGCCCGGGGGGCAAGGTGGAACGACCCTGCCTTCGCCATCGACTGGCCTGCCGCCCCACAAGTCCTTTCGGATCGCGACCGGACCTGGCCGGATTTCGCACATGTCTGAAGCTGTGATCTTGACCGGCGCCACCGGTTTCGTTGGTCGGGCCGTCCTTGCGGAACTCGTTATCCGGGGCATACCGGTGCATGCCGTCAGCCGCAGCCCGGGTCCCGGCATCGCAGGCGTGACATGGCATAGTGCCGACCTCCTGAGGGCCGAAGGACGTGCCCGTGTTTCGACACTTGCCCCTCGCCTGGTCCACTGCGCCTGGGAGGTCGAACATGGCGTGTTCTGGACCTCTCACCGAAACCAGATCTGGCGCGAAGTCTCCCGAGACCTTGTTCGCCGATTCCGCAGCGAAGGAGGGGGGCAGGTTCTGGCCCTTGGAACCTGCGCTGAATACGATCCGGTATTGTCCGGTCTATGGTCTGAGACGCGTCCCTTGCGCTCGACGACACCCTATGGCGAGGCCAAGGCGAGCCTTCATGCCGACCTTGCCACCCTTTGCGGCAGCGATCTGATCTGGGCACGCCTGTTCCACCTCTATGGCCCGGGCGAAGACCGTCGCCGCTTCGTCCCTTCTTTGATCGACGCCTTGTGTGACGGGCGTCCTGCCGAAGTGCGCGCAGCGAAGCTTGAACGGGATTTTGCCTCGACCGCCCATGTCGCGCGGTGTCTGGTTGGCTTGTTGCAGATGCGTGCGACAGGGATTTTCAACGTGGGGTCCGGTGAGATACGCCCGCTGGGGGATCTGGCAAGAGTGCTGGCATGGGCCATCGGGCGCCCCGACCTTTTGAAACTGTCGCACCGTCCCGGCCCAGGCGATCCGCAACTCATGGCACCCGATCTGACGCGCCTTCGCGCCCACCTGGGCGACTTGGTTGAATTTCCCGAGATCGGCCTGATGGACCTGCTGCACGACAAAAGGGGCGTTGTTGCAGAACTCCCGCCGCAGCAGGCTTCCCGCAGCTGATCCATGCTGTCAGGCCCCCGTCATGAGTACGCCTGAGCCTGCCCGCTACCGCACGACGAACTGGAAGTCCTGTAACGCCGCGTTGAAGCAACGTGTCTCTCTGTCTGATCCGGCTGGACAAAGATCTTGTGTGGGTCGCCCCGAAAGCCGGTCGCAATGGCCGACTGCCGGTGTTCGGCGACCCTTGGCGCTTGCCCGGTGCCGGGTGGTGATGGATCCCGCGCTGCGAGTGATCGCCACCGTCCCGTTCCGCGAGGATGGCGGCGATGTGGCCGAGTTCATCGCCCTGATCGAAAGCCCGCCGCAACCCGGGACCTTTGCCGGGATAGAGTTGCAGGCGCCGATCCCTTTCCTGCCGCCCGCGCGTGTTCGAGCCCGAACTCCGCCGCCATCTGATCGGACTTTACGAGACGCATGGGGGTATCGAAAGCGGCTTCATGCGCGAGATCGGCGGACACACCCTGGGCGTGATGGACCACGGCCACAAGCGGCGCAGCGATTACGATATCACCGACAAGGGCCTGATCGGCGGCTTGCAGACGCGATTCCCGCGCCGGGTGGTGCCCGAGATTGCAAAGTCGCCTCAGCACAAGATGACATGGATGGAGCACTACATCGTGTCGTGCTACACGGCCGAGGATGGCGGGCAATTCGCTGCGCATCGCGACAATACCACGGCGGGCACGGCGCATCGCCGCTTTGCCGGCCCGGTCAACCTGAGCGACGATTTTGACGGCGGCGAAGTCAGCTTTTCCGAATACGGGTCACACAGCCTCAAGGCCTCGCCCGGTGGCGCGGTGGTGTTTTCCGTTCGCTTCTGCACAAGGTCAGCAGGATAACGCGCGGACGCCGCTATGGTTTTCTGCCGTTTCCTTATGACGATGCCGCGCCGCAACTGCGCGAGAGGAATGCCGCCCTCGTCGGCGGGAAGGGTTTGGACTATCGTGCGGGATGAGATCCGGCTCCGCTTCGTATATGCAATATGGGCAAATTCGACATTACCCCTCATCTGGAGCCGATGCGCCGCTATGCGCGGATTCTTGCGCGTGGCGATGCCGATGCCGATGATCTGGTGCAGGGCGCGCTTTTGCGCGCCTGCGAGAGGCGGTCGAGCTTTCGTGATGGCGCCAACCTGCGGGTCTGGCTGATGGCGATCCTGCATAACCACTTCATCGACCAGACCCGTGCGCGCAAGGCGGCCATGGCACGCGATCAGGTCTGGGCGGAGACCAATCCCGGTTTCGCCCCGCCCGAGGGCGAGCATGTGGTGCGGCTGGAGCAGTTGCGTCGTGCCTTTCTCGCCCTGCCCTCCCACCAGCGCGAGGCACTGCATCTGATGGCGGTCGAGGGGCTGAGCGTCGCCGAGGTATCGGCCATTCTGGAGATCCCGGCAGGCACGGTCATGTCGCGGGTGGGCCGCGCCCGTGCCGCCCTGCGCCGGTTCGAGGATGCGCCCGCGGCCCGCTCCACCCTGAAACTTCTGCGAGGCCATGATGGCCCTTGAACCGGACGCCCGGATCGAACTGGACATCCCGGCCTTCGTGAATGCCCAACTGGATGCCGAACGGCGCTTCTGTGTGTTTTGGCGTGCAAAATTGACCCCCTAAGGCGGGGTATCGGCGTCCAATTTTGACCCCCCTGATGTTCTGTTGGACTGTCCGTTGCGAGGCAGCGGACGGAGGGGGAGTTGAAGCGGGCGGATACGATGGCGCGGGTCCGGCGGGCCTTCTACGTTCAGGGCCGGTCGGTGAAGAAGATCGTACGGGGACTGCATGTGTAGCGGAACACGGTGCGCAAGATCCTGCGGACGGATGAGACGGACCTCAGCTACGAGCACGAGCGACAAGCGCTTCCAGGCAGCTCGTCCAAGGCGCTGTGTGGTTTTGAGGATTTTGTTGCGTGCTTTGGCGGCGGGGCTGTCTTCCCGCCACCGTTAGCAGTGCAGTCAAACGCGGTCTGTCGCAGCAATCGGGCCTGAATCCGGGGGCAATTGCCGCTACGGGGCCCCCCGTGGGGATCGGCAGACGGGTGCGGATCGAGGTGGGAAAAGCGCCCAGTCGCGATGGGCTGCGTCGTGGCAGTTCAGCGTGGCCTTTACGGGGTGAGCCGTTCCCAAGCTCGATCTGTTAACGCCGCGCCCATGGGGGCCTCAGCCCACATCCGGTAGCAGGGCATTGCACGACAACCAGCCTTGGTGTATTCCTTGAGCCACGAGGGTTTGCTTTAAATACCTCGGAGGGCGAAAAAATTAACCAGTCAGGTTGAAAATCTGAACCCAAAGCCCCATCTGTGTTGGAGACCCAAGGAGGCTACCATGACCACTGAAATCGGAAAGGAGCTGCGGAAACTGCGAATTGACCGGGATGAGCGCCTGTTGGACATGTCCGAACGGTTGGAAAAGTCGTCGGCCTTCATCTCCGCTGTCGAGCGCGGGACCAAGACACCCCCTAGCGGCTTTGAGGACCTTGTCATCAAAGTCTACCAACTGGCGGGTGATGCCGCCGCTGCCATGCGCCGGGCCGCTGACCGCTCGCGCAAGGCTTTCACTGTTGAGGCTCAGTCGGCACTTGCGAGAGACACGGCGGGCCTGATGGCGCGCCGGATGAACTCGCTGTCCGACGATGACCTCAAGAGCATCTTTGAAATCCTCAGCAAGAAGGACAAGCAATGAGCGTTGGCGATGATTTTAAGGTGCCGCCCCTCAGTTGGGCGGCCATCGAATTGAAGGCTGATCGCTTCCGACAGCAGTTCGGGCTTGATGCCTATCCCCGAGCCCCGGTCAGCGAACTGATCGAACAGGTCTTGGATTACCAGCTTGGCCTCGTTCGCTTCGAGGTCGGCAGTCGCAAAGAGATGGGGCAGGCCGAAGGCTACACCTGCCCCAATGGCGAGTTTATCATGCTGCGCGAAGATGTATACGAAGGGGTGTGCGCTGGGGAGGGGCGAGCGAGATTCACAGCCGCCCACGAACTCGGTCACTGGTACATGCACACTAATATTCCGCTGGCAAGGGCGAAGCAGGGCGACGGCACCAGGCCGTTCTGCCTTGCAGAGCCGCAGGCCAACCAGTTCGCCGCGCAGTTCTTGATGCCTCGGCGCTTCATCTTCCCCACAGACCGAGAGGAGGACCTGATGAAGCGCTTCGGAGTTACTTGGGAGCCCGCCCGGAACCGTCTCCGCTACCTCCAGAAGAGCGGGGGCTCTAACGAAAGAAGGCTCAGGTTGGCGCCCGAGCCTCCAAACGGATTTCTTCATCGTGCATCAGGGGCTTGACGATGCAGAGCCTCCCAGAAGCGCAAATCAGTCTCCCTAGCAAGGACTGCACTTAGCGCATTTTGGGTCCAAAGGCAAGATACGCCCCGAAGTGGAGAGTGCTATGACCCAGCGTCACACACCCCCTCCGCCTGGCTTCCGGTATGTCTTCCGTCCTTGGCGGACGTGCCCGCAGACCGGGACGCGGCTCTACGCGAAAGCGTTTGGGCTGCGGGCGTGGCCTATTCTGATCCCGGAGTAAGCCACCTCGACCCAAGAAAACGGGAGGCGCGATGAGCGCGCCTCCCACCCTCAATGCACAAGTGAAAGATCGAAAGATGAAATCGAAATCGTTCAAAATCGGCCGCAGCGCTTCGACGGGCCGCTTCACCACGGTCAAAGTGGCCGCGCAGCGCAAGTCCACGCATGTCGTGGAGACCATCAAGAAGAAGTAACCTCAATATGGCGAAGTCGTCGTGCCCTGCGGCAGCTACTCGTGGGGCACGGCGCTCTCAGGGAGAGCAAGATGGTAGAATACATCGACCTGCCGCCCGAGGCGGCGGCGCTGATCCAGCGCCAGTACGACATTGACCGCGCCGACGCCGGGCCGAAAGCTCCGGTCTCAGGCTTCTGCTACCGGGGCGTTCAGATTGAGAGCCGCTGGTCGGTGCTGGCCGAACTCGACACGATGCGCCGGATCATCGACGCCATGCCGGAACTGATGGCGCGCCGCCTTGAAACCGTCTGGTGCGATTCAAACGCAAGGGCTTGCTACATCGTGACCGTTCGGCTCGGGCTTCGGGCGCCAGACCTCCGCTGGGCAATCGCTGACGCGGTGATGGAGGCCGGAGGCGGCCACAATGGTATCGCGGTCGAGGCGGATGGCGGCAACGGTTGCCACATCGACCCGGACTGGGGCGAGCCCTTCTGAGTCGGCAGGGGTAACGCCGGGTAACGGCTTGTGCCGCCGGTCCATCTCGCCTAACCGCTTGATTTTCTTGGGGAGGATGGTGCTGTGAGAGAGGATTGAACTCTCGACCTCTCCCTTACCAAGGGAGTGCTCTACCACTGAGCTACCACAGCGCCGGAACGCTTCGGCGCGTCTTTGCCGGGCATGGCGGGGAGATAGACGTAATCTCCGCCATGTGCAAGCGCAATCTGGACGCTATTTCACACCTGGGCTAACAGGGACGGATGAGCAAGCCCGGCGATCCTCCCCCTGCTCCCGAACGTCCCGCCGCCCGCAAGGCGGCAGGGGATGTGAGTGCACGGGAAGAGCGGCTGAAAGCGGCGTTGAAGGCCAATATGGCCCGGCGCAAGGCTCAGGCGCGGGCGCGCAACGCGGCGCAAGACGACACCGCGGCAGACAACGGAGAGTGAGGCAGGAATGGATTCGATTCTGGTGCGTGGCGGCAATGAGCTGGACGGGGTGATCCCGATCGCCGGCGCCAAGAACGCCTGCCTGACGCTGATGCCAGCGACGTTGCTGACGGAAGAGCCGCTGACATTGACCAACGCGCCGCGCCTGTCGGATATCAGCACCATGACCCAGCTTCTGCAATCGCTGGGTTCCGAAGTGGCGGCGTTGCAGGGCGGCAAGGTGCTGGCCATGTCGAGCTATCGGATCGGCAACCATACCGCCGACTACGACATCGTGCGCAAGATGCGCGCCTCGATCCTGGTTCTGGGGCCGATGCTGACCCGAGATGGCCATGCGGTGGTCTCGCTGCCCGGCGGCTGTGCCATCGGAGCCCGGCCGGTGGATCTGCATCTCAAGGCGCTGGAGGCGATGGGGGCGGAACTTGACCTGCGCGACGGCTATGTCCACGCCAAGGCCCCCGGCGGTCGGCTGATCGGCGCGGTGGTCGAATTTCCCTTCGTCTCGGTCGGCGCGACCGAGAACGCCCTGCTTGCCGCCACACTGGCGAAGGGCACGACGGTGCTGAAGAACGCCGCGCGCGAGCCGGAAATCGTCGACCTCGCACAATGCCTGCGCCGGATGGGCGCGCAGATCGAGGGTGAGGGCAGCGGCACGATCACCGTGCAGGGCGTCGACCGGCTGGGCGGGGCGACCCATCCGGTAGTGGCCGACCGCATCGAGCTTGGCACCTACATGCTTGCCCCGGCAATCTGCGGCGGTGAGGTGGAATGCCTTGGTGGACGGCTCGATCTGGTGGCAAGCTTTGCCGAAAAGCTGGACGAGGCCGGGATCACGGTTACCGAAACCCCGACCGGGCTGAAGGTTGGCCGCAAGAACGGCCGGGTGAAGGCCGTGGACGTGAAGACCGAGCCCTTCCCCGGCTTTCCGACTGACCTGCAGGCGCAGATGATGGCGTTGCTCTGCACCGCCGACGGGGTGAGCACGCTGGAAGAGACCATCTTCGAGAACCGCTTCATGCACGCACCGGAACTGATGCGGATGGGCGCACGGATAGATGTGCACGGCGGCCACGCCACCGTCACCGGGGTGGAGCGGCTGCGCGGCGCCCCGGTCATGGCCACTGATCTGCGCGCCAGTGTATCGTTGATCCTCGCCGGCCTTGCCGCCGAAGGTGAAACTGTGGTGAGCCGGGTCTACCATCTCGACCGCGGCTATGAGCATGTCGAGGAGAAGCTGGGCGCCTGCGGGGCCCGGATCGAAAGGATCAAAGGCTGATGGCCGACGCACAGTTCGAGGATGGTGGCGAAGCGCCGCTCTGGCTCGGGGCGCAGGATGACGAGGATCTGCGGGTCCTCGCCGCGCTGACCCAGGACGCCGTTTTCCCGATCACCGACATGACCTATGCCCGCAACCGGCGCGAATTCGCGGTGCTGCTGAACCGCTTCCGCTGGGAGGACCACGCAGCGGTCGCGCAGGGTGGACGCCCGCCGGAGCGGGTGCGCGCGATGCTGCTGGTGCGCGATGTCATGTCGGTCAGAACGCAAGGGATCGACCGAGCGGAGCGCGATACCGTCTTGTCACTGCTCGATCTCGTGTTCGAGCCGGGAGCGGATGGCGGCGGGCGGCTGCTCCTGATCCTCGCCGGAGACGGAGCAGTGGCGCTGGAACTTGAGGCACTGGACATAACATTGCGTGACGTGACCAGGCCCTATGCCGCGCCCTCACGCAAGGTGCCCAACCACGGCGCCTGATACCTCGCCCACCCCCTCGGTTCAGGCGAAGGTCAGAACGCCCGCTTCGGTAACGATGGCGTCGAGACGCTGATCGGTCGGCTCCACCGGAATCTCGGGCAGTTCCTGCGCCGCGAAGGCAAAGCCGATGGCCAGTGTGGGACGGCGCGCGCGCAGCAGTTCCAGCGTTCGGTCATAGAAGCCGCCGCCATAACCAAGGCGATAGCCGCGCCGGTCCCAGGCAACCAGCGGGACGATGAGCACCTCCGGTTCGATCCAGGTGCCCTCGGCGGGGATGCGGGCGCCGAACTCGCCCTCGATCAACGTGCAGCCCGGCGCCCATTCGCGGAATTTCAGCGGTTGGCCGGGGCCAAGGATCACCGGCACGCCAACCGGGCCCGTATGAGCGGCCATCGCCTCTGCCGGGTCGATCTCGCTGCGCATCGCCATATAGCCGGCCAGCGGCCTGCCGACCTGTCGTGCCAGCAGATCAGCGAGTATCGCCGCCGCCTGCCCCTGCCCCGCCGCAAAGGCCGTCTTGCGCGCCGCGAAGGCAGCCTTGCGCGCCATGGCCTTGCGTTCCGTCATCGTCATAGCAGCACCAACGTCGCCAGCCCCAGAAAGGCGAAATATCCCATGACGTCCGTCAGGGTGGTCACGAACGTCCCCGAGGCCAGCGCCGGGTCAAGACCCAGCCGCACCAGCGCAAGCGGCACCAGCACACCGCCCATCGCCGCCACCATCTGGTTCACGATCATGGCAAGCGCCAGCACCAGCCCGACATGCCAGTCCCCGAAGATCAGCGTTCCGGCAAGACCGAGGATCACCGCGAGGCTCAGGCCATTGAGCAGTCCCGCCACCATCTCGCGCCGCACCACGCGCGCCGCGTTGGAACGGGTCAGGTCGCGCGTCGCCAGCGCCCGCACCGCCACCGCGAGCGACTGGGTGCCCGCAATTCCGCCGGTCGAGGCAACGATGGGCATCAGGATCGCCAGCGCCACGATGGTTTTGATCGAGGCTTCGAACTGGCCGATCACGATGGCGGAAAGCGAGGCGGTGAACAGGTTCACCACCAGCCAGGGCAGCCGGCTTTTCACCGTTTCCAGCGGCCCGTCGGAGATCGAGCTTTCCTCGCCCACCCCGGCGAGGCGCAGCATGTCCTCCTCATGCTCTTCGTCCAGCACGTTCATTGCATCATCAATGGTGATGACGCCGACCAGGCGGCCATTCTCATCCACCACCGGACAGGAGATCAGGTGATACTGGTTGAAGATATAGGCGACCTCGGATTCCGGAACTGTCGCCTCGATGGTGCGGAAACTGTCCTCGGTGATGGCGTTCAGCGCCTCATCACGCCGTGCGGACAGGATCCGGCCCAGCGTCACGTAGCCCTGCGGTTTCATCCGCGGGTCGACGAGGATCACATGGTAGAACTGGTCGGGCAGCCATTCCGCTCCGCGCAGATGGTCGATCGCCTCACCCACCGTCCAGTGTCGGGGGGCGACCACCACCTCGCGCTGCATCAGGCGGCCGGCGGAATATTCCGGGTATGCCATTGCCTGTTCGACGGCGACACGATCCGCATCTTCCAGCGCGCGGAGGATCATCTCCTGCTGCGGCTCCTCGAGATCCTCGAGGATGTCCACCACATCATCGGTCTCAAGTTCGCGCACCGCCTCAGCCACGACCTCGTGCGGCAAGGCGCCGATCACCTCTTCCCGGATCGATTCATCGATTTCCGACAGGATCTCGCCATCGAATTCTGGCGAATAGAGATGCAGGAAATCCCGCCTTGCGCCGGGCGAGATCTGCTCCAGAAGGTCGGCGAGGTCGGCAGCGTGCAGCGGCTCGGCCAGATCGCGGAGCCGGTCGGCATCGCTGGCCTCCACCGCTTCCAGAATCGCGGCGACGCGACGCGGATCCAGCGCCTTTTCGTCTTCCGTCTCGATGGCCGCCTGATCAGACATTCCGCCTCCGCTCCGCCGCCTCCGTTCCGATTGCCGTGACCTTATGATAAGCAGTTTCAAAGAAACAGGGTGGTGACGGAATTTTACCAAATCCGGGAAAAGATATAGGCTGCCGCAGGTTGCTAAAGGAAATGCGATGACCGAACTGCTTCTGGGCCGAGTGCTGTCTTTCACCGCTGATCCGTTCGAGGCGGGGCCGGACGCGGTGCGGCTCGACGAAGCGCTGGTGATCGAGGGCGGACATATCGCGGCGCGCGGCACCGCCGGCGCATTGCGGCGGGCCTGGCCACGGGCAAGGGTGACCGACTACGGCGACCGCCTGATCTCGGCCGGTTTCATCGACGCGCATGTGCATTATCCGCAGACCGCCATCATTGCGAGTTGGGGCAAGCGGCTGATCGACTGGCTGAACAGCTACACCTTCCCCGAGGAGATGCGCTTTGCCGATCCAGCCTATGCCGCCGGGGTCGCGGCACGCTATCTCGACCTGACGCTGGCCAATGGCACGACCTCGGTCTGTTCCTATTGCACCATCCATCCCGCCTCGGTGGATGCGCTGATGGCAGAGGGGCAAGCGCGCGGACAGCGGATCTGGGCCGGCAAGACCTGCATGGATCGCAACGCGCCGGAGGGGCTGCGCGACAATCCGCAGACGGCGCATGATGACAGTGCGGCGGCCGTGGCGAAATGGCATGGGGTGGACCGACTCTCCTATGTCATCACCCCCCGCTTTTCGCCAACCTCCAGCCCGGAACAGCTGGAGGCGCTGGGGGCGCTCTGGCAGGCCAATCCGACCTGCCTGATGCAGACCCATCTGAGCGAGCAGCTTGACGAAATAGAATGGGTGCGCGGGCTTTTCCCCTCTGCGCGCGACTATCTCGATACCTACGAGGCATTCGGGCTTCTGGGGCATGGCGGGCTCTATGGCCATGCGATCCATCTGGAGCCGCGCGAGAGGGACCGGCTGCGCGAGGTGGATGCCAGCCTGATCCACTGCCCGACCTCGAACACCTTCATAGGTTCGGGCCTCTTTGATATGGGCGGGCTGAAGGCGGCGGGGCTGCGGATCGGGCTGGCCACCGATACCGGCGGCGGGTCGTCCTTCTCCATGTTGCGCACCATGGCCGCTGCTTATGAGGTGGCGCAGTTGCGCGGCCGTGCCCTGCATCCGGCGGAACTGTGGTGGCTGGCGACGCAAGGTTCGGCTCGCAGCCTGCTGGCCGACGACCGGATCGGCAATATCGCCCCGGGGATGGAAGCCGACCTTGTAGTGATCGACCTCACCTCCACCCCCGCCATCGCACAGGCCGGCGCGCGGGCCCAGACGCTGTGGGAGGCGCTGTTCCCGACCATCATGCTCGGCGATGACCGCGCCATTCACGCGGTCTGGATCGGCGGGAAGCTGGCAGGGTGAGGGGGGCGGAGGTCGGGTTTCCTCATTCGGCCATCTCGGGATCAGGCCTCGTTCAGGCACTCCTTATGGCCGCCATGAGCATTTCACCGAACACCCTGTATCGTTTCCACCCAAGCCCCGTGCGAGCTTGCGCCAAGCCCGGAACCAGGCACGGCACGTGCCGCCGGGCAGCGCCCGACCGCCCCCGAGGGCGCTTTGTCGACATCTGTGCGGGGATCCATCATAGGCGTGATTACACCATAATGTTACCAGACACCTGATCCGAGATTTACGGGATTACCCGGTTACGCCAGCGATTATCCGAAAACACTTGGCCACCCGCCTTCTTGATCTTCCTTGATCTTCCTTGCCAGCAGATGAGGGTTTCGGCGATGGCGATGGCTGAGAGGAAGGTCCCGGGGCATCTGTCGTAGCGTGCAGCGCCGCGGCGCC
>JAIRJX010000207.1 GCA_031260425.1 Gemmobacter sp.
ATGCGATCCGGGTCTTCACCCTTGCTGCGAGCCATCTGAGCTTTGCCCTCGCCGCGAAGGAACTGAACGTCTCGCCCTCGGCAGTCAGTCACCAGATTCGCATTCTCGAAGGCTATCTCGGGACCCGCCTCTTCCTGCGCGAGCCGCGCCAGCTCCAGTTGACGCAGGAGGGCGCGCATCTCTGGCAGCGCCTCTCGGGGCCGTTCCGGACGATCGAAGGGGTGGTTGATCAGATACGGCAGAAAAGCAGCACCCAGCAGGTCAACCTGATCTGCCGGCCCTTCTTCTCGGGCTTCTGGATGGCGTCGCGACTGCATTCCTTCTGGGCGGCGCATCCGCGGGTCTCGCTCAATCTGATTCACCAGAATACGCTTTCGGTTGCGGATTTCGACCGTGCCGATCTTGCGGTTGCCTGGGGAAAAGCGCCGCCCGCGAACATGACCGCGATCCCGCTCGTCTCCGCGGGGCTCTCGCCTATCATGCATATCTCGCTTGCCGGGCGCCTGGGCGTGCCGCAGACGCCGGCGGATCTGAAGAACTTCACCCTTCTGCACGAGGAGAGCCGCCTGGGCTGGAACGAGTGGTTCGACCATGCCGGCGCCCCGGCGATCGAGGGGAGCCAGTCCTATCTGATCGACGATACGAATGTGCGCTATCACAGTATGCTCAGCGGGCAGGGGATCATGCTGGGCGCATCGGCGATCCTGCGGCCCCAGATCGAGTCGGGCGAGTTGATCCAGCCCTTCGACATCGTTCTGCGGGACTATCGCTACTGGCTCGTCCACCCTCGCGGCCGCGTCCTGACGGCGCGATGCCAGACCCTGGTCGACTGGCTGAAAAAGGAAGCCGCCCCGGCGGTATAGCGGGCTGTCTTCCTTTCGTGCCGCCTGCGGTCTGATCCCGGGCAGGGGGCGCTCGCGCCCCCTCTTGCCTGCGGCAATTCACCCCCTGAGGATATTTTTGAACAGATGATGAACAGGCGCTGTTTCCTGCCATTCTCCGTCGTAATGGTCCGGTCCGGAGATGTGGAATGAAGGGGCGCCTCATGCGGGGCAATCGTCAATGGCGCACCGCCCGGCTGATGTCGCCATGACCGGGAAGCCCTGCCATGCAGCGGGGATGCCTGCCGGAGTGGAGCGGTCGTCGATTGTTCAGACATTTTTGTTGCGACCGCACCCTTCCGTGTATAGCCAGACGACATGAGTGAACAATCTTCGGGTGGAACCGGCTGGCGCGGCTCTTGCGAGGGCTGGCTGGAGGCGGCGTATACCGCGCTGATCGAATCCGGCATCGACGGGGTGAAGATCCTGCCGATCGCCAATCGTCTGAAACTGGCGCGCACCAGCTTCTATTGGCATTTAAAGGATCGCGAGGCGCTTCTGGAAGCGTTGCTCCTGCGCTGGGAGGAGCGTTCGACCAAGCCGCTGGTGGCGGCGGCAGGCAGCTATGCCGAAACCGAGGCGGAGGCGCTGCTCAATGTCGTCGGCTGCTTCCTGCCGACGCAGGCCTTTGACGATCGCCTGGAATTCGCGGTTCGCAGTTGGGCGCTTCAGGATGACGGCGTGATGGCGCGGGTCCAGGCCGCCGATGCAGAGCGGCTGTCGGCACTGGACGCGATGTTGCAGAAATGGGGGCATGATCCGGTGGATGCCGATGTTCGCGCCCGCGCGATCTATCTGGTGCAGATCGGCTATATCTCGATGCAGGCGCGGGAAACCCTCGCCGTGCGTATGGCGCGGATCCCGCATTATGTGGAGATCTACAGTGGCGGCGCGCGCCCCGAACCGCGCGAGATGGCGCGGTTTCATGCCCGCCACGGCTTCACCGAAGGCGGGGCCTAGGTTGCGCCCCGCCAGCTTGCGCCCAGAGAGTTCAGGGGCTTGAGGCTACCGTCGCAAGCGAATGAAAAAGGCGCCAAGTAGGCGCCTGTTCTCTGGCCGGCAGGAGGGCCGCTCAGCCGCCCCAGTGCCGCACCGGGCCGCAATCCATATGCACGAAGTTCGAGCCGGAATAGCGGCCCACCCCGCCCGAGGCGCAGGATTCCGCCGCACGGGCCATCTGGCCTACCGAGCGCGATTTCAGCCGCAGATCCGCCGCCTGGCCCTTCATGTGCAGCGAATTCCTGGCCACCCCGCGCGAATGCGATCGCAGCATCGCATTGGTCTTCGGGCTGCGATAGCCCGACAGCAGCATATAGGGCTCCGACACGTCCATCAGCCGGTGCGAGGCCGCCATGATGTCGAGGGTGCGCGCATCCATCGACACGGCGTCATCTGTCCGCCAATCTCGCATGAAGTAGTTGATTTCCTTCAGAACTTCCTTGATATACTTGCCTTCGACCCAGTAGATCGTATCAAGGCTTTCGCCGGTTCGGCCCGAATACATGCGGATCCGCCGGATATCGCCGGCCCCGCGCAACAGCCCGAAGGCGTTGGAGTAGGTCGGCGCTGCCACAACGGCGGTCGCGGCGAACACACCAAGTAGGCCACGCCGCGTGATGCCGGTTTGCGCTGAATTGGTCATGAGAGCCTGTCCTTCGGTCTTCTACCGCTTTTTGTCTGCGGTTTCTGCCACTTCCCCAAGTGCACGTCTGTTATGACACAACTCGAATCGTGACAGAAGGGGAAGAATGGCCGCAGCCGACTCAAGGTATACCCGATCGGCAAATAATTGCTGAATCGCCGGCCAGGCCGGGAACCGTTCTGCAACTTGCCGACTCGTTGCCGAAAAGTCACATGTTTGCCGGCGTGCGGCGGCCTTTCTCAACGATCTGAAATAGTTGTGAATGGACAGAGCCCGGGAAATCCTCGAAATTCGCGGAAACGTGATTGTTTCTGCCGAGGTTTGTGATGCTGATTTACCGTCCGTCCCGAACGGCCTTGTCCGGTGTATTGGCCCTGTTTCTGGGTGCGGCGCCGTTGACGGCGGCATCACAAGGGCCGGATCCCTTCGTGCAGGCGGTGGCCATCGCAGCGGCGGAGCAGGATACGGTCGCGACCTTCTACGCCCGCCGCAACTATGCCCCGGTCTGGACCGGAGCCGCCGATGCCGCGCGGCGCAATGCATTGTTCGACGCGCTGAGCCGTGCCCATGCCCATGGCCTGCCGATGCAGCGCTATGATGCAAGCGCCCTTGCCGACGGTTTCCGTAACGCCCGCACCGAGGGGGACCGCGCCCGGATCGAGGTGCGGATGACCCGCGCTTTCCTCGACTATACGCATGACCTGCATTCCGGTGTGCTGGAGCCGAAGAAGATTGATCCCGGCATCGTCCGCACCTTGCCGCGCCTGCCCGAGGAGGCGGCGCTTGCCGCGCTGGAGGGGGGCAACCTCGCGGCTTGGCTCGCCGGCCTCGCCCCTACGGCGCCGGCCTATGCGCATCTGATGAAGGCCCGGATCGGGCTTGAGCAGGTGATCGCCACCGGCGGCTGGGGTGCGCAGGTCTCGGGTGGCGGGCTGAAGCCGGGGGCGAGCGGCGAGCGGGTGGTCGCGTTGCGCGACCGGCTGGTGCGGATGGGCTATCTCGAGCGCACGGCCACGCGCGACTATGATGACCAAATCGTGCAGGCGGTGCGGCGCTTCCAGCTTGCGCAGGGGCTTGAGCCCGGCGGGGTGGCCGATGAGGCGACGCTGACCGAGCTGAACACGCCGCCCGAGGCGCGGATGGCCTCCATCCTGGTCGCGCTGGAGCGCGAGCGCTGGCTGAACATTGAGCGCGGCCGGCGGCATATCTGGGTGAACCTCACCGATTTCACCGCCCGCATCATGGATGATGGCAGGGAAACCTTCTCCACCCGTGCGGTGATCGGCAAGAATCAGGGCGACCAGCGCACGCCGGAATTCTCGGACGAGATGGAATATATGGTGGTGAACCCGAGCTGGTCGGTGCCGCGCTCGATTACCACGAAGGAATACCTGCCGCTCTTGAAAAAGAACCCCAATGCCGCCGGCCATCTGCGGATCGTCGACAGCAAGGGCCGGGTGGTCGACCGCTCGAACATAGATTTCGGCCGGTATACGGCGGCGAATTTTCCCTTTGCGATGCGGCAGCCGCCTTCGGATGGCAATGCGCTGGGACTGGTGAAGTTCATGTTTCCCAATCAGTGGAACATCTATCTGCATGATACGCCGACAAAATCTCTGTTCGACCGCGAGATGCGCGCCTTCAGCCATGGCTGCATCCGACTGGCGCGGCCCTTCGATTTCGCCTATGCACTGCTGGCCCGGCAGAGCGATGATCCCGAGGGCGCCTTCCGTAAGGCGCTCGATTCGCGGCAGGAGCAGGCGATCAAGCTCGACGCACATGTGCCGGTGCATCTGGTCTATTTCACCGCCTTTCCCGATGCGCATGGCCACATGAATTATCGCCGCGATATCTATGGCCGCGACGCGATGATTTACGATGCGCTGCTGGAGGCGGGGGTGGCGCCGGACGGTCGGCAGGGCTAGATCGGGGAGGGAGCAGCCCGCCCCGTCAGTGAGGACGCCATGGCCCATACCATCCGCGACATCGCCACCGCCCTCGGGGCGGAAGCTGCCGGCAATCTCGATCTGATGATCCTGCGCGCGGCTGAGCCGCAGGCGGCGGCGGCAGATGAACTCGCGCTGGCCATGGACCCGAAATATGCCGCAGGGCTGGCTCTCGGTGCGGCCCGCGCGGCCTTGCTCTGGCCCGGCGCGGACTGGCAGGCGCTGGGGTTGGAGGCGGCGGTTTTCGTGCCGCGCGCGCGGTTGGCGATGGCGGGGCTGTCAGGGCTGCTTGATCCCGGACCGCAGATTGCCCTCGGCATTCACCCGATGACGGTGATTGACGCCTCCGCCATGATCGGCGAGGGGGCGGCGATCGGCCCCTTCGTGACCATCGGCGCCGGGGCCCGCATCGGCCCGCGCGCCCGTATCGCCAGCCATGCCAGCATCGCAGAGGGGGCGGAGATCGGTCCGGACGCCCTGATCCTGCAAGGCGCCCGCATCGGTGCGCGTGTTCATATCGGCGCGCGCTTCATCTGCCAGCCCGGCGCGGTGATCGGCGCCGACGGTTTCAGCTTCGTCACCCCCGAGAAAAGCGGCGTCGAGGAGATACGCGCCACCCTTGGTCAGCGCGACACGATCCGCGAACAGGGCTGGACCCGCATCCACAGTCTGGGCGCGGTGCGTATCGGCGATGATGTGGAGGTGGGCGCCAATTCCACCATCGATCGCGGCACCATCCGCGACACCCTGATCGGGCGCGGCAGCAGAATCGACAACCTGGTCCATATCGGCCACAATGTGCAGGTGGGCGAGGATTGCCTGCTCTGCGGTCAGGTCGGCATCGCGGGCTCCACCCGGATCGGCGATCGGGTGGTCCTGGCCGGCAAGGTCGGCGTCAACGACAATATCTTCGTCGGTGACGACGTGATCGCGGGGGGCGGCTCCAATATCTTCACCAATGTCCCGGCGGGGCGGGTGATCCTCGGCAATCCGGCGGTGAAGATGGAGACCCAGGTCGAGATCAACAAGGCGTTGCGCCGCCTGCCGCGACTTGCCGCAACGGTTGCGGAACTTCAGAAAGCCGTCGCAAAGTCTTGATCGCCCTCGTGGCGGAAAGGTTGGAAAGGGGATGATGCAACAGGGCAGCGGGGCAAGTATCGAGGATCGGGTGATCGCCATTCTGGCCGCGCAACTGAGGCGCGCGCCCAGTGAAATCGGGATCCTGGACAGGCCTGAGGATCTGGGGCTCGACAGTCTCGGCCTGGTGGAAAGCATCTTCGCCATCGAGGAGGCCTTCGATATCTCGGTGCCGTTCAACGCCAATGAGCCGGGGCGGCCGGAATTCGACATCTCCTCGGTCGGCGCCATCGTTGCTGCGGTCGAGCGGCTGGTGGCGCGGCAGGCGGCGTGAGACGGGTCGCCATTACCGGGGCCGGCACGGTCAACGCGCTCGGGCCCTCCGTCGGTGCGACCTGGGCGGCGATGAGGGAGGGGCGCTGCGCAATCGCGCCGCTCGACCTGCGTGACGCCGCACGGCTTTCGGCGAAGATCGGCGCGCAGGTCACGGGGTGGCAGGCGGAAGCCCTGTTCGACCACCAGAAGTTGCAGCTCTGCGATCGCTTCACCCTGTTCACTCTGGCGGCGGCGCGGCAGGCGGTGGCGCAATCGGGCCTGGACCTCGCCGGCCCGGCGGGCGAGGCCGGCGGCGTGATTTTCGGCACGGCGGCGGGGGGGCTTGGCACCTCGGATGACGGCTATCGGGCGGTTTATGAGGAAGGCCGCGCCCGCGTCCATCC
>JAIRJX010000244.1 GCA_031260425.1 Gemmobacter sp.
ATCTCGTGAACGTCCACATCGAAGATACGCGCCACCGTGGCCTGGCGGTAGAGCTCTTCCCGTCGCGCCTCGCTCAGCGCGACCGAGATCGAGCCGACCTGCCGCATCCCGGTTTCCACCCCGGTTTCCGCCGCCAGCCTGACGTAAAGGTCAGCCGAATATTTCGCCAGCCGCGTCATGTTGGCAGAGCCGCGCAACTGCCCGATCAGCCCCGCCGCGTGCCAGGTGGTGCCCGAGGTCAGGCGCTTCCTTTCCAGCAGCACGATATCGCTCCAGCCGGCCTTCGCCAGATGATAGGCCACCGAACAGCCGGAGATTCCGCCGCCGATGATGACCGCCCGCGCCTTGTCAGGAATCCCGCTCATCTCTGATCCATTTTCTGTCTTGAAATATCCGGGTGTCGCCGAATGTGCGCCATTGGTTCAAGCCCAATCGGCGACAGGGCTGGCCCCCGGCTCCGCCATCTCAGCCGCGCAGCCTCTGGTTCTGCGGATCCCAGGCCGGCCCGTCCGGCAGCACCTCCGCCGCACTCCGTTCACCGAAGGCCTCGACCTCGATCCGCGCGCCCGGCACCGCCAGATCGGCGCGCATCATGGCCAGCGCCACGACATGCCCGACCCGGTGGCCGAAAGCCGCGCTCGTCACCTCGCCCACGATCTTGCCCCCGACCCAGAGGTTCGACATATAGGGTGGGTCACAGTCACAGGCGCCAAGCTTCAGGCTGACGAAGCGCTTGGCGCTGCCCCGCTGCTTTTCCGCTGCCAGCGCCGCCTTCCCGGGAAACTCTTTGCTCCAGTCGATGAAGCGCCCGAGCCCGCCTTCCAGCAGCGAATAGTCTGTGGAAAGATCACCCTTCCACGCCCGATAGCCCTTTTCGATCCGAAGCGCGTTCAGCGCCATCATGCCGAAAGGCTTTGCCCCCCCCTGAAGCAGCGCCTCATAGACCACCGGTGCATCAGCGCGGGCGCAATGCACCTCCCAGCCAAGCTCGCCGGCGAAGGAAACCCGGAGCAGCGCCACCTTCTTCCCCGCCAGCGTCACCTCATATTGCGCCGAGAGCCAGGGCAGGCTCAGATCGCCATCACAGATCCTCGCCAGCAGCGCACGCGATTGCGGGCCAGTGACGATGAAGCAGTTCACCTCTTCGGTGTGATCTTCAAGCACCACCCCCTCCGGCAGGTCGCGGCGCAGCCAGTCGGCATCGTGGCTCTGCGCCACGGCGGCAGTGATCAGCCCCACCATGTCGGGACCATGGTTGAGGCAGGTCATCTCGGTGACGATCCGCCCGCGCGCGTCGGGGAAATAGAGCAGCCCCACCTTGCCCTCGGGCGGCAGTTTCGTGGCGCTCAGCCGGTCGAGATGCGCCCGCGCGCCCGGCCCCGCCAGCCGCAGCCGCGTGAAGCCCGGCAGGTCGAGCACGCCCACGCCCTCCCGCACCGCCGCGCATTCCTGCGCCACCCGCGCGGCCCAGGGCCCGTCGCGCCGCCAGGTCTGCGTCGCCTCCCACGAGGTGTCGTCGCCCGGCTGCGCAAACCAGTTCGCCCGCTCCCAGCCATTATAGGGCGCCATCACCGCGCCCAGCTCTTTCAGCCGGTCATGGACGGGCGAAAGCCTGCGGTCGGGGGCGGCGGGCCAGCGGGCATGGGGGAAATGCATGGCATATTCATGGCCATAGACTTCCATGCCCTTCGCCACGCAATAGTCTTTGTCCTCCCAGCCGGTGAAGCGGCGCGGATCGCAGGACCACATGTCCCATTCGGTGCCGCCCTCGGTGACCCATTCCGCCAGCACCTTGCCCGCACCCCCGGCCTGACAGATGCCGAAGGTGAAGACGCAGGCTTCGAAGGCGTTCGGAACGCCGGGCATCGGGCCGATCAGCGGATTGCCATCCGGCGTATAGGGGATCGGGCCGTTGATCACCTTTTGAAGCGGCGCCTCGGCCAGCAGCGGCACCCGGACCATCGCATCTTCGATATGCCATTCCAGCCGCTCCAGATCGTCGGGATAAAGCTGGAAGCTGAAATCGTCGGGCATCGGATCGCCGGGCGTCGCCCAATGCGCCCGGCAATTCTCCTCATAGGGGCCGAGGTTGAAACCGTATTTCTCCTGCCGCAGGTAATAGCTCGAATCCACGTCGCGCAGCAGCGGCAGCTTGTGGCCGATCTCGCGCGACCAGCTTTCAAGCTCCGGCACGGTGCCGAACAGCAGGTATTGGTGGCTCATCACCATCATCGGCACCTGGCGGCCAAACAGCCGCCCAACTTCGGCTGCGTAATAACCCGCGGCATTCACCACGATCTCGCAGCGCACCTCGCCCTTCGGCGTGCTGAGCACCCATTCGCCCGCCTCGCGCCGCGCTGCCGTCACCGGGCAGAACCGCTCGATCCGCGCGCCCATCTGGCGTGCGCCCTTGGCCAGCGCCTGGGTCAACTGCGCCGGATCAATGTCGCCGTCATAGGGATCGTAAAGCGCACCGGTCAGGCCATGAGTCGCGACGAACGGATATTTCAACGCGATCTCCTCGGGCGAGAGCACCGCCAGATCCATACCCTGATAGCGGCCCATGCCGACGACCCGCCGGAATTCCATCAACCGCTCCGCCGTATGCCCCAGCCGCACCGAGCCGGTGACGTGGTAGTTCATCGGATAGTCCACCTCGTCGCCGAGGCGACGGTAGAGCTCTGCCGAATAGCGCTGCATGTTCATGATCGACCAAGAGGAGGAGAAGGTGGGCACATTGCCTGCCGCGTGCCAGGTGGAGCCGGCCGTGAGCTCGTTCTTCTCCAGCAGCAGGCAATCCGTCCAGCCTGCCTTCGCCAGATGATAAAGCGCCGATGCCCCCACCGCGCCGCCACCGATGACGACGACCCGCGCCGTCGTCCAAGCCTGAGAACCGCCCATCCGAACCTCCCTGAATGGACCGCAGTATCGGGCAGGCAGCGGGGGCTTTCAATTCGGTCGAACCCGGCCTATTGATCGAAAAGTCCGATCAGGAGCCGTGATGCAGATCGAGCTTCTCGATACCTTCCTCGATCTCTGCGAGACCCGCAGCTTCAACCGCACGGCCGAACGGCTGGGCATCACCCAGAGCACCGTCTCGGCTCGCGTGGCGGCGCTGGAAGCGGCGGTCGGCGCGCGGCTGTTCGAGCGGTCCCGCGCCGGAACCGACCTCACCCTCGAGGGCCGCCGCTTCGAAGGCCATGCCCGCAGCCTGCGTCATGAATGGAACGAGGCGCGCCGCCGTATCCAGGTGCCGGATCGGGCGGCGCAATTCCTGCGGCTGGGCATCCAGAACGATCTTGCGGCACAGCATATCGGCGAGTGGATGGCCGATTTTCGCCGTGCATTGACCAACACCGCCTTCTATGTCGAGCCGGATTATTCCAACCAGATGTGTGCAGACCTGCTGACCGGCACCCAGGATTTCGCGGTGATGTTCTCGCCCAAGCCGCATCCCGACCTGCATTTCGAGACGGTGGGAGAGGTGCCTTACCGCATGGTCTCTTCCGAGACCGACCGGCTGTCGGGGATACGGGTGGAAACCTTCATCTTCACGCATTTTTCGCCCGCCTTCGAAATGATGCACCGCGCCGTCACACCGGATCTGGCCTCCGCCGAGATCTCCGTCGGGCAGAATGCCACTGTCGCCGCCCTGCTCGCCGCCATGGGCGGGGCGGGCTATGTGCTGGAGCGGACGGCGGGCGCACTGACAGCGGAGGGCCGGTTCCGCATGGTCGGCGACGCGCCGGTGCTGCGCCAGCCGGTCTATGCCGCGATGCATGTACGCCACCGGATCTCGGCGGTGCATCGCTTGCTGACCCGGATCGTGCGCCGCCGCCTTGCCGGAACGTAAAGCAGGAACGGGCTTGCCGCCGGCCCCGCCGCCGCCTTACGCTGGTGCAACTCAGCCGGAAGGAGCCCCATATGCCGCTCACCCTCGTCCAGGTCGATTTCCCGCATCAAGGCCCCTGGGGCGCCGAGTTGGCCACCGCCTTCGAAGGGCTTGCACAATCCATCGCCGCCGAGCCGGGCTTTCTGTTCAAGTATTGGACCGAAAGCCCCACCGAGGGCGTCGCGGGCGGCATCTATGCCTTCGACAGCCGCACCGCCGCCGAAGACTATCTGGCAATGCATACCGCCCGCCTCCAGGGCTTCGGAGTAACCGGCATCCGCGGGCTGATCCTCGACGTGAATGAGGCGCTGTCGAGGGTCGACAAGGCACCGCTGCTTTAAACGGACCGGTATTCGATCGGCGTGTGTTCATGCGCCTCCGGGGAAAATCACGATTTTCACCTTTGCCATGTCGCTCGGTAGAGATGACACCTTCGCTCCCGCATAGCAAAGAACAGCGCCCGACTGCCGCTGGGCGCTGAGGCGATTGTGGTCGTCACTCTATTGTGACACTCCACCCAAGCTTGATCCCCGCGCTTGCGGGGAACAGGGGCTGTGCCGACGAACCACCGAGCATCTCCCCGGTTCATCCCTGCGCATGCGGTGGCAAAGCGCGCGCGCCGGCGCCAGTGAGCTGCCCGGCAGTGCTGCGCACCTTGTTGCGGACGAGCACAGGCTCGCACGGCGCTTGGCGAGCGGGGATAGCGAGCGCTCCATATTCGCAGCCCCGCCGGGAATCCCGAATGTCGCTTCCTTCCTCCACCCACGAACGTCATCCAAAAATTTGATCAAAATCGGCGAAATCGCGCCAAGCTCCCGGCTCCGGCCGCAACGTCACCCAGATTTGCCTTGAGCCGCCCCCCTCCCCTCGCTTAGCGTCCCTTGCGTCAAGCGGGCATGAAGCCCGCCCCCCCAACAGATGTTCCAACAGTCGAGGAGTCCTCATGTCTATCCGTACCACCATCCTGACCGGCGCCGCGCTGGCCTTTGCCCTGCCCGCCGTCGCTGCCGACTCCAATCTGATCGTGCTGGACTGGGCCGGCTGGGACATCCCCGGCATCATGGAAGGCTATATCGCCAAGCACGGCGACAAGCCGACCTATTCCTTCTTCGCCGATGACGACGAGGCGTTCCAGAAACTCTCCTCCGGCTTCAAGGCCGATATCGTGCATCCCTGCGGCTCGCAGGTCGGACGTTATCGCGATGCCGGACTGATCGAGCCCTGGGACACCTCGAAGATCCCGGAATTCGCCAATCTCGCGCCGCGCTTTCTGGAAAGCCCGGTCTTCAATGACGAAGGCGGGCTGTGGTTCCTGCCCTATGACTATGCCTATACCGCCGTCGCCTATAATGCCAAGGAAGTGCCGGAAGAGGATGTGGCGACCCTCCAGGTCTTCGCCAACCCGAAATATGCCGGCCGCATCTCGCTGCCCGATTCCTCCGACGACGTCTGGGCGCTGGCCTTTGGCGCAACCGGCCTGACCAACTGGGACAATGTCACCGACGAACAGTTCCAGGCCGCCGCCGACTGGCTGCGTGCGGTCCATCCCAATGTCCGCGCCTACTGGACCGACCCTTCCGAAATGGCACAGCTCATGGCCAGCGGAGAGGTGCTGGTCGCCCAGTCCTGGAACGACGGCGTGGCGCTGCTGAAAGCCGAGGGCTTCCCGGTCGGCTACCAGCGCAGCCCGAAGGAGGGGTCCTCGACCTTCATCTGCGGCTTCGTGAACGTCAAGGACGGCCCCGGCGACGAGGAACGCGCCTATGACTTCATCAACAGCGCACTGGCGCATTCCTCGGCAGTCGCGGTGCTGAACGAACTGGGCTACGCGATATCGAACGACGCCGCCATGGCGGAGATCGCGCCCGAGACCTTGGCGGCGGCCTATGTCGACCCGGTGACCACCCCGCTCTTCATGCAAAGCCCGGTCTCGCCAGAGCTCCGCGCGAAGATGATCGAGGAATTCGAGCAGATCAAGGCGGGATTCTGAGACGGAAGGCATCACGCGGCCCGCGCCACGGTGCGGGCCGCCACATCATCGTCCGAAGAGGCAGGGAGCGCTCGCGCCCCCTCTTGAGCCTTCGGCTCAATTCACCCCCTGAGGATATTTATGAACAGATGAAGCCGGAGGCGCTTCTCTGTTCATCATCCGTCTGAAAATATCGGCCGGATGCCATGAGAGCGGAAAGTCCCCGCCTTGGAAGCCGTACGCGGATTGGTCTTCGGGGCCGAATGCCGGAGGCGCCGCAACCGGACCGGGTGACCCTTGCCAGATCTCCATCCTGCGGACGGAGCAGGAGGCTTGCGCCGCCTGTCATCCGCGCCTATATCCAAGCTGTCCGGGTTCGCCCGGGCTATGGCGATAAACGCACCTGTAATAAGCGGATCGGACCCGGGGGCGGTACCCGGCGGCTCCACCAAAACTCGCTCGTTGGGCGCGGAGGGGGCCGAAACAGGATCGACGAACGTCTAAAGAGGCCAGCCTTCGCTCGGTGAGCTACCACCGTTATCGGTGCAAAAGTACAGTTGCCAACGACAACCGTGCTCCGGTGGCTCTGGCTGCGTAAGCAGCTCGGGTAACCGAAAATCAAGCCCTTGCGCTTAGCCGCGCAAGGCGGGGTTCGCAGGTACCTGGCAACAGAAACCTGCACTTTTCTCTGCTCCGGAAAGTCCGGCACGGTTTTCGGTCAGTGTGCGTGTCGCTCTGAAGGAGGCTCAGGTCGACGGCTGCCTTGCCCGTTAACGAACGCCGCGCCCGTTAACGAATCTTTGGTCATTCGGAAAAACGTGCCATCCAGCCCGTTCTCGGAGCGGAGGTTGGACGTGCGCGTCATGGCATTCACTCTCATAGTGGCCGTGCTGGCCATGGCATCCGGGCCTTGGGCGGCTTCCGCCCATGGCGGAGGGTGCCGCAAATCGTCGCCTCCGGGGCAGTGCTGCCATATGGATCGCAAAGCCGGCAAGGTGCATTGCCACTGATCGGAGCCACCGACCGGCCGCCCCTTTTCGGCGACGGCCGGTCGGTTGCGGTGCCCGCCTTTCCCCACCGGATCCGCCTTTCTCCACTGGCAGCGTGCGGCGCTTTGCGGTAAAGTCGGCCCATCCTCCCGCGCCAAAAGGAACACCCCATGAAAGCCGCCGTCATCACCTTTCCCGGTTCCAACTGCGACCGCGATCTGGCGGTTGCCTTCGAGAAGGCGGGGGCCGAGGTGGTGCGGGTCTGGCACAAGGACGACATACTCCCCGCGGGCGTAGATATGGTGGCGGTGCCGGGCGGCTTTTCCTTCGGTGACTACCTGCGCTGCGGCGCGATCGCCGTTCAATCGCCGATCGCACCTGCCATTCAGGCCCATGCGACGAGGGGCGGCTATGTGCTCGGCATCTGCAACGGCTTTCAGGTGCTGACCGAGATGCGGCTGCTGCCGGGCGTGCTGATGCGCAATGCCGGCCTCAAATTCATTTGCAAGGAGGTGGAACTCGAGGTGGCCACCACGGAGTCCGGCTTCACTGCGGGCTATGCGAACGGCCAGCGCATCCGGCTGCCGGTCGCGCATCACGACGGCAATTACACCGCCGACGCCGAGACCCTCGCCCGGCTGCGGGCGGAGAACCGCATCGCCTTCCGATACAGCACGAACCCCAACGGCTCGGCGGACGACATCGCGGGCGTCCTGTCGCAGAACCGCCGTGTCCTCGGCATGATGCCGCACCCGGAACGGGCGGCGGAATCCGCGCATGGCGGCACCGATGGCGCCACGCTCTTTGCCGGGCTCGTCGGCAAGATGGCGCTGGCCTGAGCCGGATCGGACTTGAGCGCCCCCTGCCACGCGCCTAGATTGCCGCCATGCAGGATGCTCCCGCCCAGACCGTGACACATCACCGGGAATCGGTGATTTCCTGGTGGGTAAAGCTTGTCGTGGCCCTTCTGGCGCTCTTGGCCGTCGGTGTCGTGCTGGTCACCAACCGCTGGTTGTCGGACCGCTTCACCGAGGTTACCCGCAACCGCGCCGAACTGCGCCTCGCGCTTTATTCCGGCAACATGATCTCCGAGTTGCAGCGCACCTCGCTGGTGCCGCTGCTGCTTGCCCGTGACCCGGAACTGATCGAAGCGCTGATCAACCATCAATATGCCCAGACCTCGGCCCGGCTGATCTCGTTCCAGTCCGAGATCGGCGCGGCGTCAATCCTGCTGCTCGACCGGGAGGGACGGGTGGTGGGGGCCACCAACCGCACTCAGTTGGGGATGAACCAGCGTGCAGCACCACATTTTGTCGAAGCACAGCGGGTGCATGACACGATCTTCACTGTCACCCCGCGCGAGACCAGGGGATTCGACTTCACCTATTCCCGCGCCATCCGGGCCGAGAACCAGGTCATCGGCGTCATCGTCGTCGCGGTGGATCTGACGAAATATGAACGCGCCTGGGCCGGATTGCAGGATGCGGTGTTGGTGACCGACAGCGAGGGCAAGGTGCTGCTGGCGACGGAGCCGCGCTGGCGCGGCCTGCCGTTGGCGCAGGCCCTGGAGGTGCGGGACGCACCCTCGGCCATCCGGCGCGCCCTGCAGGGCGCCGCCGACTGGGCACAGGAGCCGCCGGACGCCTATCTGAGCGGCGAGGCGGTGATGAAGACGGAGACCCGCGTTGCCTTCCGCGGCTGGCGGATGATCACCTATACCGCCTACGACTCGGTGCGGGAGCGGGTGAACGGCGTGCTGGCGCTGGAGATCATGGGCTTTGCCATCCTGCTTGCCGTCACCTTCTACATGCTGTCGCGCCACGCCTGGTCGCGCAGCGTGTCCTACCAGCGTGAAAGCGCCGAGCTGCGCCAGCTGAACGTCAGGCTGCAACGCGAGATCACCGAGCGCGAGAAGGTGCAGAAGAACCTCGAAGTCGCGGAACTGACGCTGGCGCAATCGTCGAAACTGGCCGCCCTCGGCGAGATGTCGGCGGCGGTGAGCCACGAGCTGAACCAGCCGCTCGCCGCGATGAAGACCTATCTCGCCGGCGCACGCCTGCTGTTGCAACGACGGCGAACCGAGGAGGCGCTGTCCTCGTTCCAGCGCATCGACGATCTGATCGACCGAATGGGCGCCATCACCCGGCAGCTCAAATCCTATGTCCGCAAGGGTGGTGAGGCGTTCGAACCGGTGGACATGCGCGCCTGTCTTTCGTCGGCGCTGTCGATGATGGAGCCGCAACTGAAGGCCCGCGTCGTGCGCATCACCCGCACCCTGCCACGGCAGCCGGTGATGGTCATGGCCGACCGGGTGCGGCTGGAGCAGGTGATCATCAACTTGCTGCGCAACGCGCTGGACGCCACCAAAGAGGCGATTGCGCCGCAGATCGACCTGATGCTTTCGGCCGGCGAGACCGCGACGCTCACCGTGCGCGACAACGGCCACGGCATCGCAAAGCTCGAAAACGTCTTCGAGCCTTTCTATACCACGAAGAAACCCGGCGAGGGGGTGGGGCTCGGCCTCGCCATTTCGTCGGGCATCGTCACCGACCTGGGCGGCCGGCTGACCGCGCGCAACGCGGAAGGGGGCGGGGCTGTATTCGAGATCCAACTCCCCATATTGACCGAGACCGCCAAGGCAGCAGAATGAGGACTCCATGGCCAGAGCAATGAAGGTCGCCATCGTCGATGACGAGGCGGACATGCGCCAATCCATCAGCCAGTGGCTCGCGCTCTCGGGCTTCGACACCGAGAGCTTCGGCAGCGCCGAGGAGGCGCTTTCGACCATCGGCGCCGATTTCCCCGGAATCGTGGTCAGCGACATCAAGATGCCCGGGATGGACGGCATGGCCTTCCTGAAACGGCTGATGGGCATGGATTCGGGCCTGCCCGTCATCATGATCACCGGCCACGGCGATGTGCCGATGGCAGTGGAGGCGATGCGGCTTGGCGCCTTCGACTTTCTTGAAAAGCCGTTCAACCCCGACCGGATGACGGAACTTGCGAAACGCGCCACCCAGTCGCGGCGGCTCACGCTCGACAATCGCGCGCTGCGGCGGGAATTGTCGGACGGCTCCACCCTCATGCTGAAGCTGATCGGCACCAGCCCGACGATGGAGCGGCTGCGCGAGGATATCCTCGATCTCGGCCAGGCCGACAGCCATGTGCTGATCG
>JAIRJX010000245.1 GCA_031260425.1 Gemmobacter sp.
CCCCTCAACAAAGCCCACTGGTCCGTGCGAGCCACGAACTCCCGCCGGGCCCTACCCCGCCGGCAGATCCGATCAACGTGACCCCGCCGAATTCCGCGCCACACGACCATCACCAGACGCCCGGAAGGCAGGGCAAAACCCACACCGCCGGAAAATCAGCCTGCGCAATCGGTCTTCGAAACCGGAAACTCCCGAAGCCTTGCAACACTCCTGCACCTTGCGGCACATGCCACACCCGACCGTCCCCACGGTCAGACGTCTCACCCCACAGAGACATAATTCTGGATACCGCTTGTTATCCTTTCCGAAAAGTTAAAAAATTCGACGCGGCAGTAGCGCGCGCTGTGATTCTGCTTCAAATCTGTGCCGTCCTGACACAAAATCGTTATAGTTTGGGGGAGAACTGTTTCCATACCTGCAACAGATTGACCGCGCCATCCGGTATCCATCTGGCCTAAACCTGCCCGAAATCTTGCATTTCTTCGGAAAGCGTCCAAAGAGCCGGAAAATTCGGTCAGCGCAGAAGAAACAGTCAGAGCCAGCCGCAAGTCATTCGGCATCAAACAAAATTGACCAATCTCCAGCGCCAATATGGTTTCCGGCGGAGAACCAATCCGGCACTTCGGGACGAATCGGTCAGGCCCGGATGACTGTCGCACCAGGCCTGCGCCAAATCACATGCGCACCGTCATGCCGCCGTCGACGGCGATGATCTGGCCGTTCACATAGCCCGCTGCCGGGCTGGCGAGGAAGACCGCGGCACCCGCCACCTCCTCCGGTCGGCCCCAGCGTCCGGCGGGCACCCGCAGCCGCAGAAAGGCCGCGACCTCCGGATCATCGACCATGGCGCGGTTGGTTTCGGTGGCGAAAAAGCCGGGAGCAATGGCGTTGCTGGTGATGCCGCGCCCGCCATATTCCACCGCCAGCGCCCGCGTGAGACCGCTCAGCCCCGCCTTCGCCACCGGATAGACCGTATCCCCGGGCCGGGCCATCCCGCCCGCGATCGAAGTAATGTGGATGATCCGCCCATAGCCGCCCGCTTCCATCAGCCGCACCGCATCGCGCGCAAGCAGGATCGCCGCCGTCAGATCGGTCTCGACCAGCGCCCGCACCGCCGCATCCTCCATGCCGTCGAGGGCCCGCCGGTCGCGCTGGCCCACCGCGTTGACCAGGATGTCCAGCCGCCGGCCCATGCCCGCCAGCGCCACCGAGCGCGCGGCGTCATCGGTGATGTCGAACCGGCAGGCGCGCGCCGGCAGCCCTGCCGCGCCAAGCCGCATCACTGCCGCCTCCAGCCGCCCGCTATCGCGCCCGTTCACCAGAACCTCGGCCCCCGCCCCGGCCAGCGCCCGCGCGATCTCGAAGCCAAGCCCCGCCGCTCCCCCCGCTACCAGGGCCCGCCGCCCCGCAAGCGAGAACCGCTCCAGACCGTCCATGCCGTCCTCCCGAAAGCAAAGGGCCCCCCCGAAACGGGAAGGGCCCGATGTTCTTCAGTCAGGGGCGACCGTCTCAGACGGCGCCCGAGATGAACTTCACCGCATCGCCGAAGGTCTGGATGGTCTCGGCCGCGTCATCGGGGATCTCGATGCCGAACTCCTCCTCGAAAGCCATCACCAGCTCGACCGTGTCGAGACTGTCGGCGCCGAGATCGTCGATGAACGAGGCGCTCTCGGTCACCTTGTCCTCCTCGACGCCGAGATGCTCGACGACGATCTTCTTCACGCGATCCGCGATGTCGCTCATGTCATTTCCTCATGTCTTGCGGGGTCGCCCCCGGTCTGGTGTCCCTGCCGCAGGGTTTGGCCCCCCGGCTGTTTTCCCCGCGTTCGGCAGGGCACCCCGCAGCCTTGCGGCCCCGGTGGTTCCGTTGGCGGCTATAGCAAGCGAGCCGGGCCTTGGCAAACCATTTCCATGGTCCCGACCCCGGTTCAGAGCATCGCCATGCCGCCATTCACATGCAGCGTGGCGCCGGTGACATAGCCCGCCTCGGGGCTGGCGAGGTAAAGCACCGCCGCCGCGATCTCGCCCGCCTCGCCCATCCGCCCGGCCGGGATCTGGGTCAGGATACGCCCCTTCTGCTCGTCATTGAGCTTGCCGGTCATCGCCGTGGCGATGAAGCCGGGCGCCACGCAATTGACGGTGATTCCCCGACTCGCCACCTCTGCGGCGAGGGATTTCGACATCCCCACCATCCCGGCTTTCGATGCAGCGTAGTTGCCCTGCCCCGGATTGCCGGTCGCCCCCACCACCGAAGAGATATTGACGATCCGCCCCCAGCGCGCCTTCATCATGCCACGCAGCACCCCCCGGCACAGCCGAAAGGTCGAGGTCAGGTTGACATCCAGCACGGATTGCCATTCCTCGTCCGACATCCGCATGAACAGGTTGTCGCGGGTGATCCCGGCATTGTTCACCAGGATATCGACCGACCCCATCCGCGAAGCCGCTTCCTTCGGCAGCGCCTCGACACTCGTCGCATCCGACAGATCGCAGGAGACGACATGCGCCCGCTCGCCCAGTTCCGCCGCCAGCGCCTCCAACGGCGCGGCCCGCGTGCCCGAAAGCGTGACCGTGGCCCCCGCCTTGTGCAGCGCGCGCGCGATCTCGCCGCCGATCCCGCCCGAAGCCCCGGTCACCAGCGCAGTCCTGCCGCTCAGATCAAACATCGCCGTCCCCTCCCGCAAAGGCGCACCAAGACCCCTGCCCGTCATCTGTTCACAAATATCCTCGGGGGGAGGCCGCAGGCCGTGGGGGGCAGACAGCCCCCCATCTTCGCCCACCCCCGCGCGCGCCCTCAGCCCTTCACCGCCAGCACATCCTCGGGCGTGCCGACCGCGCGGGTTTCTGCCGCCTTCGCGATGCGCCTGATCATGCCGGAAAGCGCCTTGCCCGCGCCGATCTCCCAGAACTCCGTCACGCCCGCCTGCTCCATCCAGATCACGCTTTCTCGCCAGCGGACCGAGCTGGTCACCTGCGCCACCAGCAGATCGCGGATGCGGTCGGCCTCCATCACCGCCTCGGCGCGGACATTGACCACGACCGGCACCACCGGGTTCTCCACCTGCACCGCCGCCAGCGCCTCGGCCATCACATGCGCGGCCGGCTGCATCAGAGCACAATGGAAGGGGGCGCTGACCGGCAGGATCAGCGCCCGCTTAGCACCCCGTGCCTTCGCAAGTTCCACCGCCCGCTCCACTGCCGCCTTGTGGCCCGAAACCACCACCTGCGCCGGGTCGTTGTCATTGGCCGCCTGGCAGACCTCGCCCT
>JAIRJX010000253.1 GCA_031260425.1 Gemmobacter sp.
TTTCGAGGTAAAACGCACCGTGGATGCCGTGGTTCCGGCCCGAGATGCCGCGGAGCTCGATTTCAAAATCGGCGGAGTTGCCCTTGAGTTCCGGCAGCGGCGCCTCGAACATCGCCTGATGGAGCTGTGGATCGAAGACATCCCCGACTTCCGGCGCGACCGGCGCGACACCATGCCGGCCAAGCACCGACAGAAGCTCGCGCAGCGTCAATTCCACACCTTCGATCAGCGCGGCCGACTGGTCGCGGTTTTCTTCCGTCACCGCATTCAGCGCACGGCGGAGGTTATCGTAGACCGGCAGCATGTCGCGCGCGAGTTTCGAGCCCCCATATTGTTCAGCCTCGCGCCGGTCCCGCTCGCCACGTTTGCGGGCATTCTCCGCATCGGCCAACGCCCGCATGAACTTGTCCCGCAGCTCATCCCGCTCGGCCCGGAGCACCTCAAGCTCGTCACTCCCGGCAAACTCCTCAAGCTCCTCGAACACCGGGTCCCTGGGTTCCGCCTGATCCTGAGCCATATTCTTCACCTCGTCTTCCATCCTTACCCCCGGCTGCGGTCGGATACCATCCGCCCGACAAGCTGCGCGGTATAGTCCACCACCGGAACGACCCGCCCATAGTTGAGACGGGTCGGACCGATCACCCCGACAGCGCCGATGATCTTCCGATCCGCGTTCATATAGGGAGAGACGACCAAAGAGGAACCCGAAAATGAAAAGAGTTTGTTCTCGGAGCCGATAAAAATGCGCACGCCGTCACCCGCCTCCGTCAGATCGAGGAAATCGGCAAGATCGTGCGTGCGTTCAAGATCATCGAACAGCCGGCGGACACGATCAAGTTCCTCGGCCTCGTTGGTCCCCTCCAGCAGGTTGGCCCTGCCCCGGACGATCAGCCGCTCGGCCTGCTCTCCCGCATGTTCCCAGACCGCCAGGCCCCGGTCGACCAGATCCTGGGCCAATGTATCAATCTCTTGTCGACGCCGGGCGATATCCTGCCGGACACTGCCGCTCAGATCGGACAGGGTTTTCCCTTCGGTCAGCGCGTTCAGGAAGTTCGCCGCCTCGCGCATCGCCGAGGGTGTCAAGCCGGGCGGAGGGGTGAAGATCCGGTTCTCCACATGGCCGTCGGCAAAGACCAGCACCACCAGCGCACGCTGCGGCGCCAGATTGACGAATTCCACATGCCGGATCGGCGCCTCCTGATGCTTGGGCGCCATGACAATCGAGGCCCCGCGGGTGATCCCCGACAACACCGCCCCCACCCGATCGAGCAAGGTGGTCACATCGGGCATATCCTCTCCCAGCGTGGCATCCAGCATTTCCCGGTCAGCAAGTGCGACGGAACCGACCTCCAGCAGACCATCCACGAAAAGCCGCAGGCCAAGCTGGGTCGGAACCCTGCCCGCAGAGACATGCGGACTGTCGAGCAACCCCAGATATTCCAGATCCTGCATGACGTTACGGATCGTTGCTGCACTGATCCGCTCCGAGAAGTCACGGGTCAGCGTGCGCGAGCCGACTGGCTCGCCCGAGGCGAGATAGCTGTCCACCACCCGCCGGAATACCTCCCGCGAGCGTTCGTTGAGCTCCGACAGAATTTTCCGACCGTCCGACATGGCAGACCTGCATATTCTCCGCCTTAATTATGGTCCCCCGCCAGGCAGCGTCAATAACGGTTGCATCAAGAGCGGCTGCGAGCGTAATTGGCGCAACTCTTGGACAAGGACAGTTCAGATGCGGCCTTCCGGGCGAGCTCTCAATCAAATGCGATCCGTCAGTATCGATTCGAACGTGACGAAACATGCCGAAGGATCCTGCCTCATCCGCATGGGAGACACCCATGTCCTCTGCACCGCCACGATCGAGGAAAAGGCGCCCCCCTTCCTCAAGAATACCGGGCTGGGCTGGGTGACGGCGGAATACGGCATGTTGCCGCGCGCCACCAATACCCGCACCCGGCGGGAGGCGGCCACCGGCAAGCAGGGCGGTCGCACGGTGGAGATCCAGCGCCTGATCGGCCGCGCGCTCCGCGCCGGGATCGACCGCTCGGCGCTTGGCGAACGGCAGATCGTGGTGGACTGCGATGTGCTTCAGGCCGATGGCGGCACCCGTTGCGCCTCGATCACCGGTGGCTGGGTGGCGCTTCGTCTGGCCATCAACCGCCTGCTGAAATCCGGTGCCATCGTCTCGGATCCGGTCATCGACAATGTTGCCGCCATATCCTGCGGAATCTATGCCGGTCAGCCAGTGCTCGATCTGGACTACGCCGAGGATTCCAGCGCCGGCACCGACGGGAATTTCATCCTCACCGGCCGGAACCGGCTGGTCGAGGTTCAGATGTCGGCCGAAGGCGCGAGCTTCAGCCGCAGCGAACTCGACCAGTTGCTCGACCTTGCCGAAGGCGGAATCGCTGAGCTGGTTCGGATTCAAGCCCTCGCGGTGTCCTGATGACGCCGACGCTCACGGGGCGCGCACTCTCGGGCAGGCGGCTGGTCATCGCCACCCATAACAAGGGTAAGCTGGAAGAAATCGCGGATCTGCTTGCCCCTTATGGGATCGAAACGATTTCCGCTGGCGCACTTGGCCTCCCCGAGCCGGAGGAGACCGAGGACAGCTTTGTCGGCAATGCACGGATCAAGGCCCACGCAGCGACGCGCGCCTCCGGTCTTCCCGCCCTGGCCGATGATTCCGGCCTGGAGGTGGATGCACTTGGCGGAGCACCCGGCGTCTATACCGCCGACTGGGCAGCCACCTCGCAAGGCCGCGACTTCAGCCTCGCCATGGCCCGCACCTGGGCAGAACTGGAGCGCGCCGAGGCTCCCGCCCCTCGGACCGCATCTTTCTGCTGCACCCTGGTCCTCGCCTGGCCAGACGGGCATGATGAGGTGTTCGAGGGCCGGATGCCGGGCCGGATCGTCTGGCCCGGACGAGGCAGCCAGGGCCACGGCTATGATCCGATCTTCCAGCCCGATGGCCACAACCAGACCTTCGGCGAAATGGACCGGTGGGAGAAGAACCGGATCAGCCACCGGGCGCGGGCCTTTGCCAAGCTTGTTGAAAGCCTCGGCTGACACGGGGGCGACGTGCAATGGAAGACTGGCAGAATGGCGGCTTTGGTCTCTATATCCACTGGCCGTTCTGCGAATCCAAATGCCCCTATTGCGACTTCAACAGCCACGTCGCGGCAGGAATAGATCATACCACGTGGAAAATGGCCTATCTGCGCGAAATCGCGCGCATAGCGGAACTGGTGCCGGGCCGGGCACTGCAAACCGTCTATTTCGGTGGCGGCACGCCGTCCCTGATGGCACCGGAGACGGTGGGGGCGATCATCGACGCCGCAAGCCGCCATTGGGCCCTTTCCAACGATATCGAAATCACGCTCGAGGCAAATCCGGGATCGGTCGAAACCCGCACATTCGCAGATTTTCGGGCTGCGGGTGTCAACCGGACGTCGCTT
>JAIRJX010000298.1 GCA_031260425.1 Gemmobacter sp.
AGCTGAAGTCGCGGCCCTGTTTCAAGGATCTGCTGCGTGATCAGATCCTGGGCTTCCAGCCGCCGCCGCATTATGCCGATCTGGATTTCTGAGCCACGCACGCCCGGGGGGCCAGCCCCCCGGCCCCCCGGAGTATTTGGGCAAAGAGCAAGGACATGGAGCCTTCCGCACTGAAGAGGCGGCTGGTCGCGCAGGCCCGGGAGGAAGGGTTCTCCGGGTTGGGCATCTGTGCGCCCGACGCAGTGCCGGAGACGGCGGCACGGCTCAGGGCCTTTCTGGAGGCGGGGCGGCATGGGCAGATGGACTGGATGGCCGAGCGTGAGGGCTGGCGCGGCTCTGCGGCGGCACTCTGGCCCGAGGCACGGTCGGTCATCATGCTGGCCGAAGCATATACACCGGATCACGATCCCATGGCGGTCCTGCGCGAACCCGGGCGCGCGGCGATCAGCGTTTATGCGCAGGGCAGGGATTATCATGATCTGGTGAAGCGGCGGCTGAAGCGGCTGGGGCGCTGGCTGCTCGACCAGGTGCCGGCGGGAGCAGGGATCAAGGTCTTCGTCGATACCGCGCCGGTGATGGAGAAACCGCTGGCGCAGGCCGCAGGGCTTGGCTGGCAGGGCACGCATACCAACCTGCTGGCGCGGAATCTGGGAAGCTGGTTCTTCCTCGGCGCGATCTTCACCACGCTCGACCTGCCGAAGGATCGGGCAGAGATCAGCCATTGCGGCTCGTGCCGGGCTTGTCTCGACGCCTGTCCGACCGGGGCGTTTCCCGCACCCTGGCAGCTCGATGCGCGGCGCTGCATTTCCTACCTGACCATTGAGCACAAGGGGCCAGTGGAGCCGGAACTGCGGGAACGGCTGGGCAACCGGATCTATGGCTGCGACGATTGTCTGGCGGCCTGCCCCTGGAACAAGTTTGCAGTGGCGGCGCGGGAGATCGGCTACCGGCCAAAGGGTGGAGCGCCGGAGTTGAGCGAGCTGGCGGGGCTGGACGATGCCGGCTTTCGGGCACGCTTCGCCGGCAGTCCGGTAAAGCGGATCGGGCGGGACCGCTTCTTGCGTAATGTGCTTTACGCCATTGGCAATTCCGACCTTCCGGAATTGCGTGCGGTGGCTGCCGGGCTCCATGACGACCCCGATCCGGCGGTGGCGGATGCCGCGCGATGGGCGGTGATGCGTCTGGGTTCCGCCACTTCCGGGGAATCGGCGGCAGGGCCGGTCTGACGCGCGACCAGTTGCGGGTGATCCACCGCGCACATGGGGGAGCCGTATCGGCGGCGATGGGCAAGGTGGACGGGACCACCTTGAAGCGCTGATCAAAACCCTTGGGCATATCTGACCCTGACCCTCCGGCGCACCTGCACGGACGCGCAGGGCACGGATGATGCGGCCAGCCTGCCCACTATGCCGCGCGCATATGGGATGAAGCGCCTACCGATTGGCGCCACCATACCGCTTCGTGCTGCCGGAGCGATGCGGCGGGGTGGTGTCGGTTGGGAAAATGGCTTATCCCGCGCCCGTCACCCTGGGAGGGAACCTGCCATGTTCATCGCCACACTGCTGACCGCGCCCGACCGTCCAGTGCTGGAGAGCGCCACAGTTGATGCGGTGCGCAATGCCTGGGGCGGCAGCGATGTGATCTGGCTCGATGCCGGCGTGGCGGCAGAATTCGGGCTGCCCGAGATCCCGGAGAACCGGTGGCAGGTCTGGCAGGATATGCAGAGCCTTGGCATCGACCTCATGGTGCAGAAGGCCGAGGGGCGGCGCAAGGCACTGCTGCTGGCCGACATGGATTCCACCATGATCAAGCAGGAATGTATCGACGAGTTGGCCGATGAGGCCGGGGTAGGTGCCCATGTCGCCGATATCACCCGCCGCGCCATGAATGGCGAACTGGATTTCGAGGCCGCCCTGCGGGAGCGGGTCGGGCTGCTGCGCGGTCTGCCGGAAAACGTGATCGAGCGGGTCTGGCGCGACCGCATCAGCTTCATGCCGGGGGCCATGGCGCTGCTGGCGACGATGCGGGCGCATGGCGCTTATACCGCGCTGGTCTCGGGCGGCTTCACCGCCTTTACCTGGCGGGTCGCCGAAGCGCTCGGCTTCGACGAACATCGCGCCAACACGCTGCATGTCGAGAACGGCCTGCTAGCCGGCACGGTGACCGAACCGATCCTCGGTAAAGCCGCCAAGCTCGCCGCGCTGGAAGAGCTTGCGACACGTCTTGACCTTCCGGTCGAGGCGACGATGGCGGTGGGTGACGGCGCCAACGATCTTGCCATGCTGAACCGTGCGGGGGCGGGGGTGGCGCTCCACGCCAAGCCTGCGGTCGCGGCGCAGTGCGATATCCGCATCAACCATGGCGACCTGACGGCGCTGCTCTATCTCCAGGGCTACCGACGGGCGGAGTTTGCGGCGTGACCCTTCGCCCTGCCCATGCCGGAGAGGCCGCTCCATGGGCGGGCATCCCTCCCGATTCAGGCTATCCCGCCCACGATCCAGACTTCGCCCGCAGAGGCGGCGGTGCGGCCCGCCACACGGCGCATGGATCCAGCCGGTGATGTTCGAGGTTGCGCCCGATCTGGCCGTGTTGCTGGTCCTGGCCGCCTTCCTTGCCGGTTTCGTCGACAGCATCGCCGGCGGTGGTGGCCTTATCACCCTGCCCGCGCTGCTGCTGGCCGGTGCAAGCCCGGTCGAGGCACTGTCGACCAACAAGGTGCAGGGCACTTTCGGCGCGGCGACGGCGGCGATCTCCTATGCGCGGGGCGGCCATGTCGACCCGGGTCGACAGGCGGGCGCGGCGGGACTCGCCTTCCTTGCCGGGGCGGGCGGGGCGCTCGCGGTCAGCCTGGTGCCCACCAGCGGACTGCGGCTCATCCTGCCGGTGATCCTGATCGGCATCGCACTGTTCTTCGCATTGAAACCCGGCCTGACCGATGACGACCGCACCGCCCGCATCAGCCCTGCGATGTTCTCTGCCGGTATCGTGCCGCTGATCGGCTTCTATGACGGGCTGATCGGGCCGGGGGCCGGGGCATTCTACATGATCGGCTTTGTGCTGCTGGCGGGCTATGGCGTTCTGCGGGCCACCGCGCATACCAAGCTGCTGAATCTAGCCTCCAACCTTGGCGGGCTGGCGGTTTTCGCGGCGCAGGGCGCGCCGTGGTGGGCAATGGGGCTGGCGATGGGTGCGGCGCAGATCGTGGGCGCGCGGATCGGCGCCCGCCTTGCGATGCGGATCGGGGCAAGGGTCATCAAGCCGCTGCTGGTCCTCAGCTCTACCGTGCTGGCGATCCGGCTGGTCTGGCAGATGCTCTGACATCGCGCCTTCACAAGGGAGGTGTGAGGTGCATCTTCAGCATCCCACGCAACGCATGAGCAGCGCCACCCGAGGACGATCGGATGCTACGTGACTGGCCCGGACAGAGCGCGGGCTCCAACGGCGCAGGGGCTTTGAGGAAACTGCACCTTCCGTCCTCAACGCCCTGCACAACAGAGGGCACCGCAGGAGGGCGCCGAAACGGGTGTGGCGGCGCTTTATGGTCAACCACGCCTATGCCCAATCCCCGCGCAGGTGTCACCCAAGCGCCCGCCCTCGGGACGGTCGGGTTCTGCCCGGCGGCACTACGTGCCTTGTTCCGGGTGGAGGCAGCGCTCACACGGGGGGTGAGCTTTGGGGAATCCGTGACTTCCGCACGCGCCGCATCGCGCGACAGGTGTCGGGACACGCCCCCTGCGCGGTGCATGAGCATTGCGGGGGATATCCACGCCCTTCACCTCTGACGCCTCGCGCAATGACGGTCGTCCGTGAGTATTTTTGCAAGAAGCAAGGTGCAAACCCTGGACAGCCGGTGCAACGGGGCAGTGCCCGCCCGGCCGCACGTTCCGTGCCTTGTTCCGGGCGGAGGCAGGGTTCACGCGAACATCTGGACAGCATCGACAGGCAACGCGCCGGGGAATGCCCGAGCAAACCCGGATGAAGGCCCTCTCCGGCACGTCGAAAGACTCCCCGGAGGGCCCTGGCTGCGAGCCCGCCAATCCCTCCGGAGCTATACTACACAGGCGGCACGCTGCCGGTGACCTGCGCGTCCTCCCCCGTGCTTCCCGTCCGAAGAAAGCCGCCTCAGTCGAACCAGCGCGCGCTGCGGTCGAGGAAGCGATACCAGTTGCCGACCATCGGCAGGAACCAGGGCGAGCCGTTGTAAAACCACAGGCGCGGGAAATGCGTGTTCACCACGCCCCGGTCATGGCCCGGCACACCCATCACCATCTCGGCCGCGCGGTGGCCCATAAAGGTGGCCATCGCAATGCCGTTCCCGTTGCAGCAGGATGAATAGTAGACCCCGTCCTCCATCCGCCCCAGATGGGTGACGAAATCGAAGGCGAAACAGACATTGCCCAGCCAGGAATGAGTGATGTCGACCCCCTTCAGCGAGGGGAAGGTATGCAGCATGAACCGTTGCAGCCCCTGCGCCGATTCTTCCTCGGTCGAGTCGCGGAAACGTGCCCGACCGCCGAACAGCATCCGTGTGCCGTCGGGCGAGCGGCGGTAATAGTAGAGGATATGCTTGGTATCCCCCGCCATGCGGTTGAGCGGAATCAACTCCTCCAGCCGCGCGAAGGGCAGCGGCTCGGTGGCGATCATGTAGCTTTGCATCGGGATGATGCGCTGCCGGAGCCAGGGCAGCTCCGGTCCGGCATAGCCGTTTGCCCCAAGCAGCACCTTGTCGGCGCGGATCACCGCCGTCTGCCCGGATGCGTCAGCCAGCCGCACCAGATGGCCACCGCCATCGCGATCCGCCCCCATATAACGCCAGCCGGTGAAGATCCGCACGCCAAGCGCCCTCGCCCGGTTGGCCAGCGCCCGGACGTATTTCGCCGGATGGAGGCCGCCCTGATCATGCTTCACCAGCGCCCCGCGATAGATGCCGGTATTCAGCACCCGGCGCATGTCGGCCTCGTCCAGCAGCTCGAAATCAGCACGCTTTTCGGCGGGCAGGCTGTCGCGGATCTGCTGGAGCTTGCGCATGTCCCTGCGGCTGTGCAGCCCGACTACCGATCCGGTCAGGTTGAGGTCGAACGGATCGGTGAGGGTGGCCGCGCGTTGCAGCAGGAAAGGCATGGCCTGCTCGTAATCGTCCATGATCTCGCGCGCCCGCTTCTCGCCGAACTTGCGGCTGGCATAGGCGAGGTCGAACTTCGGCGCATTGCCGATCTGGCCACCATTGCGGGAACTGGCTCCTTCGCCAATGCGCATCGCATCGACCACGAAGACGTTGCTGATCCCGGCCTCGGCCATGGTGATGGCCGCGGACAGCCCCGTATAACCGGCACCGACGATCAGCGCGCCGCAACTGTCGTTGTCAAAGCTGCGCTCGCTATGCTCAGGCTCGGCCTCTTCCCACCAGAAAGGTGTCGTCTTCATGATCTTCCCCGTTGTTTTACCGTGCAGACTCGCCATGAGTGCCGCGTGGAATACCGCCCGCCGCTTCCGCTTTCCGCGTGAGGCTACGCCTTGCCCGGAACAAGGCGCGGAACGCGCCGCCGGGCAGCGCCCGCCATGGGCCGGGTGGGCGCTGCCCGGAGACGCTGAGCCCCCGGCGGCTCTGCCCGCGCCGTTGCGCGGCGGCGAAGGCAATGGCCTTCACCAGGTGATCACGGGCCTGCCCCGCAGTCACTCGAGCCCGAGATGAATGCAGGCTCATTCTAGACCCGCACGGTGAAATAGAGTTTCCGGACCGGAGTGATGGTGCGCCAGGTGCCCCGGAAGCCGGGCTCGATCACCACGAGGTCATGAGCGCCGAAGCGGCGGGGGGTATCGCAGCCGTCTTCCGTCAGTTCGATCTCACCCTCCAGGATGTAGAACTGCTCATAGGTGCTGTCGTCGCGCGCCACGCGGTGCAGGCCGGGCGTCGCGGCCCAGATGCCGCTTTGCACCGGGCCGTCGAAGCAGGGCCATGTGGTGAATTCCGGTGCGCCCTCCAGCACGGCTCCGGGTGCGGGGCGCGCTGCAAGGCCGGGGCTGGCGGCAGACGGGGCGGCATGTTTCAGACGGCTCATGGGATGTCCCTCCGGGCTCAGCGAAGCAGCAGGCAATCCTTCGGATCGAAGGTGACGAAGACACGGGCACCGTCAGCGATCAGCCCGGCACGGGCCGGGCCGTAGATCAGGAAGCGGATCTGCGGACCAAGAGCGACGGTATAAAGCGCACGGTCCCCCGAATAGGTGGAACTCACCACCTCGGCCGGCAGGGCTACCCGGCCGCTATCCTCGCCGGGATCCAGCGAGAGCAACACATCCTCGGGGCGCAGCATCAGCGCGGCTGCGCCGTCCGCACCGGCATCCTGCAATTCCACAGCGCCCCCTTCGGCCCGGAAAATGCCGGCCGAAACGGTGCCCTCCAACAGGTTCGACTTGCCGATGAAACCGGCGACGAACCGGCTTTCCGGCTGGCGGTAGAGCGCGAAAGCCGAGCCGTATTGCTCGATCCGGCCATGGTTCATCACGGCGATGCTGTCGGACATGTGCATGGCCTCTTCCTGGTCATGCGTCACGTTGATGAAGGTGGTGCCGAGGCGGCGGTGGATGTCGCGCAACTCCTCCTGAAGATCGAAGCGCAACTTCTTGTCCAGCGCCGACATGGGCTCGTCGAGCAGCAGCAGATCCGGCTGGAACACCAGCGCGCGTGCCAGTGCCACCCGCTGCTGCTGGCCCCCCGAAAGCTCATGCGGCTTGCGGCGGGCGAACCGGCCAAGCTGCACGAGGTCGAGCATGGTCTGCACCCGCTCGGCAATTTCGGCCCGGCTCTTGCGGCGCACTTTCAGCGGATAGGCGATGTTGTCCGTCACCGACATATGCGGAAACAGTGCGTAGCCTTGGAACACCAGCCCGAAATTCCGCCTCTCCGGGGTCAGGGCGGTAATGTCTCGCCCCCCCATCCTGATCGCACCGGAGGTGACGGGCTCGAACCCCGACAGGATGCGCAGGAGCGTGGTCTTGCCGGAGCCGGACGGGCCGAGCAGCGTGACGAACTCGCCCTTGCGGACCGTCAGCGACACATCGAACAACGCCTGCACGGAGTTGTAGTGCTTGTTGACGGACTGGATCTCGATGAAGGACATGGGCAGGCTCCGTCAGGTCTGGCGCGAGGTGGCGGTGCGCTTCTGCATCCATCCCAGCACCAGCAGGAATGCCAAGCTGACGAGCGACAGCATCAGGGCCACGACGACAATGGTGGGTTGCAGCCGGTCACGCAGGCCGGCGAAAAGCGCAATCGGCAGGGTTGTGGATTCGGGGGCGGCCAGAAACAGTGCCACCACCACTTCGTCGAACGAAGTGATGAAGG
Source organism: Gemmobacter sp. (assembly GCA_031260425.1). GTDB lineage: Bacteria > Pseudomonadota > Alphaproteobacteria > Rhodobacterales > Rhodobacteraceae > Gemmobacter. The sequence goes on from JAIRJX010000298.1 coordinate 7,345, forward strand.
CAAAAAGCGCCCCGGCAAGGAAACCCGGTGCCGCGAGCGGCAGCGTGACATGGCGGAAGCGGTGCAGCCGCGAGGCACCCATCGAAGCCGCCGCCTGATCCAGAGCCGGGTCGAGTCCGCGCAGCGAGGTAAGCACCGACAGAAACACCAGCGGCGCACCCAGGATGGCATGAGCCAGCATCAGCGACAGATAGCTGCCCGACAGCCCCGCCCGACCGAAGGCATAAGCGAAAGCCACGGCAACCACGATGCTGGGGATGACCAGCGGCGAGACAAACAGCGCCGAAAGCAGGACCTGCGCCACTCGTCCGGTCAGGATCGCCCCGGTTGCGGCGAGGCCGCCGATCAACACCGCCAGCACCATCGCCCCCAGGGCCACCCTGATGCTGTTCATGATGGCGCTGGTCCAGGTAGCTTGCCCGAACACCTCGGCGAACCAGCGGAAAGTGAACCCCTCCATCGGATAGATGAGAAAGGAACTGGTGTTGAAGGCCAGCGGCAGCACCAGCAGGAGCGGCAAAGCGAGAAAGGAGAGGCTTAGAACGAGGCTGCCCCAGTAGATCGTGCGCGACATCTCAGGCCGCCTTTCCTGGCCGCGCCATCAGCCAGCGCGCGAGCCCATAGACCGTCAACAGCAGCAGCACCCCTCCAAGCAGCATCACCGACAGCGCCGAGGCCATGCCCCAGTTGAGGCTCCGCCTCACGAAATCGGCAATATACCAGGACAGCATCTGATCCCCCGGTCCGCCGGTCAGCGCGGGCGTGACGTAAAAGCCCAGCGACAGGATGAAGACGGTGCCGCCTCCCACTACCACGCCACGCAGGCTCTGCGGCAGATAGACCCGCAGGAAGGTCTCGACCCCGCCGGCGCCAAGGCTGCGCGACGCCTGCCCCTGCGAGGCGGGAATGGTGCGCATCACGTTCATCATCGGGATGATGGCAAAGGGCAGGAGCACATGGGTCATGGCGACCAGCACCCCGAAACGATTGAAGATGAGCTGCACCGGCTCGCTGACGATCCCCAGCCGGATCAGCAGGGTGTTGATGAGCCCGTTGGTCTGCAGCAGCACCACCCAGGCCGTCGTCCGCACGAGGATCGAGGTCCAGAAGCTGAGCAGGATGACCGTCAGGATGAAGGTGCTCCACCGGCGCGGGGCATTGGCCACGCCGTAAGCCAGCGGATAGCCCAGAAGCACCGTCAGCGCCGTCACCTGAAGGGCTATGACCAGCGTGCGCAGCATGATGCGCAGATAGATGTCGTCACCCTCGGCCAGATAGAGGCTGCCGTCAGGGCCCGGCTTCAACCCGGTCGCCTTCTGGAAATGCCGCCAGGAGATCGGGCTGACATTGCGCGCGATGACCTCCCAGTATTGCGCGTTCTTCCATCGAGCGTCGAAGGCCAGCAGCGCTTCCATGGTGGGCGGAATCGTGGCGGCGTTACGGCTGGTTTCCAGCACGAGTGAACGGAAACCGGAGATTTCCTGATTGAGCAGTCGCGCCGTCTCGCCCTGCTGACGGGCATCGAGCCCGCCCAGATCCGAGATCAGCGCCGCGGCCCGCATGTCGGGCGTGGCCTCTGCCCCCTGATCCAGCACAACGCGCAAAGCAGGGAAACGGTCGCTCAGCGCGCGGTTGTCGAGGCTGAGCGAGACGATGGACCCCAGCGGCACGAGATAGACAATGATATAAAGCGCCAGCGGCAGGACCAGCAGCACAAGGGCGGCCAGCCGTCCACCATGCGTCTTCTGCGACAGAATCGACATCAGGCAGTTCTCGGGCAAGGAGTATGGAGAGCACCCCGCCCATCCATGGTGGACAGGCGGGGCCCGATCGGTCGTGTCAGTGCGTCGCCCAGTTGTTCCAGCGCTCGGTCAGTTCGTCCTTGTGGTCGATCCAGAACGGATCCGAGAGGAAGAGCGAATCCTTGATATTGTCGCCCGCCGGCAGATTGGCGGCAACCTCGGGCGGCAGCAGCCCGATGACGTCGACATTGGTCGGCCCATAGGGCATCAGCGTCGAGAATTTCGCCTGATTCTCGGCGGCATTGGCGACGTTCAGGAACTCCATCGCCTCGGCCTTGAAGGGCGCATTGGCGGGAACCGCCCAGGCATCGATATTGTAGATCTGGTTGGTCCAGACATAGGTCAGCGGCTTGCCTTCCTTGGCAGCGGTGATGATGCGGCCGTTATAGGCGGTGCTCATCGCCACGTTGTCGGCAGCCAGCCATTCGACGGGTTGCGAGCCGGCATCCCAATATTGCAGTTCACCCTTGATCCGGTCGAGCTGGGCGAAGGCACGGTCCACTCCCTCGGGCGTGCCCAGAACCTCGTAGATCTGCTCGGGCGGCACACCGTCGGCCATAAGGGCGTATTCCAGGTTCATCATCGGCTCATTCTTGATGCCGCGCTTGCCGGGAAATTTTGCCAGGTCGAAGAAATCGGCCCAGTTCTTCGGTCCTTCGGGGAAGGTTGCGCTATTGAAGGCAAAGCCGTTGCCGATCACCACATTGCCGACGCCGCAGATGCCGATCGCCTCCGGCATCAGCTTGTCCTTGCCCTCGATAGTGTCCCAGTTGAGCGTCTCGAACAGCCCCTCGTCACAGCCGAGTTGCAGCGTCGGGCCATCGGTGATGACAAGATCCCAGATCACGTTGCCGGTTTCGGCCATGGTCTTGAGCTCGGCCAGCCCGCCAAGATAGGTGGTCTCGATAAATTTCAGCCCCTTCGATTGCGCGAAGGGCTCGAAATAGGCCGCACGCTGGGCGTCCTGATAATTGCCGCCCCAACCCGCGATGGTGAAATCGCGCGCCTGGACGGCGGTGGCGGAAAGCGCCGCGACGGCGCAGAATGGTGCCAGCTTCAGAAGATTCATGGTCCTCCCCTTTATCGGACGGTTTGTTATCATACAGTTTGACCAGCCAAATGACCGGAACGTGGCCCATTTTCCGGGCGCCGGCCTCGCCCCCCGACGACGGCCGATGCGTATCCGGCGGGGACATGCTATGATATGATTGAAATTTCAGTCAAGAAATTTTAAAACAGGGGAGGAATTCCCCCCGATAGGTAAAATCCTGGGTGAGAGGCGCGCATCCTGATGGACACGATTACCCGACTGAGAGCGGAGCAGCACCGCATCGGCGAGCGCCTGCGTCTGCGCCGAAAGGTGAAGGGCCTGTCGCTGAAGCGGGTGGCGGACAAGGCGGGCCTGTCGGTCGGCATGATAAGCCAGGTGGAGCGCGGGCTGGCGGTGCCCTCGATCAAATCACTTCGAGCAATCTGCAGCGCGCTGGAAATGCCGGTGATCTGGCTGTTCGAGGGGCCGCAGGACCAGCCTGCCGAAGATACCGACATCGTGGTCCGCACCGGCGCGCGGCGCGAGCTGTCCTATCACGACGGCGCTCTGCGCAAGGAGATCCTCACCCCCGACAGCCAGCCGCAGATCCAGATGCTGCGCTTCCTGATGGAGCCGGGCGCGGATTCGGGCGAGCCCTACAGCAACACCGAGGGCGGCAAATGCGGGCTGGTGCTGAGGGGCACACTCGGGCTGGAACTCGACGGTCGCAGCTTCGTGATTCGCGCGGGCGACAGCTTCGCCTTCCCGGCCCAGAGCATGGTCCGCTTCTCGGCCCTTGGTGAACAGCCCTGCGAGGTGATCTGGGTAGTAGCCCCCGCGACGGTCTGAACGACGATCGCCCGGTGTAATCACCCGGATGAGTGGGTATTCACCCAGGCGCTCATGTGGCCGTTTGAGAAACGGCGATCTCCGCCCTCGCCCTCCACACAGCCAACGGCAGCCCCTGACGGCAGGGCCATCATGGCGACGATGACCAATCTCGACACCCCGGATGACCGAGGACGGCGCCCACCCTCGGGGGGCGTTCGGGCGCTGCCCGGCGGCACTTCGTGCCTTTCTTCCGGGCGGTGACAGGGCTCACATGGTGCAGGGACTCCCGAATACCTTCCGCCTACTCCGCCCCGCCGATCATCGCGTGGGTCTCCGGCGCCAGTTCCTCGAAATCGAAGTTGTCGAGCCTGCGCGCCCGCCGTCCGGCCTTTTCGCTGCTGATACGGATTTCCTCTATATCCTTCGCCGCCTGCCCGAAATGCCGGTCGAGATTGGCCACCCTGTCGCCCAGCCGGGTCACGTCCTGATAGAGCAACGCCAGTTCCTTGCGAATCGCCCCCGCCTGCTCGCGCATCCGCGCATCCTTCAGCACGGCCCGCATGGTATGCAACGTCGCCATGCAGGTTGTGGGCGAAACGATCCAGACCCGCGCTGCAAAACCTTCGCGGATCAGATCGGGGAAATTGGCGTGCAACTCGGCATAGACCGCCTCGGAGGGCAGGAACATCAACGCCCCGTCCGCCGTCTCGCCTTCGAGGATGTATTTCTCGGCAATGGCCCTGACATGCGCCCGCACCGCCTGCCGCAGCAGTCGCGCCGCAAGGTCGAGATCGGGCTGTGTCTCGGCCCGGCGCAACGCCTCATAGGCTTCCAGCGGAAATTTCGAGTCGATAACGATCGGGCCGGGCGGGTTGGGCAAATGGATCAGGCAATCCGCCCGCCGCCCATTGGAAAGCGTGGCCTGCATCGTATAGCTGTCCGAGGGCAGAGCCTTCAGCACGATATCGTGCAACTGGATCTCGCCAAAAGCACCACGCGTCTGCTTGTTCGAGAGAATGTCCTGCAAGGACAACACATTACCCGACAGCTTCTCAATATTGGCCTGTGCCTTGTCGATGGTTTCCAACCGCTGTTGCAGCTCACCCAGGCTGCGAGCGGTGCGAGTCGCGCTGCCATGCAGGCTTTCGCCCATCTGGCGCTGAACCTCCGCCAGACGCTGCTCCATAACCTGAAGCATGGCGGTCTGGCTCATCGCCTGCGTCTCGCTGACGTGATGAAGACCCCCGGCCAGCCGCTCCTGCCCTTCGGCCAGCGCCTGAACCCGCTGGCCAAGCCAGCCGAGTTCGCGCACCATCGGCGCCGCCGAGCGGCCCGAGGCACGCAGGATCAGTATCAACAGGGCCACGACCAGCGCAAGGATGCCGCCCGCCACCAGCACAGCCGGGTCGTCCCACGGCAATTCCATTGTTCCGATACGGATCATCTGCGCCCGAACAGCCGCTCTATATCGGCCAGCTTGAGTTCCACATAGGTCGGCCGGCCATGGTTGCACTGGCCCGAAAGCGGCGTCGCCTCCATCTCGCGCAGCAGCGCGTTCATCTCCTCGGCCCGCATCGGGCGGCCCGAGCGGACAGAGCCATGGCAGGCCATGCGGCTGAGCACCGCATCGAGACGGCTGCGCAGACGCTCCGAACTGCCCAGATCGGCCAGATCATCCACGATGTCGCGGATCAGCGCGACGGCATCCACCTGACCAAGCAGCGCCGGCACCTCGCGCACCGCCACCGCACCGCCGCCAAAAGGCTCCACCACCAGCCCGAGGCGCGCCAGATCCTCCGCCACCTCCAGCAGCCGCGCCGCATCGGCGGGCGAAAGATCGACGATCTCCGGGATCAGCAGCGCCTGCGCCGTGATCCCCTGCCCCGCCTGCGCCTTCAGCCGTTCATAGACCAGCCGCTCATGTGCGGCGTGCTGGTCGACAATGACCATGCCCTGCGCAGTCTGGGCGATGATGTAATTCTCGTGCATCTGCGCGCGGGCGGCGCCAAGCGGACGCTCGGTCAGGTCGGGCGCAGGTTCTGCCACGGCTTCCACCCGGGCTGACGGAGCCTCGAAGAAACCCATCGCGGGGGCCTGCATGGCATAGGCACGCGCGAAGGCAGGCTGCGACGGGCGGTCCATCTGGTAGATGCGGGGCGCTGCGGTGACGGGCTCCGGCCGGAACGCCTCCAGAGTCTCGGTGGCGACGGTGCTGGAAGCGCGATGCCCCGCCCCGCTCAGCGCCAGCCGGAGGCCCGAGACGATCAGCCCGCGCACCAGTTCCGGCTCGCGGAAGCGCACCTCGGCCTTGGCGGGATGCACGTTCACGTCCACCCGCCCGGGATCGCAGGCAATGTTCAGCACCGCCGCCGGATGCCGATCCCGGCTGAGCACATCCATATAGGCGGCGCGCAAGGCGCCGAACAGCATCCTGTCCAGCACTGGACGACCGTTGACGAACAGGAACTGCGCCACCGCCGATCCGCGCGAATAGGTGGGCAGTGCGGCATAGCCGACCAGCCGCAGCCCCTCGCGCTCCAGGTCGATGCGCAGCGCATTCTGGGCGAAATCCTGACCCAGCACGCGGGCGACCCGGCCTTGCAGCGCATCGAAGAAATCACCGTTTCCAGGTTCGGCCCGGAACACCACCCGCCCCTCGCCGCCGCCGGTCACGTCACGCAAGGTGAAGCCGACAAAAGGCTCGGCCAGCGCCAGCCGTTTCACCACATCCGAGATCGCGCCCATCTCCGCCCGGTCCGAGCGCATGAATTTCAGCCGCGCCGGAGTAGCGAAGAACAGGTCGCGCAACTCCACCACCGTGCCGCGATTAAGCGCGGCGGGGCGAAGCGCGCCCATCCGCCTACCCTCGACCGAGAGCGCCACCCCCTCCGCCCCCTCGGCACGCGAAGTGATGATGAGGCGCCCCACGGCACCGAGCGAAGGCAGCGCCTCACCCCGGAAGCCGAAGCTGCGGATATCCAGCAGATCCGATCCGTCGATCTTCGAGGTGGCATGGCGCGCCAGCGCCAGCGGCAGGTCGTCACCAGTCATGCCACAACCATCGTCGGTCACCCGGATCAGCGTCTTGCCACCTTCGGCGTAATCAACCGAGATGCGCCGGGCGCCGGCATCCAGCGCATTCTCCACCAACTCCTTCACGGCAGAGGCCGGACGCTCCACCACCTCGCCGGCGGCGATGCGGTTGATCGCCGCCTCGTCGAGTTGGCGGATGAGGGGCCGCGTCATCTTGGGGGTATCGGGCTTCATACCCCCACACCTAGCATGATCCCACAGATTCGGCCACGGGTTACGGCGTGGAAACCACCCCTTCCGGCTGGCCAACCACCACAATACGCAGCTTTTCGGGGCGGATCAGCCGTTCGGCCACCCGCTTCACATCCGCAAGCGTCACCGCCTCGATCCTTTCGTTGCGGGTCGCAGGGTAATCTATCGGCAGCCCGGTCATCTGCATGCCGACCAGGATATTGGCGATGGCTCCGTTGCCATCGAAGCGCAGCGGATAAGCGCCGGTGAGGAAGGTCTTGGCGCCAGCCAGCTCCTGCTCCGTCACGCCATCCTCCACCAGCTTCCGCCACTCCTCCTGTACCAGCCGGATCGCCTCGCCAACCTTGGTATTGTCGCTGGCGAACTGCCCTGTGACAAGATCGGCCTGATCGTAATCGGCAAGCAAGGTGCGGACGCCGTAGGTCAGTCCGCGTTTCTCGCGCAACTCCCGCATCAGACGCGAGCCGAAGCGCTCGCCGCCAAGAATTTCATTCAGCACGAAGGCCGCATAGAAATCCGGGTCGTCGCGCTTGATCCCTTCTGTGCCGAACCTCACCACGGCTTGCGGTGTCGGAAATTCCTTCACCGTCACACCGGCGGTCAGCCCGACGATGGCCGGCCCGGGCAACGGCGCGCCGATTTTCGGCAGACCGCCCAGCAGATGGTCAAGCAGCGTGCCAAGCTCTTCTGCCGTGATGTCGCCCACTGCGGCGACATGGACACGGTCGCGCGCCAGCACGGCGCGATGGGTAGCAAGGATATCGTCGCGGGTCAGCGCGCCCACGCTCTGCTCCGTCCCGTCACCGGAACTGCCATAGGGATGATCGCCAAAGGCCAGCCGGTTGAACAGATCCGAGGCGATGGCGCCGGGATCCTTCGCAGCACCACGAATACCGGCCAGCACCTGCCCGCGCACCCGCTCTATCGCGTCGGCGTCGAAGCGCGGCTGTTGCAACGCCAGCCGCAGCAATTCCGCTGCCCGGTCACGGTTCTCGCTCAGCATCCGGGCCGAGACCGCCACGGCATCGGTCGATGCATCAAAACGGAACTCCGCCGCCAGCGCGTCACGCGCCTCGGCGAATTTCTGGGCGTTCATCTCGGCCGCGCCCTCTTCGATCAGCGCGGTCATCAAGTTCACCGCGCCGCGATGCTCCGGCGCATCAAGCGCGGTGCCACCCCGGAAGCGGATTTCGAGCGCGGTGAACGGGATCGAATGCTCCTCGACCAGCCAGGCCTTGATACCGCCGGGTGAGATGACTTCCTTCACCGCAATCTCGGCGCGCAGCGGCGAGGCCAGAACCAGAAGCAACGGAACGATACGCCAGAACATCACTTCGTCTCCTCGGTCAGCAGCCACCCGGACACCGCGTTCCGCTGGTCAAGCACCTTGCGCGCGGCCTGCATCACATCCTCGGGCGTCACCGCCTGCAAGACCCGCGGCCAGTCCTGCACATCGGCCACGGTGAGCCCGACCGCCAGTGCCTCGCCATAGCGATTGGCGAGCGTCTGCACGTCGTCCTGTGCATAGACCTCCGAGGCGTGAAGCTGGGTGCGGATACGCTCAAAGGCCACCGGATCAGGGCCGATGGCGAGGAAATCAGCGATGACGGCATCCATGGCCGCCTCGGCGCGCGCCGGCGTCACCCCGGGAAGCGGCATCAGGCCAAAGCCGAACAGCCCACTATCGACTGCCGTGCCATCATACCAGGCATAGGAATGGACCACTTTCGGATCCTCGAATTGCAGCTTGCGGGCCAGAAGGCTGGTGGTGCCGGAACCGCCAAGCAGTTCCGCCAGATAGACCAGCGCCGCCGCCTCGACCTGATCGCCGCTGCGCCGGGCAGGGGCAAGATAGCTGCGCATCAGGAAGGGCTCCGACACGCGCGGATCGCTCATCGACAACCGCCGTTCGGCGAGTTGCGGCGGCTCTTGCGGACGCAGGCGGGGCGGTATGTCGGCGGTGGGTTTCAGCGGGCCGTAATGCGCCTCGGCCATGGCGCGCACCGCATCGGGCACCACATCACCTGCCACCACCAGCACCGCATTGTTCGGCGCGTAGTAGGTGCGGTAGAACGCCTCCGCCTCGGCCCGGCCAAGTGCCGCGATCTCATGGCGCCAGCCGATGATCGGCACGCCATAGGGATGGTTAAGGAACTGTGCCGCACGGGTCTGTTCGCTGAAGAGGCTCCCTGGATCGCTGTCGACGCGCTGGCTGCGTTCCTCCAGGATCACGTCGCGCTCGGTCGCCACCACATCGTCGGTGAGCTGGAGATCGCGCATCCGGTCGGCTTCCAGCTTCATCATCAGATCCAGTCGGTCCGCAGCGACGCGCTGGTAATAGGCGGTGTAGTCCCAACTGGTGAAGGCGTTGTCATCGCCGCCCTGCGCCTCGACCGTATCCGAGAATTCGCCGGCCTTCAGATCGTCAGTCGCCTTGAACATCAGATGCTCGAAGAAATGCGCGATACCGGAATGGCCCGGCGGCTCGTCCGCGGCGCCGACCCGATACCACATCATCTGAACGGCGACGGGCGCGCGATGATCCTCGATCACCACCACCTCCAGCCCGTTTTTCAACTGGAAACTCGATACCGGTCCCGCCGCTACAGGGACTGCCGCCCCGCAAAAGGCCGCCGCCAACAAGATCTTGCGCATCGCCTGCATTCTCCCTGCCACGTTCCCAGAACTAGGCAACAGGCAGGTGCGGGGTCAAGCCGGGCTGACGCGGAGTTTACCGCTCGCCATCCTTGCGCGGCGGAGCGGAGGGGTTGGCCACGCCGCGGCGGCGCCAGTATTCCAGCTCCGCATGCTGATCGAGCGCAGTGTCTTCATAGGCTTTATAATAGACATTCTGCTTGAACAGGCGTTGCAGAATCCGCCCCTGGTTCTTCTTGCGGTGTTCCAGATCCTCGGCCGCCAACTGGCCGCGAATGCCGGACTGAATCCCCATACGGGTCGCATAGGCCACCAGTGCCGGGTCAGCACCGCCCGCGCCGGGCTTGCCGCCCAGCGCCACGATGGCATCGGCCTCGGGCGTGGGATCGGTGATGTTGCTGCCTCCAGGGGTCGGCGACGGCAGCTCGGCAAGGCTCGCAGGCATCTGCAAGGGTTTGGGCGGCAGAATACCGAACTCGTCAGGCCCGTTGGTGGTCGAGCGCAGGTTCATCAGGTGCGGCTCGTCCTTGCCGCCGCAGCCCGCCAGCAGCAACGAAACCGCCGCCGCTCCCGCCAGATGGGCCAGTCGTGCTGCCTGCATCGTCCACTCCGTGAGAAAGCCGTCCCGCCGTCTTTAGCGCAAAGGGGCGCGCACGTCACGGGGTCTTTCGGCACGGGGCGCGGCGGATCGCCGCCTGCTCCCGCCGGTCTTGCCCCCACCCGGCCTGCCATTCCTGCGCCCGGTGAACAGCACCAGCCCCGCCGCACCTGCGAAAATCGCAATATCGGCCACGTTGAAGGCATAGGGGTTCTCGATTCCGCAACAGGACATGTTGAGGAAATCCGCCACCGCACCATAGGCCAGCCGGTCCACCACATTGCCCAGAGCGCCGCCGACCAGCAGCCCGGCAGAAACCTGCACCCATGGCCCATGCCGTGACCGCCGCGTCCAGTGCAACACCCAGCCGGTGATGACCAGCGACAGCACGATGAGCACCCAGCGCATCACCTCGGCAGACGAGGAGAGCAGGCCGAAATTCACCCCCTGGTTCCAGGCCATGCGGAAATTCAGGAGCGGCGGCAGTACGTCGATCTCACCCCGCTCACGCAGGTTCAGGCCGAAGACGACGCCCAGCTTGGTGATCTGGTCGATCACGAAGACGGCAAGTGCGACAAGGCCCAAGCGCTGCATCATCAGTGCCGGAAATGGCGCATACCGGTGAAGACCATGGCAAGGCCGCGCGCGTCCGCTGCCGCGATGACCTCGTCATCGCGCATGGAGCCGCCGGGCTGGATCAGCGCCGTGGCTCCGGCCTCGGCCGCTGTGATCAAGCCGTCGGCGAAGGGAAAGAACGCGTCGGAGGCTGCGACCGCGCCCTGCGTGGGCGATACGGAAAGACCCAACGCATCGGCCATGTCCTGCGCCTTGCGGGCGGCGATTCGGGTGCTGTCGACCCGGCTCATCTGCCCGGCGCCGACCCCCACGGTCGCGCCGTCCCGCACATAGATGATGGCGTTCGATTTCACATGTTTCGCTACCGTCCAGGCAAAAAGCAGGTCACGCCACTCCGCCTCGGTCGGCTGGCGCCGGGTCACCACCTTCAGCCCGGCCATGTCCATCCTGCCGTTGTCGCGGTCCTGCACCAGGAAGCCGCCCGCCACCTGTTTCCAGGCCAACCCCTTCGCCTTCGGGTCGGGCAGCCGGTCGGTGGTCAGCAACCGCAGGCTCTTCTTCGCGGCGAAGACCGCGCGGGCCTCGGGGCTCGCTCCCGGGGCGATGACGACCTCGGTGAAGATCCCGGTGATCTCACGCGCCGTCTCGGCATCAAGTGGCTGATTGAGTGCGATGATCCCGCCGAAAGCCGAAGTGCGGTCGCAATCGAAGGCGCGCGTGTAGGCCTCGGCCATGGTCGTGCCGCGCGCCACACCGCAGGGATTGGCGTGCTTGATGATGGCGCAGGCCGGACCCTGCACAGGGTCGAACTCCGCCACCAGCTCAAAGGCCGCATCGGTATCGTTGATGTTGTTGTAGGACAGCTCCTTGCCCTGCCACTGATGCGCGGTGGCGACGCCCGGGCGCATCGTGCCATCGGTATAGAAGGCCGCCTTCTGATGCGGATTCTCGCCATAGCGCAGGGTCTGGGCGATTTGACCTGAGAAGGCGCGGCGGCGCGGCGCCTCTTCCTTCAGTGCCCCGGCCATCCAGGCGGAAACGGCCGCGTCATAGGCCGCCGTCCGGCTGTAGGCGGTCAGCGCAAGGCGCTGGCGGAAGGCGTAAGAGGTCGCACCGTCATGCACCTTCAACTCCGTCAGCAGCGCACCGTAGTCCTGCGGATCGGTGACCACATTGACGAAAACGTGGTTCTTCGCCGCTGCCCGGATCATCGCTGGGCCGCCGATATCGATATTCTCGATGCACTCGGCATAGCTGGCGCCGCGCGCCACCGTCTGTTCGAACGGATAGAGATTCACCACCAGAAGGTCGATCGGCTCGATCCCATGCGCGGCCATTGCCACCAGATGCTCATCATCGTCGCGCAGCGCGAGCAGCCCGCCATGCACCATCGGATGCAGCGTCTTGACCCGCCCGTCCATCATTTCGGGGAAGCCCGTCACCTCCGACACGTCGCGCACTTTGAGCCCCGCCTGCCGAAGCGCCGCCGAGGTACCGCCGGTCGAGATCAGTTCCACCCCCATCGCCGCCAGGGCCCGGGCGAAATCCACCAGCCCCGCCTTGTCGGAGACCGACAGCAAGGCGCGCCCCACCGGCACGAGCTTGACGGGGGCGGCGGCAGAGGCGGTATGCATGGCTCACTCCAGGTCAGAGGCGGGAGGCGGGATCCTCCCGGTCGAGGTCGCGGATGGCCAGCGGAGTATCCTGTGCCTTCGCCAAGGTCCAGCCGATCCGGGCCTGAAAATCCCGCAAATGCGCGCTCAGCACGATCTGTCTGGCGGATCTGGGCATCAGACGGCCTTTTTCGAGATAGACAGAGGGCTCCAGCGCAAGATCTGCCTGCCCGTCATGGCGGAACACCCAGATCTCGCCCGAGCGCAGCGCGATGGAAATTGCGGCGCCGCCCATGTCGATCTCGGCATCGGTGTCCGGATGCAGGTGGAAGCGAATGGAATAGCCGATCCCCTCCGGCATCCGCCCCAAAACCGCAGCAAGCCGCGCCCGGTCCGCCCTGGTCTCGGCGGTGAGCATCTCCACTCCGGCAAGATGCCGCCCGTCGGTCGAAAGCGCCAGATCGCGCAGATGCACCAGCCCATGCGTCCGTCGCCAGCCGTCATGCCCCGCAAGCAGCAGATGCGCCGCCTCCGCCCCCGCTCCCTCTACCCCGGACGAACGCAAGAGCGTGATATGCGCCCGGTCCGCCAGCACCTCGCGCCCGTCACGGGCGAAACGCGACGATGAAAACCCGTCGATGCAAAGTGTCGAATGGCTCTGCGTGGCGCGGCTCGCCCGGTGCCAGTCGCGGCCGAACGGCGCGCCGCTGCCGCAATTGACGATCATCGGCCGCCGGCCGGAGGTCAGTTCGAACGCCAGCGTCGAGGCATGGGCCGAGGCCCCCGCCCGATCGTCCGGCGGCTCGGTCACATCCGCGACAAGAGTTGTGCGCCCACCGCTCAGCCGCGCAAAACCCATGGCAAGCCCGACATGCGGTGCAGGCTTCACCCCGGCGCTGGCCAGCGCGTGATCCAGCCGCCCCTCCTGCCCGCGCCCGCCGCCATGGAAGCGCGCAAGGCCGCCATCGGCATGGCGCAACGCCCGGAGCGTCGGCGCGATGCGCTCGATTGCCGCCAGATGCACGGCAGGCACGATCCGCCCGGCATCCCCCAACGCCTGCGCGGCCCAGGTCAGCAGGGTGAAGACCTCCAGCAATTCCTCGGGATTGCGGGTGGGGATACCGCCCTGCTCATCCACCTCGCGCGCGCACTCCTTCGCCAGCGCGGCCGCAGAGGGATCGACGTGGCCCTCCATCCCGACCAGCGCAAGCCCGGCGTAGATCAGCCCGGTCAGCGCCTCGAACCGCGGCAGACCCGGCGAGGCCGCAGGCCAGCGTCGCGCCAGAAATACCGTCTGATGCGCCAGCGAGCGGTAGTAGGCCAGCATCCGCGCCGGCTCCTGCCCGCCGGTCAACAGGATGGCATGGTTGATCCAGCGGATCAGCCGCCGCCCGGTCAGGTCCGGCGACCATCCGGGACCGGTGCCGCGCCCATAGCGCTCGATCCAGCCGAAGGTCCAGTCCTGCGCGCGCTGCCGCGCCGCCGGATCACCCACCGCCGCGAGATCGTCGAGCCAGGCATAGCCCTGCACCGCCGCCTCGAAAGCCGAACTCGGCGGCGCGATTTCCCAGATCGCGATGCCCGGAGCCTCGACCAGATGCCCGGCGAAAAGAAAATTACCGGCGACGAGTTGCTTGCCGCGCGCATAAAGCCCGATAGTGCGTGGCTCGGGCTGCGACACGAAGCCCGCGACAGGGGCAGCCCATGCCGAGCGGCGGGCCGCCAGGCGGTTCATCGCCCGTACCCATGCTTCCGCCCACCAAGCGCTGCGCGCGACGCCCGCCATGCCGAACCCACCCGATCGTTGCCTGCCGCCCGCGAGCCGGACCGCCGGACTTTTCGCCGTACCATAGCCGGGGCGGGCGGCGCTGTCACCGCAAAAGCCCGCTGGCTTCAGACGGGATGGCGCGGCCGGTTCAGCGGCCAAGCCGCGCCATGAAGAAGCCGTCCATCCCGCCACGTTCCGCCCAGTAGTCCGGGCGGAGCCGCAGCGCGCCCGCTGCCGTCAGCCAGCCCGGCTCGGTGCCGGCAGGTAGCACCTTCTCCACCCGCAATCCGGGATGCCGGGCCAGGGCGGCGGCCAGTTGCGCCTCACCCTCCCCTGGCAACAACGAGCAGGTGCAATAGACCAGCCGCCCACCCGGCTTCAGCCAGCCCAGAGCCCGGTCGATCAGCGCAGCCTGCAGCGGCAGGAGTTCCGCCAGTTCCGAGCCGTCCTTGACGAAGGGCAGATCGGGGTGGCGACGGATGGTGCCGGTGGCCGAGCATGGCGCGTCCAGCAGGATGGCATCGTAGGGCGCCTCTGGCTGCCAGGTCAGCGCATCGGCCACCACCACCTCGGCCGGCAGGCCGGTGCGGTCGAGATTCTCCCACAGCCGCGCAAGCCGTGTTTCGGAGATGTCGAGCGCGGTTACCCTTGCACCGGCGGCGGCGAGCTGCAGCGTCTTGCCACCCGGCGCCGCGCAAAGGTCAAGCACCCGCTCGCCTGGTCGGGGATCCAGCAGTGGCACCGCCAACGCGGCAGCGGCGTCCTGCACCCAGAATGCACCTCCGACATAACCGGGCAGCGCTGAAACCTGCGTGCCGGCGGGAAGCCGCACGCTGCCGGTCGGCAGAAGCTCACCCTCCAAGACCATACCAGGGCGTAGTGTCAGGTCGATCGGCGCGGGGTGGGCCTGCACCGCCTCTATCGCGCTCACCGCCTCGCGGCCCCAGGCATCGACCAGCGGCTTGCGCAGCCAGAACGGCAAGCGCTGCGGCGGGAGCTTCGCGAAGGGCGCCTCCAGCGCCGCCACCTTGCGCAGCACCGCATTGACCAGCCCGGTCAGGGCGCTGTGCCTGCGATGGGTGCCAAGCAGGCTCACCGCCTCGTTCACCACCCCATGCGCCGCGCCGCCCGAGGCCAGCTCCACCACACCCAGACGCAGCACATTCACCACGGTGAGCGGCGGCAGCTTGCGCAGGAAGGGCTTCAGCACCCGATCGGCCTGTTCGACCTGCCGCAACACCTCGGTCGTCAGCCGGCGCGCTCGCGCCCGCTCCGCCGGCGCCAGATCGGCGAGGATGCCATCGCACTGGCCGAGCAACATCCGCGCGCCCAGTACTGTATCCAGCATCCGCACCGCCGCCTCGCGCGCCCGATCTGCCATGACCCGCCTGCCCTTGTTCCCCGATCCCGCGCCCGTATATCATGAACCAATCCCCGGCAAGAAAGGATCGCCGTGACCTGTGACGCGAAAGAGAACCGTGAGACGAGGC
>JAIRJX010000031.1 GCA_031260425.1 Gemmobacter sp.
TGGACTTGCCGAAAGGCACGAAGCCCACCATCGAACGGAACTTCGTGATCGCCAATATCACCGCGCCTTCGGGTCTGGTGGCTGACGAGGAGTAATCCTCCCGCGTCGGGACGGACTCCGGGGCGCGGTGGAGCAATCCGCCGCGCCCTTGTCGTTCCGCGTGGTCGGCTCGCCTGGCCCGGCAACCGGAGCAGCTCCGCCCGACCGGGCCTTCCTGGCTTTTCATATGGTCAGGACCCGGCGCCGGTTATTCCGCCGCATTCGCCCGCGGGAAACCGCACCAACGCCTGCCTATTTCAGCGCAGATACCACCACCGGCAGGCCGGGCACCCCCTCGAATAGCCGTCTCTCTCAGGGCTCGTGAACCAACATACCCATATTCCCTGATCGTTCGACGCCAACCGGGCCTCGTTCCAAAAACTCATGTTGCCTGAACCCGCGACTGCAAGGCCGACCGACATGACGAGAATCATCTGAGAGGTACGCCCGGCAGTGTGGGCGCAGGGGGCGCTCGCGCCCCCTCTTGAGCCTGCGGCTCAATTCACCCCCTGAGGATATTTTTGAACAGATGATGAACAAGAGGAGCGCCTGACTTCATCTGTCCGGAGATATCCCAGGGTCCGGGGCAGAGCCCGGCCGTCCGGCACGAAGCGATCCGGAATGCGGTGTGCGATCGGCCAAGCCGAATGACAGACCTCCTCAGGCTTCCCGGGCCTGCGCCATATGGTGACGCCAACGGGGATCGTCTTCGGGGCGGCGGCCCGCCTTTTCGGCCAGCCGTGCCGCATAATCGGCGCAGCAGAGGTGGTGCTGGCGCGCGACGTCGGGCAGGGCCATCATCTCGGCGTGAAGTGTGTCGAACTCGGCTTCGTGGCGTAGCGCCGAAAGGTCGCTGACCTCGTTACGGTCGGTCGAGGCGCGGTAGCTGTCGTTGTAGCGGTCCGCTCCCTGCACCGCCGAGAGAGTGCCGCGTTTCAGACCCCAGCTTTCCTCCGAACGCAGCATGTAATGGTTGATCTGTGCGGTCTTGTGACTGGTGAGCTCCGGCGGCAGTTTGCGCAGGTAGCCGCCCCCAGGCCAGCCCGGCACCAGGGTGCCGTCGCAATTCACCAGGCGAAGGGGAGGGTCTTGCGGTGCAGGATCACGCCATCTGGGCCCGTGCTCTCCCAATGCCCGGAAAGCCCGACCCCCGCGGTGCAGCATCTTGATCCAGCACGAGATCGAATGTCCGGTCGGGCCGGCGCACAGGAACTGGCGATGGGTGAGGCCGTCCTGCCAGTGCTGAATGCCGGACATGCCGAAAACCCGCCAGTTCAGCGCCATGGCGGTGAAATCCGGCGCCGGGCCCAGCAGGTCGGCAAGCTTGCCGGCGCCACGATGGATGACGAGGAATTCATCCACATCGCAGACCAGCACCCAGTCGGCGCGCCGCACCGCCCGATGCGCGCGCGCCTGCCGCAGCTTCGCCGCCGTGACCTTGCCGGTTGCGGGAATGTCGCTCGGCAGATGGGTCACCTGCCCCGCTTGCGCCAGCGCATCGAGAAGCGCAGGTGAATGGTCGGTGCAATCGTTGGTGACAACAAGAATATTGGTGAAACCGATCATCCGATACCAGGTGACCCATTCGACGATGAACGGACCCTCGTTGCGCATGGAACAGACGACTGTGGACCGCACCTTCCCCTCCGTGTGACGGTCTCCCACCTGTTCGACCACCTCCCGCTGTTTCGACCACAGAGTCGGCGCGGGCGGCGGCGGCGTCAAGCCCGGTTCGCACCGCAGATTTCCGGGGCGAAGAGGAGGCTGGCGGTTTCGGCAACGGGCCGTTGCAGCTTCCCGGCCCGGAACTGCCTGGACGCAACCCATGGTCGGGCTCATCGGGATACCCGCCGGGGAGGATCGGCATTCGTTATTCCTCCGGACGGGCACGATTACTTCATGGGGCGTCATGAGTCGTTTCTGCCTGCATATCGTGCGGGCCCTTTTGGCCCGGAACAGGACACGAGGTGCTTACACTCCGTTGAGGCCGGACGACCATAAAAGGCCGGACGAGCGCGGATCCATCCCGGCCTTGCCATACCTCCGGCAGAGACGCGCGCTATCTGGCTTCCGCAGCGGATTCGGGGCAGAAGGAGATGCGGTCAGGTGGGGAAAAGAGGTCGCGGATGAGACTCTGGGTGGGGCTGGGCAATCCTGGTGCGAAATATGCCGGCAACCGGCACAATATCGGCTTCATGGCGCTGGGGCGGATCGCGGCCGATCACGGATTCGGCCCGTGGCGGCGGGGGTTCCAGGGGCTGGTATCCGAGGGGCGGCTCGGTACGGAAAAGCTGGTGGCTCTGAAACCCGAAACCTTCATGAACCTCTCCGGCCAGTCGGTCGGCGAGGCGATGCGTTTCTACAAACTGACACCGGGCGACGTGACGGTATTCCATGACGAGTTGGATCTGGCGCCCGGCAGGATTCGGCTGAAAACCGGCGGCGGCCATGCCGGGCATAACGGGCTGCGCTCGATCCATGGCCATATCGGCGATGCTTATCACCGGGTGCGGCTGGGCATCGGCCATCCGGGGCACAAGGACGCGGTCGCGGGTTATGTGCTGCATGATTTCGCCAGGACCGATCAGGATTGGCTCGATGATCTGATGCGCGGGATCTCGGATGGGGCACCGGCGCTGGCGGCGGGGGATGGCGCACGCTTCCTGAACGCGATTGGGCTCCGCATGGCGCCGCCACGCCCCCCGACCGGCGCCGCGCGGGAGCCTCAGGCCACGCCTGACGCCACGGAACCGCCCGAAGACACCCGCAGCCCCTTGCAAAAACTGGCGGATCGCTTCCGCTAGGAGGGTCAGGCCTGGAGGGAGGATATCATGCGCCGTCTGCTTAAGGTTCTGGGGATTGTCCTGCTGATCCTCGCCGCACTCGCCGTCTGGAAACGTGAAGAGATCGCGCGGCTCCACGCCGTCCTGACCCTATTCGACGACGGGCGCATTGTCGGGAATTTCAGCCATATGGACGATGCCTTCCTTTCGGTTCCGGTGCCGAAGGGCGACGCGGCCCCGCTGCCCCTGCCGCCCGGCCCCCCGGTCGCCCTGCCGCCAGAGGCGGAGGACTGGGTGAAGGCGCGTTCGGTCACAGCGCTTGTGATGTTGAAGGACGGCGCGCTGCGTCATGAAAGCTATTACCTCGGCACCGGGCCGATGGATCGGCGGATAAGCTGGTCGGTGGCGAAAAGCTTTCTCTCGGCGCTGCTTGGAACGCTGGTGGCCGATGGCACGATCGACCTTGACCGGCCGGTCGAATTCTACGCGCTGGCCCTGACGGGATCGGCCTATGAAGGCGCCACGGTGCGGCAGGTTGCCGCCATGGAGTCGGGCGTGGCCTTCGACGAGGACTACCTGAAATTTTTCAGTGACATCAACGAGATGGGCCGGGTGGTTGCGCTCGGCGGTTCGCTCGATGCCTTCACCGCCGGACTGAAGGAACGGCGCGGGCCGCCGGGGGCATGGCAATATGTCTCGATGGATACCCATGTGCTTGGCATGGTGATACGGGGGGCCAGCGGGCGCGGGATCGCGGATCTCATGTCGGAGAGGGTCGTCCGGCCGCTTGGGCTGGAGGTCGAGCCCTATTACCTGACCGACGGCGACGGCGAGCCTTTCGTGCTGGGCGGGCTGAACCTCATCACCCGCGACTATGCAAGGATGGGAGAGCTGTTCCGGCGCGACGGCGCCATTGACGGGCGACAGCTCGTTCCTGCCGAGTGGGTGGAGCAGTCGACCCGGGCGCAGGCTGGGACCCCGCCGGGCAAGATGGGCTACGGCTATCAGTGGTGGATCCCGCAGGAGGCCGAACCCGGCGAGTTCCTCGCACAAGGCGTCTACGGCCAATTCATCTATGTCAATCGTCGCGCCGGGGTGGTGATCGCGGCGAACAGCGCCGACCGGGGCTTTACCGAACCCTCGGTCGAGGCACAGAATGTGGCGATGTTTCGCACCCTGACCGCCCTGCTGGCAGCCGCAGGTGGGTGAGAAGGCGGCCGGGACAGGGACGGCACCCCGCCTCATGTGGCGCTCAGGGAGATCTGCGGTCCCACCCTCAGCGCTGCATCGCGAAACAGCGGGCAGCGCACGCCCGCGAGGGGTGCATCCTCTGATTGTGGTTGCACTTTATGGCGCCCTCATATCCCCGAGCCAACGTCACCATAGCGCCAGCCCGAGGGGCGGTCGGGCGCTACCCGGCGGGCCTGGTTCCAGGCGGAGGAAAGGGCTCACACAGCGTGCAGGCAGAAGCGCATGGGCTTCCCCGAGACCCTCAGAGGACACGCCGGCATGAACGCTGTGCTCTCGGGCAGAGGACTGTGCCGGGCGAATCGCCCCTTGCCGCCATGCGACTGCTCTGCATCTCCGCTTCGCACAACGCAGGGGCCGAACCAGGGCCTGTTGCTCTCGCTCAGACCTTCATATCGAAGTTGAGATGTCTTGCCACCGTGAAGATGTCCTTATCGCCGCGGCCAGAGAGGTTGACGACGATGATGTGATCTTTCGGCAGACCCGGCGCGATCTTGGCCACATGGGCGAGCGCGTGGCTCGGCTCCAGCGCCGGAATGATGCCTTCCAGCATGCACAGGAGCTGGAAGGCCGCCAGCGCCTCGTCATCGGTGACCGAGACATATTCGGCGCGGCCCACCTCATGCAGCCAGGCATGTTCCGGCCCGATACCGGGGTAGTCGAGTCCCGCAGAGATCGAGAAGCCTTCAAGGATCTGCCCGTCACCATCCTGCAGCAGATAGGTGCGGTTACCATGCAGCACGCCGGGGCGGCCACCGGTCAGGCTGGCGCAATGCTCCATCCGCTCATCCACGCCCTTGCCGCCTGCCTCGACCCCGATGATGCGGACCGAGCGGTCGTCGAGGAAGGGGTGGAACAGGCCCATCGCATTCGAGCCGCCACCGATCGCTGCGATCAGGGTATCGGGCAGCCGCCCCTCGCCCTCGGCCTCCGCCAGTTGGGCGCGGGTCTCGCGGCCGATGATCGACTGGAAGTCGCGTACCATGCCCGGATAGGGATGCGGCCCGGCCACCGTGCCGATGCAGTAAAAAGTGTCGCGAACATTGGTCACCCAATCGCGCAGCGCGTCGTTCATCGCGTCCTTCAGCGTGCCGCGGCCCGAGGTCACCGGCACCACCTCGGCACCCAGCAGGCGCATGCGGAACACGTTGGGGGCCTGCCGCTCCACATCATGCGCGCCCATATAGACCACGCATTTCAACCCGAAACGAGCACAGGCCGTGGCCGTCGCCACGCCATGCTGGCCCGCGCCAGTCTCGGCGATGATACGGGTCTTGCCCATGCGGCGGGCCAGCAGGATCTGGCCCAGCACGTTGTTGATCTTGTGGCTGCCGGTATGGTTCAGTTCCTCGCGCTTGAGATAGATCTTCGCGCCACCGAGATGCTCGGTCAGGCGCGGCGCGAAATAAAGCGGCGAGGGGCGGCCGACATAATGCTTCCACAGATCGTCCATTTCGGTCCAGAAGGCCGGGTCGGTTCGGGCGCGCTTATATTCCGCCTCAAGACCCAGGATCAGCGGCATCAGCGTCTCGGACACGAAGCGACCGCCGAAAACGCCGAACCGGCCCTGCTCGTCCGGCCCGGTCATGAAGCTGTTGATCCCGTCCTCGGCCATGCTCGCCCCCGTTCTTGCCAACCTCGGTGTAGCGCGGTTGGGGGGCCGGGGAAAGGGGGAGCTCGCGCGCCCTGACGCATTTCACTGGGTTCGATACCGGCCGATTTTCGAAAATTTTGATTTCACTGGGTTGGAAGATAAAAATTTCAACGGGTTTGATACGCGCACGAAACTGCCGCACATACGCCAACTGCAAGAATTCATGCCATATTGAAAATCAAAGGCTTAGCCAGGACAACCGTTAGGCGTTTCCCTAACGCTTAACAATATAGTCCCTGACTGGCTTGCCCGTTGGTACCTCTGCGTAAACGCCACCAACTTACCGTTCGAGGCCGCTTTCAGCGTTGTGCTGACGCTGCCTTGCAAAGATGTTTTTAGGCACCCGCCTCCTTGATCTTCATAGCCAGAAGATGACGGTTGCGGCGAGGGCGGAGAGGAAGACCTTGGGGCATCTGTCGTGGCGTGTAGCGACGCGGCGCCAGCCCCTGCCATTCCGCCACAACCACCCCATTGTTCCTGAGCGCCCAGAACGCATGAGATGCAATTCCGTTGACAATAGGAAGCTGTCCGATTTCTATTGTCCAGGCCATTACTTGATCCTATCCGATGTAGTATTTGAAATTACGTCTGACCGCTCGGTGATAACCGGAGCAGTGAACTCGACATGATAGCCTCTGACCCAACTCCTTAGCGGACCAGGGGGACGAACCCACAGCCACCTTTGACATAAAAGATGTCGAAGGGGCTTGGGTTTGGCCGTTGTCGTTTGCGAAATCGAGGATAGCGATAAGCTCTCCGTGCAGGGTGGCATGGACCTGCCCGTGCTTCGGGCCGGGGGTGAGCACCACCTTGCCGATGATGGAGCGCAGGGCGGCGACAGCTTCGAGCTGGATATCAGGATCGCGCAACGTCTCTGTGAGGCGCTCGACCTTGCGGCGGTAGGCGTCGGCGATGTTGGGATGGATGTCGGGCATGGGCCTGGGGGCCTGCGCCTGCCGCGCCTCGATCTCGACTTTCTGGCGTTGCAGTTCGTCCATGCAGGCCTTCATGGCGGGCTGATAAAGCCCGTCCTCAATGGCGGCGATCATGCCGGCGATGCCCTTGTCGATTTTCGCCAGCGCGGCCTTGTCAGCCTCGGCCTGAACGAGACGCTCCCGGTTCAGTTCGTTGGTATGGGCGGCGAAGGCCGCGACCGCATCGCGCACGCGCTCGGGCGAGACGAGCTTTTCCCGGATACCGGCAAGCACGCGCGCCTCCAGCTTGTCGCGGCGGATGGTGCGCTTGTTGGTGCAACTACCCCCACGGCGATGGCTGACGCAGCCAAAGCGGCCGGGCATGACGATAGTGACGGTCCCGCCGCAGACGCCGCAGCGCATCAGGCCCGAGAGAAGGTGAACCGGCCTGCGCGCGGCGTGGAAGCTGCGCCGGTGGGTCTGGTCGTGCTGCTCGGCCATGACGGCCTGCTGCCGCCGCACGACGGCCCACAAGTCGTCGGGGACGATGCGCAACGCCGGAACCTCGACCCGGACCCATTCGGATTCGGGATTGGGACGCGAGACGACCCGGCCGGTGCGCGGGTCCTTGAGCGTGTGAGTCTGGTTCCAGACCCGGACGCCGACATAGAGAACATTGTTGAGGATGCCGGTGCCGCGCTTGGGATTGCCCCTGATGGCGGCGTCGAGCCATCCCCGCTTGGTCGGCCCGGCGATCCCTTCGGCGTTCAAATCCCGCGCGATGGACTTGGGACTCTTGCCGGCGGCGTATTCACGGAAGATGCGATTGATGACGGCGGCCTGGGCTTCATCGATCTCGCGCTCGCCGCGCACAAGCTCGCCCTCGGCGGTGAGACGGCGCACCACGCGATAGCCGTAACAGCTACTGCCGGCGGCGAAGCCCTTCTCGACCCGTCCGCGCAAGCCCCGGCGGGTCTTGTTGGCGAGGTCTTTCAGGAACAGAGCGTTCATCGTGCCTTTCAGGCCGACGTGCAGTTCCGAAATCTCCCCTTCGGAAAGGGTGACCAGAGGCACGCGGGCGAACTGCAAATGCTTGAACAGGGTCGCCACGTCGGCCTGATCGCGGGATACGCGATCCAGCGCCTCGGCCAGCACCACATCGAACTTCCCGTCACGGGCATCGTCAAGCAGGCCACGCACACCCGGCCGCAGGATCAGCGACGCGCCGGAAATGGCGGCGTCCTGATAATGCGCCACCACCGTCCAGCCCTCGCGCTCGGCGCGCTCCTGACAGACGCGGAACTGGTCCTCGATAGATGCGGCAGACTGCTGATCGGAGGAATATCGGGCGTAGAACGCGGCGCGGACAGTCATCGTTCGATCTCCGAATATGTGATCTACGGATTCACATAGCAAAAATAGGCAAGATCAACAAATAAAATCAGAGATAACATCTTATATTCATTGATGAATAAAGAGATTTATTCGTCACAATTTCGCACGACTTCTCTATTCATTCGGAGATTGTTGGGAAGATGAATTCCCCTCTTCCCGGCCATCCTTCAGGGCGTGTCACGCGCTGGCATCGGGTCATTGTCATTGACCTCCTGCATCTCGCGGAAAGCCTCGCGGGCCAACTGCCGGCCGATGGCCTGGGCGATCAGCTTCAAGGCTGCTTCGACAGCCGGCGGCGTCGGCGCGTCGGGATCGGGCGGCAGAGCGGTATCGCCCCCATTATCATTGGCTGCGACGAGCCGCCCCGGCTCCGGTGTGTCAGCCGGCGTCATGGTCGGTCGCCTTCGCGCTGGGGGCGTCATTATCGTTGTCGGCGCGGTATCCGGCCGGATCGGCGATCCAGCGGGCGACATCGGCCTCGTACCAGCCTGCGCCATTGATGCTGATGCCGACCTGCTTCGGGAATGTGCCTTCGGCGATCTTGCGGTAGAGCGTCGAGCGCGACAGGCCGGTGTGCCGGAGTACGGTGTCGAGACGAATGATTGTAGACAGCGACATGAAACAGGTTCCTCTCTCGTCTTGGGGGATTTCAGGCCGCCCCAAGTTGGAGAGAGGAAAACGCTCGAACAAGAGTGCCACTTACCGGCACTACGCCGCCGCTCCGCCGGTAATAGGGCAAAGGAGTACTGTAGCGTAGCAGGGGCGGTAAACGGCGGTGTTTGACGCCCATTTCGGCATGGAAAATAAATTTTCCCAAACACCTTGTAGTGCCGGATTTCGAGGTTTGCAGCGTCGTTCACCGTCTCGTTCGGCCGCTGTTTTGGCCGGGCGCCGGTGTGGCGGGCCTGGGCGGATCGGCGTGCATGAGACGCGCGCCGGCCTGCCACAGGGTCGGCTCGCCCATCATATGCCGGGCCATGCGCTCAGGGATCAGCCAGCTTGCCGGAAGCTCGCGCGCGATCATGCCGGGCAGGATCATCCATATGAGCACGCCCAAGGCGAGGCCGCAGCCGCCCCAGAGACGTTGAAGATATTTCTGGTCGGCGACGCTGTGGGCGTTGCCGATGATCTGGTTCAGCGACTGCACGGCCTGGGCATGGTCGTTCCGGGCTTGACGAAGGGCGGCGTGATCCTCGGCGCGGGCCTGCTGGCCGGAGACCGCGATCTTCTGCGCCATGGTCTCGGGCGTGAGGGTCATTGCGGGCCGTTCGGCGAGAGCCTTCATGTCCTTGCGCAGGCCCTGAAGCGTGGCGGCCATCACCCCCAGCGTCTCGCTGTAGTCGGGCATCTCGTCACGCCTGGCGGCAAGGCCGGTGACGGCGGCGTGCAACAGCCGCACCTCATCGCCGAGCCGGTTGAAGGCGGCCGCCGCCGGATCGTCGTCCGGCATGGGTGCAGGCAGTGTGTTGTCGTTGGTCGCGTTCATTTGCAGTTATCTCCTTCTGCTGGCGGTGGTGGTCAGAGTCCGAGGCCCCGGCTGCGCTGCCATTCGAGGCGGTAGAGGCTGGCGAGTTCCCGGCCGATGCCGCCGTTGCCGGCGCTCTGGGCCATCTCCATCTTGAGGCCGAGTTCGCGGGCGCGGATGGCGATCAGGGATTCGAGCTGGGGATCGCGGTGCAGGCTCTTGGTCATGTCGGACATGACCGAACGGCTGCGCTCGTGGCCGGCATAGTTCCCGGCGTCGATCTGCCGGGCGCTCTGCCGGTCGAGGCCCTTGAACTTCTCGATCCACTCGTCGGCGCGGCGCTCATGGCCGACGCGGATTTCCCGCTCGCCGCGCATGGCCTGGATGGCGGGAGCGGTCGCGCCGCCCGCCGCCGTCTCGCGCGCCAGTGCGGGATCGCCGCGATAGGCGGCCTCCATATCGCGGGCGACGGACTTGCCGTAGCCGTCGATGTCGTGGCGGGCCTTCTGTAGCTCGGTCTTCTGGTGCGGCAGGACAGGAAGCTCCCGCTCCCGCATGTCCCAGATGCGCACAACCGCGCGGGCATGGCGGCGGATGGCTGTATCGCGCGCCATTGCCTTGTCGGTCGGAATTTCCCGCGCGGGCGCAGGTGCGGGCCTGCTCGCCGCTGCTTCCGGTCCAGGTTCCACGGTGCGCGACGGCCGGAAATTGTCGAAGATGCCGCGCACCTTCTCGACCACCTTCTCCACGCGCTCGCGCCACGTAATGCCGCGCCGCTCGGCATAATCGCGGGCGGGCTGGTAGTCGGTCGCCATGTCCTTGGCGCGATCCCGGCCCATGGTGCGGGCGAGCCGCCCGTCGTCGCGGAAATCGTCACGGCCGAAATGCAGGTCCACGCTGTTGCGGTGGCGGGATAGCGCGACGTAGGAGCCGTGCCGGTCCAGGCCGGGCGTCGCCAGCACATGGGCGCGGTCCACCGTCATGCCCTGGGCCTTGTGGATGGTGGCCGCATAGCCGTGGTCCACCTGATTGTAGGTGCTGGTGTCGAACGACACCGACCGCCCCGCGTCGGTGCGCACGGTCATGGCCTGTTCGCTGACTTGGCTGACGGTCCCGAGGGTTCCGTTCTTCACGCCCATGTCGCGGTCGTTCTTCAGGAACATGATGCGGTCGCCGGGGGCGAAGGTCCGCTCCCCGCGTTCGGCCTGAACGCGCACGTCGTCGC
>JAIRJX010000227.1 GCA_031260425.1 Gemmobacter sp.
GACTCGGGCAGGCGGGTATCCTTCGCATGGCGATGGATCCGGGGTATGTCGTCATCACGCCACAGACCAGGGTGGCGCTGTTGGCAAACCCCGCCTTCGATGCTCTGAATTTCGAAATCTGGGGCGCACTGCTGAACGGTGCAACGCTGGTTCCCTTCAACCGCGATGAGGGGCTGGACCTCGACCTTCTGGCGCAGCGACTGCGCGAAAAGGCGGTTACCGGCGCATTCTTTACCACCAGCCTGTTCCACCTGATGGCGGAGTTGCGGCCCGAGAGCCTGCTGGCGCTGGACTGGGCGGTACTTGGCGGTGAGCCTGCCAGCGCACCCCATATCCACCGCCTGTTCGCCGCGCGGCCGCAAAGCGGGCTGGTGGTGATCAACGGCTACGGACCTACCGAGTGCACCACCTTTGCCGTGGCGCATCGGATGGGCGCGGTCGAATGGGCGCGGCATGACCACCCCGCCTTGGTGCCGATCGGCCTGCCGCTGCGTGATACACCGATTCTTCTGGCCGCGCCCGAGACACTCCGGCCGGTGGCATCCGGCGAATGGGGCGAGTTGCTGATCGGCGGCAGTGGTCTGGCCGAAGGCTATGTCGGACAGCCGGAAGAGACGGCGGCAAAGTTCGTCACCCTGGACGGGCAGAGATATTATCGCAGCGGTGATCTGGGTCGGTGGCACGGGGGCGTGCTGGAATGCGGCGGGCGGCTCGATCAACAGGTGAAGATCCGCGGCCATCGGATCGAACTGGCGGAGATCGAGTCGCGATTGCTGGCCGATCCCCGCATCAGTCAGGCGGTTGCCGCAGTGCAGGGTGGCAGGCTTTGCGCCTTCGTCGTGGCGGAGCCCGGCCTGACCATGACTGATCTGCGGCGCGATCTCGGGGCGGTTCTGCCCGAATATATGGTGCCGCAGAGCATTACCTTTCTGGCGCGCCTGCCGTTGACCGCGAATGGCAAGCTGGACCGGCAGGCCTTGACGGCAGCCGAGGCCCGCCCGTGGGACGGCGAAATTCCCCCTGGGCAGAGCCTTTTGCAGCTCGGTGGGGATTCGTTGACCGCCGCCCGGCTGGTGGCGGAGTGGCGCACCAGTGGCTTGCAGATCAGCCTTGTCGATCTGCTTTCGGATCAGCCGCTTGCCGATGTGCTGCAGGCTGCGAAAGCCGTTGGGCCGTCCGTCCTGCCGCCGCCGCTCTCGTGCTATCCTGCGGCATCCGAGCAGCGGGGGCTCTGGCTGGCACAGCAGATGCAACCCGGATCGACGGCCTATTCGATCCCGCTGCGGTTCGATTTTGAAACCGTCATCGACGAAGCGGCCATGCTGCGGGCGCTGTCGGATCTCTCTGCCCGCCACGCCGTGCTGCGTGCCCGCTTTGCCGAGATGGACGGGGCATTGCAGGTGCAGATCGTCCCCCCCGGGGCCATCCTGTTGGAGAGGCCGGACAGCGAGGCCGCCTTCTTTGCAACACCTTTCGATCTGGCCTCGGGGTGTCTGCTCCGTGCGGGTGTGATCGGCCGGAGGCTGCTGCTCAATTTCCACCACATCGTAGTGGATGGCACCTCGCTGAATATGCTTCTTGCCGATCTGGCGGCGCTTTATGGCGGCCGGTCCCTGCCGCCCGCCCCGGACTATTCGGGCTATCCAGCGCATCAGGCAGCGGGATTTGCTGGCCCGGACTATCAGGCGCGGCGGCAAGGCCGGGTTCGTGCGCTCGGTGCTGCCCCGCAGCGTCATGGCGCGGCAGTATATCTTCCGGCGCCGATGTCCGGGCGCATCCGGCACTTCCTGTTGCCGCATCCGGTGCTGACGGCGCTTCAGGATCTGGCGAAATCGCGCGGGCAGTCGCTGTTTTCGGTGCTGATCGGGGTCTATGCGCTGTCGCTCTGGCGTGCGGGCCATGGCACGCGGCTTTCCATCGGGCTGCCGGTCGGGCTGCGTCCGCAGGGCTACGAGGCCGTGGTGGGGATGTTCGTCAATACCCAGATCTGCCGCTTTGATCTGAATCCGTCGGCAAGTCTTGAAGACCTGCTCGCCCGGGTCGATGCCGAGGTGCAGGCCATGCGTCTGGCGCATGATGTGGCCTATGACCATCTGGTGGCCGATCTGCGGGCGGCAGGACAGCATGGCGCGCCGTTCGAAACGATGTTCGTGCTGGAAAACACCGATTACCGTTTGCCCGGCCTGCCTGCCCGTTTTGTCGCGCCGGTCGAGGTGGATCCGCGTTTTCCCCTCACGCTGTTTGCAACTGTGACCGAAGCCGGGCTGGCCTGCCAGATCGAGCATGATCTGGCCCTGTTCGATTCAGTGGCCGTGGACCGGATCGAGACGCTTTTTGCCCAGACCGCCCGGGCCGTCGCTGCGCGCATCCCGTCGCCGTCGCATCTGGCGGATCAGCCGGGGATGATGGCACGGATCGGCCGGGCCATCGCGCTTTGGCCGGATGCGCCGGCGGCGATTTCGGGTGCGGACCACCTGAGTTTTGCCGAACTGGACCGACGGTCCGGCGCACTGGCTGCCGCGCTGCATCGCCGTGGCGCCCGCGCCGGAGACCGGATCGGCCTGTCGCTCCGGCCCGGGGTTTCGCTGCTGGTCGGGCTGCTGGCGATTCTGCGGCTGGGGGCGGCCTATGTGCCGCTGGATCCGGATTATCCAGCCGAGCGGCGCAACTTCATCGTTGGGGATGCGGGCCTGCGGCTGGTGATCGCCGAAAACGGTGACGGCCTTTCACCCGAAGTGCAGGTGGTGCAGCCATCGGGCCACTCCGGCGGCTACCCTTGGCCGACAGAGACGCCGGAGGCCATGGCCTATGTGATCTATACTTCGGGCTCGACCGGACAGCCAAAGGGGGTATGCGTCAATCATCGGTCGCTTGCCAACTATCTTGATCACGTCGAGGAATGCTATTTCGCGCCTTATCCCCTGCAGGGCGCCGTTGTCAGCACCTCATTGAATTTCGATGCGACGGTCACCAGCCTGATCGGTCCGCTCTGCGCAGGCCTTCCGGCGACCATTCTTCCTGCTGCCGATCTGGTGGCGCTGACCGATCTGGTCCTCGGCGCCACGCCGCAGCTTTTCAAGCTGACGCCTTCGCATCTGGTGGCTTTCCTGTCATATGCGGCGGGGAGGCGCGGCACAGCGGGCCATCTTCTGGTGGTCGGGGGCGAGCAATTGCCGACCCATCTGGTGCAGGCCGTTCTGGAGGTTCTGCCGAACGCGCAGATCGTCAACGAATACGGTCCCACCGAGGCGACCGTTGGTTGCATCACGGCCTGGGCCAGCCGCGCGGCGGGCATCCCGGACTGGCGCGGCGCCATGGTGATCGGGCGTCCGATACAGGGCGCAGAAATCCGCCTGATGCGCCCGGACGGCACCGGGGCCGCAATCGGCGAGGAGGCCGAGATCGTGATCTGCGGCGTCTGCGTGACGCAGGGCTATCTGAACCGCCCCGATCTGACGCAAACCCGCTTCGCGCCCGTCTCGGGCCTGTCCTGCTACCGCACCGGAGATCGGGCGATCCGCCTGCCCTCGGGTGACATGGCCTATCTCGGGCGTTACGACGAGCAGGTGAAGCTGAACGGTTACCGGATCGAGCCGGGCGAGGTGGAAAGCGCACTTTGCGCGGTGGCGGGTGTGCAAGCGGCGGCAGTGCTGCTGCACGAAGGTCAGCTTCTGGGCTTTTTCTCCGGCACGCCGTCGGCTGCCGATCTGCAACAGCATCTGGCGGCAACTCTGCCTTCCCATATGCGCCCCTCCCGGTTGATCGGCGTGGCGGCGATGCCGCTGACCCGGAATGGCAAGCTGGACAAGGCTGCGTTGATCGCGGGTCTGGCCCAGCCGCCGCATGCCGTCCGTCCGGTCATGGCGGCCGGGGCGAGTGACACACTCGCCCGTCTGACCACCTTGTTCACGCAGGTTCTGGGCCATGGCCTGGAGCCGGATCAGCACTTCTTCGACGCTGGGGCCGGATCTCTGGCGCTGATGAAGATTCATGCGCTGGCCCGGCAGGAACTTGCCCCCGATCTTGCCCTGGTGGATTTCTTCCGGCTTCCGACGCTGGCGCAGTTGGCAGGCCATATCGACATGTCGCAGGCTCCCGCAGCGCGGGCGTCGCTCCCCGCCACGGTGCTTCCGGCAGCGGCGGGAGACGCCGCCGCCGCCGATATCGCGATCATCGGCATGGCGGCCGGCTTGCCGGGGGCCGGGGATATTGCGGAGTTCTGGCAATTGATCAGCGAGGGGCGCTCGGCGATCCGCCATGGTCCGTCGGAGGGGCCGGGCCATGTGAATGCGGTCTCTTCCGTCGAGCGGCCAACGGCTTTCGATCCGGAGTATTTTCGCATTTCGCCACGCGAAGCCCGGCTGATGGACCCGCAGCAACGGCAGCTGCTGATGGGGGCGGTGCAGGCACTCGATCATGCCGGTCTGGATGCCGCGAGGCAGTGCATCGGCCTGATCGTGGGCAGCAGCGAAAACACCTATCAGCAGATGCTGTTGCGCAACGGCGCGGAAGACCTGTCGGCCTATGGGCTGGCGCTGCTGCACGAGAAGGATTTTCTGGGCAGCCGCATCGCGCATCTGCTTGATCTGCGCGGCCCGGCGCTGACGGTGCAAACCGCCTGTTCCAGTTCGCTGGTCGCGGTGCATCAGGCCTGTCAGGCGCTGCGGGCCGGCGAGGCAGAGGTGATGCTGGCCGGCGGGTGCAACGTTTCGCTGACGACGCTGGAGGGATATCAGCATCAGCCGGGGCATATCTTCTCGGCCGATGGCCGCTGCGCGCCCTTCTCGGCCGCAGCGAACGGAACCGTGCCGGCGAATGGCTGGGGGCTGGTGGTGCTGCGCCCGCTGGCGGCGGCGCTGGAGGCCGGGGACCGCGTTCTGGCGGTTATCAAAGGCTCGGCAATCAATAATGACGGTAGCAACAAGGTCGGATTCACTGCCCCTTCCGCCACAGGGCAGGCAGCGGTGATCCGTGCCGCCATGACGCAGGCGGGTATCGGAGCCGACCGGCTGGGCTATGTCGAGACTCACGGAACCGCCACCGCGCTTGGCGATCCGATCGAGGTCGAGGCTCTGAGTGAGGCCTATGGGCCCGGGCCGCAGGGTGCCAGTGCCATCGGCTCGGGGAAAAGCCAGATCGGCCATATGGGGGCGGGGGCCGGGATTGCCGGTTTGATCCGGGTGGTGCTGTCGCTTCTGCACAGGACCTTGCCGCCGACGCTTGGCTTCGATGCGCCAAGCCCGGCCATCGACTTCGCCCGCCTGCCGCTGCGGGTGCAGCGGCAGGCTGCGCCCTGGCCGGAAGACCGGCCCTACGCGGCGGTTTCCAGCTTCGGCATGGGGGGCACCAATGCCCATCTCGTGCTGGCTCCCCCGCCTCCGCCGGCCGGTCCGCACATGGCATTCCCGGCGGGAGGATCGCAGGCGCTGCTTTTACACGGGCGCACAGAGGCGCTGATGCGCGCCCATGCGCTGTCGCTGGCGCGGCGGCTGGAACAAGGGGCCAGCCTGTCCGGCCTTGCCGCCGCCTGCCTGCGCAGCGCGCGGGATTCCACCTTTCGCGCTGCGATCTGCTGCACGACGGTGGAGGAGGCGATCACCTTGCTGCACTGCCTTCAGCCGGTCAGCCCGGCGCTACGGGCCGGGCCGGCTCCGCAAGGAGCAAAGGCGCTGGCCGATGCCTGGCTGGCCGGGCTTTCTGCCCGGAACCTGCCGCAGCCGGATGTCCCGGCGGCCTGGGATCTGCCGCCGATGCCCTTCGATCTGACGGATCATGTCCACCCCTCGGCTCTGCCAGACAGGCAGCCCGAGGCAGAGGTTCGGCGTCTGCCCTGGCAACACTGGTTCCGGGTGCCGGTCTGGCAAAGGCAACCCTGTCGCCCGGCTCCGCAGACCGGGGCTGCCGGGCCGGTTGTTGAACTGGATGCGGGCTGGCCTGCAATCCTGTTGCCGCTCCTGCGGGAGCGGGGCGCCGCCCTCAGCCGGGTGGGCCAGACCTTGACGCTGGTGGTTCGCCCCGATGCCGATGGCGGTCTGCCACCTGATCTGGCGATGCTGTCGGGCTTCCTGAGCGCGGTTGCGGCGGAATTGCCGGGGCTCGCATTGCGGCTGATCGCGGCCGATGCCGATGCCGCTGCCGCACTGCCTGCATTTCAGGGCAGCGGATTTGTCCAGCAGGCGCTACGGCGTGGCAAACTGTGGCAAGCCGCAACGGGCGAAGTCGAAGCGCCGCCTGACAGCGGGCTGGCGATCCGCCCGGGCCGCTATTTGATCACCGGCGGCAGTGGCGGCATCGGGCAATCCCTGGCGCGCTGCATCCTTCAGGTGCCGGGCACCGAGGTGATCCTTGCTTCGCGCAGTGGGCGGACCATCGAAGGCGCAACCGGCCTCGTGCTTGATGTCAGCGACAGCGCCGCAATGGCGGCCTTCGCGCGCGGGCTCGACGGGCGGCGGTTCGTCGGGATCATCCATGCCGCCGGGCTGCCCGGTGGCGGCGCGGTCCAACTGATGCAGCCCGAGTCGCTCGTCGGAACACTTGCACCCAAGCGTGATGGGACAGAGGCGATCCTGCATCATCTTGCGCCGCTGACCGAGGATTTCATCCTGCTTTGCTCGTCGCTTTCCGCCGTTGTCGGTGTGGCGGGGCAGGCTGACTACGCCGCTGCCAATGCCTGGCTCGACGCCCGGGCCGAGGGTTGGTCCGCGTCCACAGGGCCGCAGCTTCTTTCGGTGAACTGGCCCGCCTGGCGCGGGATCGGCATGTCGGCCCGGCTTGCGCAGGGCAGCGGCAAGATGACCGATCTTGCCCGCTCTCTGGACGAGGGCGCGCTTTCCGAGGCCGAGGGGTGGCAGGTGTTCCATCACGCCCTTCGGCTGGGTCTGCCCCGTCTCATTGTCTCGCCGCTGCCGCTCGCCAGCTTGCGGGCCATGTCGGCCTCCGAGCTTGCGGCCTCTCCACCCGTGGCGCCTGCCGAGCCCGGTGGCATCGCTGAAATCTTCGCCCGGTTCCTCGGCCTTGACGAGATCGACCCGGAGGCTTCGTTCTACGATCTGGGCGGCGATTCCCTGCTGGGGTTGGACGTGTTGGATGTGCTTGCGAAACTGGGGCATGATCTGCCCGCCAGCCTGTTGTCGGGCCCGTTTTCGGTGAACGCCGTGAAGGCTGCCGTCGCGGCGCCGGCGGTGGCGAAAGGTCCGGTCATCCTGCGCGAAGGCATGGGGCCGCCCATGGTGCTGATCCATCCCATCGGCGGCGATGTCGTCTCCTATCGCGGCCTGGCGGCGCAGGTGGTGCCGGGCCGCCAGGTACTCGCCATCGAAGACGCGGTTCTGGGCGATCCCGCTGCACCCGACCAGGATATCGACAGCCGCGCCCGTGCCTATCTGCGGCAGATCGAGGGTCGGTTCTCGCTGGCAGGCTGGTCATTCGGCGGGCTGATCGCCTTCGCCATGGCAAGGGCCGCGCCGGAGCGTGTACTTGATCTGACTCTGATCGACCCGCCGATGCCGCAGGCGACGGGGCAGGCCGATCCGCAGCGGGCTGAGGCGGCCTTCCTGGCCGAGATCACCCATCGCAAGCAATTGGGCCTTGTGCCCGGCGATGCTGCCCCCTCCAACCCCTATCTGTTGCGGCTTGGACGGGCCTTCTCGCGCAACAGCCGCGCTATGGCTGCCTGGGTACCCCTGCCGCTGCCCGCTGCCGCGCCGCCCACCTGCCTGATCCTTGCGGAAGGGCAGGGGCAGGTCGCCCAGAGGAGCGAGGCCTGGCTGAAACTGGCGCCCGGGGCGCGCGTGGTCCGGCTGCGGGGGGATCATTTCTCGATCCTTCAGCCGCCGGAGCTGACGGCCCTGTCTGAAGTGATCAACAACCTGCAACCCGCGCTTGAGGTGAACCGATGACGGGCAACGGCGACCTGTTCAATGCCAGTCCCAATAGGAGCGCGGCAGAGATCGACCGGATCAACCGGGATTTCTACGGCCGGTTCAACTACCCTTGGCTGCCCATGATGCTGCCCATGCTCATGGACCCGACCTTCCTGCCGCGCTTCATCGCACAGGAACTGGGCGATTTCAGCGGCCGCAGAGTGCCGCCCGATGCGCAGATCTGGGTGGCGGGCTGCGGCACCAACCAGGCCGTGCTTACCGCCCTGCGCTTTCCGGGTGCGCAGGTTCTGGGCACCGATGTCTCGACACGTTCATTGCAGGTGGCGCGCGATACCGCCGATCAACTGGGCCTTGCTAATCTGACGCTGGAGGAGGCCAGCCTGAACGATCCGCTTCACCACGAGCGGTTCGATCACGTGATCTGCACCGGCGTCATCCATCACAATGCCGATCCCGAGCGTCCGCTGGACATGCTGGCCCGGGCGTTGAAGCCGGACGGTGTGATGGAATTGATGGTCTACAACTTCTATCATCGTCAGCATACCACCGCCTATCAAAAGGCCATTCGCCTGCTTTCGGGTGGCCAACAGGGCCTGCTCGAAACCGAACTCGCGATGACCCGCGATCTGATCGCGGATGGCCGCCTGCCCGGCAGCATGGCGGGCTTTCTGGCGGCACAGCGCGATCTGCCGGAGCCTGCGGTGGCGGACTCTCTGCTGCAACCTGTCGAATACAGCTATACCGTGCAAAGTCTTGCGGCGATGTGCCAGCGCGTCGGGTTGCAGCTTCTGCAACCCTGTCTGAACCAGTTCGACAAGCTTTCGGGCCGGTTCAATTGGGATCCACCCCTGCCGGAGGGGCAGACACGGGAGGCCTTCGACAAGCTGGACGATCTGGCGCGCTGGCAGGTGGCTAATCTGCTGATGCAGGAAGCTTCTCCGATGCTCTGGTTCTACGTGCAAAGGCAGGGCAGCCGTCCCAGTCGGGCCGAGATCAACGCGGCCTTCATGGCGCAATGCTTCCGGCACGCGGCAACTCCGGTGCGCAGCTTCGTGCTGGGTGTCGATCAGCGCTACACCGAGAGCGGCCATTCCGGACAATGGCCGGTGCCGGCGCTGCCCGCCGATCCGGTGGCGCGGGCTGTTCATGCCGCCTGTGACGGTGTTACGCCGATGCGCGTAATCCTCGACCGGCTGGCGATGGACCAGCCGGAGCTCGACCGGAGCCCTGCCGGCATTACGCGTCTGCGGCAGGTGCTGACCACGCCGGCCTTCCCCTACCTGGTGGCGGCATGACCCTTTTCCCACTGCTGACCGAGAACCCGTTTGGTCTCTCCGGTCTGTTCTGGCGGGAGGGGCGTTTCCGCCCCGGCCCGGTGCGCGAGTTGCTGCATCTTGGTGATCCGCTCGGGCCGGCGTTGGCCCGCCTGCCCGAGGCATTGCGGGATGCCGTGCCAAAACGGCAGAGCGAATATCTGGCAGGCCGCATCTGCGCATCCCTCGCGCTGCGGGCGGCCGGGTTGCCGGAGGTTCTGGGCCTGAACGGGCGCGCGCCGGTCTGGCCCGACGGAGCTGCGGGTTCGATCAGCCATAGCGACAGCCGCGTTGTCGCCGCAGTCAGCCGTGATCATGCCGGTCTTGGTGTCGATTGCGAAACCGTCATGCCCGAGGATCAGGCCAGATCCCTGGCGCCGATGATCCTGACCGCCGCCGAAGCGGCGTTGCGCCCCGGAACAATGAGCTTCGCCGGATTCCTCACATTGGTCTTTTCGGCGAAGGAGGCGGTCTATAAGGCGATCTCTGCCCGACACGCGCGCATCCTGGAATTCCACGATGTCATGCTGACCGGCATTTCCGCCGATCGACTGCATCTCGCGCAGGATGCGCAGGATTTTCAAGCCAGCTTCCGGCTGGATCGGAGCGAAGTGATGACCCTGGTTCTGGTGGCGCCATGAATGCCCTGATGGTCCATCTTTTCCGCGCCGCGCCGCGCCAGGCCGCCTTCGCGGTCCTGCTCGGGCTGGCCAGCGGCGGGGCGGCGGCGGCAATGGCGGTGCTGATCAACCTTGCTCTGAAGGCCGAAGCCCGCAACCCGTCCCTCGCTTTGTGGTTCTTCGGTGCCGCCGCCGCGCAGATGGGGCTGCGGATCCTGTCGGAAACCCGGCTGATCGCCCTGACCCAGAAGGTTGTGCTTGATCTGCGCCTGTCGCTCGGGCGTCGCCTGCTGGCCACGCCGTACTTGCGGCTGCAACAGATCGGGCGGCAGCCGCTGCTGACGATCCTCACCCGCGACATTGATGCTTTCGCCGGTTCGGTGCAGCTGATCCCGCTGATCCTCGGCAATATCCTGATGACGATTGGCTGTTTCGCCTATCTTGCCATGCTGAATACGGGGGTCTTTCTCGGGGTTCTGGCCAGCCTGGCCATCGGCGCTACGGGGTTCCGTCTGGCCGAGCGCAGGCCGCTGCGCCGGCTGGCAACGCTTCGGGCGCATATCGACGATCTCTATATCCATCAGCGCGCGCTGATCGAGGGCAGCAAGGAGTTGCAACTGAACCATCGCCGGGGAGGGCAGTTCCTCGACCAGATCCTCGGTCCTGCGGCTGCGGCTGTCGCGCGCGAGTTTGTGGGGGCGATGTCGTCCTATGTCTGGGTCACCAATATCGGCAACAGCCTGTTCTATCTGGTGATCGGATTGGTCCTGTTCGGGCCGACGGGGCTTGCCGCGTCGGAGTTGCTGTCGGTCGTGCTGATCCTGCTATATCTGGTCAAGCCGGTCTCGGAGATCCTGATCTGCCTGCCGCCCTTGCGCCAGTCTGCCGTAGCACTTGGCCGCATCTCGCAACTGGCCGCCGACCTGCCCGGAGGCGAGGCTCCGCCGCCGCAGCCGATGCAGCCCGAGGTGATCGCGCTGCAAGGTGTGACCCACAGCTATCACTCCGATGCCGAGGACGGGGTGTTCACCCTCGGACCCGTTGATCTGACATTGCGACGCGGCGAAATCCTGTTCCTTCTGGGCGGAAACGGCAGTGGCAAGACCACACTGGCCCTGCTGCTTTGCGGGCTCTATGCCCCCGACAAGGGGCGGATCGTCGTGGATGGCACCGTGTTGGTGGATGGCGCCCGGTCGGGTTACCGTCAGGCATTCTCCGCCGTCTTCTCGGATTTTCATCTGTTCGCGCAGTTGCCGGGCCGGGATGATCCGCAGATGGAGGAGCGGGCCCGCCACTTCATCCGGCGTTTCCAGATGGCCCACAAGGTTCGGGTCGAGAATGGCTGCCTCTCGACAACCGAGCTTTCCACCGGACAGCGCAAGCGACTGGCCCTGGTCTCGGCCTATCTTGAGGATCACCCGTTCTATGTGTTCGACGAATGGGCCGCTGATCAGGATCCCGCCTTCAAGGCCGTGTTCTATAACGATCTGCTGCCCGAATTGCGCGCGCGCGGCAAAGGGGTCATCGTCATCACGCATGACGATGCCTATTTCGGGGTCGCGGACCGGGTGGTGAAACTGGCTGATGGCCAGGTGACGGGGGCAGCGGCATGAACTCTCCCTGGTTGATCCGTGTCCCGAAACCGGGCGCGCGAACGCGGCTTTATGCCTTTCCCTATGCGGGCGGCAATGCGGCGGCCTTTCTGCCCTGGTCGGCCGGACTCGGCCCGGAGATCGAGCTTTCGGTGATCAGCCTGCCCGGTCGCGGGCAGCGACCCCTTGAGCCTCCGCTGCGCGAGATGCGCCAGGCCGTCATGCAGATCGCCGCCGCGATATCGGCTGACGGGGCGTCGGATTTCGCCTTTTTCGGCCATTCGATGGGAGCAGTTCTGGCGCTGGAAGTGGCGCGGGTCTGCACGCTGATGCATTTGCGCTTACCCCGGCTGATGGTCGCCTCGGGCTGCCGTTGGCCAGGGGCGCTGGATCGCGAGGCGTTGCACGATCTGCCGAAGCCGGAGTTTCTGGAACGGCTGCGCGATCTGGGCGGCACACCCGAGGAAGTGTTGTCCCATGCCGAGTTGCTCGAGATCGTGCTGCCCGCTCTGCGTGCCGATTTCGCCATGTTGCACGGCTATTCCTACCGTCCCGGCCTCGCCCTGAAACCCACCCTGCATGTCTTTGCGGGGCGGCAGGATGAGAGGGTCGAACCCGAGAACCTGATTGGCTGGCAGCGGGAAACCGCGCAGTTCGGGCAGGTTCACTGGTTCGAAGGCGGGCACTTCTTCCTGCACCAATACGAATCCGATGTTCTGGCTACCCTGACCGGCTTGCTGAAGGCGGCCAGTCAGCTACCGTCCATATCCGATCATCCCCAAACCTGAGAGGTTTCACATGACCACCGAACCGCAATATCTCGTCGTGAAAAACCACGAAGACCAGTATTCGATCTGGCCGGAAGGCAAGGATGTGCCCGCAGGCTGGGAGCATGACGGAACGCGCGGTGACAAGGCCACCTGCCTTGAGCATATCAACAAGGTCTGGACAGACATGCGCCCCCGCTCGCTGCGCGAGACGATGGAGCGTGACGGACTGCCGCGCGGGATCTGACCTCCACCCGTTCCGCACTCTCCGTACGGCGGCTGTGCGGACTCCACATCCTTTGTGGGGCGGAGCCGGGGATATCCGGGACAAGATAAAGGCACCCGCAGGGGGGCCTTTATTTCCCGTGTCGCCGGCTGTGCAGGGGCGAGGCCCTGGCGTTCATTCCTCTCGGTGGAAGACGCGGGTGTCGCCCTCATAGGCGGTAACGCAGTTGCGGGTCTCGAGCCCATCTGCGGTGCGGCGTATGGAGGACCGCACCTCGGTGCGGATCTGCCAGTCACCGCGGCCGAGGGTCATGGTCCAGTCCGCCTCGACCCAGGCCGAGCGGGGATCGTCGGGGTGGATGCCGTAGCGTTCGACGCAGCGCCGCCCGACCTCCAACCCGTGCGGGGCGAGCCGCTGCAACCCGTCATCGACAACCACGGTCATGATCTCTTCGCCGGTGAGGAAGTCGCGTTTCAGCTCACGGCTCATTTCCCCGGGCAGCAGTTGCTCCCGCACTTGGGCGACCGAGGCGATGGGCGGCTCGAAGGTTACCGGGCGTGGGCTGACGCTGGCGCGGTCCAGGCGCGGCAGGAGCAGAGCCGAGTTTGCGCAGTCGAGCGTCAGCGCGAAGGGCTGCTCTGCCGGCCAGACGATCGGCCAATAGGTGGTGGAGACCGCAGCGCGGATGCGCCGGCCGGGCTGGAAGCGATAGGCGACATCGCAGAGCGTCACCTCGATCTCCATCATTTCGCCCGGCGCCACCGGCACATGCCGGTCAAAGCCCTCGCGGCTGGCGAGATTCAGCACGCCGTAAGTGACCCGGGTCGAGCGGCCCCGCGCGTCCACCTCATTGAGCCGCATGATCACCTGACCGGCGGCGGTGGAGGAGGCCAGCCGCAGCCGCAGCCGCGGCGTGCCTGCAACCTCAAGCGCTTCCGTCAGCGGTGCGCTGTCGAAGATGACCGAGAGACCATCCTCCACCGCCTGATCGGCTGGTTGGTCGGCGCAGGCCCCGTAGGCGCACCATTCGCCTGCGGTCCAGCCCAGCGTCTGCGGGGTGTCGACCTGAACCGGTGCGGCATGGGGCTGTTGCGTGGGGACGAGACCGCCGGGGCTGAGCCAGAGCTTCAGGTCCGTGCCCTGTCGGGCGGTATCGAGACCCAGCCATTCGCCCTGACGCAGTTCATGCATCGGGTCGGTGGACAGGTTCTCTTGCAGCCAGCAGCGCAGCTTCGGCTCCTCCATGATGCCGGTATCGAGCCCCTTGAGCCAGTGGTCCCACCAGCGCAGGCACTCCTGCAGAAAGCCGATCGCAGGCCCCGGCACCGCCGTATGTGGATAGTCATGGCCCCAGGGCCCGATCAGCCCGAGCGCCGGCGCTTTCAGCCCGCGCAGCAGCCGACCCACGGCGTTGGTATAGGAATCTGCCCAGCCGCCCACGGCAAAGACGGCGCATTGGATCCGGTCGAAATCTTCGCAGACAGAGCCGTGCCGCCAGTAATCGTCACGCGTGCGGTGAGACATCCATTCCCGCAGGAAGAAGTTCGCCTTCTCCAGACGCTTGAGCCACATCTCTTTCCACTTCCCGCCGACCAGCAGCGGATCCGGCGGACGGGTGAGGTCGGCAAAAAACGTCTGCGACCAGGTGAAGTTCGCGGTGAGCTCGACCCCGCCCATATAATGCACGTCATCGGCATAGCGGTCATCGGTGGAGCCGACGGTGACGATGGCCTTCAGCGCCGGCGGGCGATGCGCCGCGATCTGCAGCCCGTTGAAGCCGCCCCAGGAAATGCCGATCATCCCGACGGCGCCCGAACACCACGGCTGGCGGCTCAGCCAGTCGATGATGGCGAGCCCGTCCTGCTGTTCCTGCGCCGTATATTCGTCCGCCAGGATGCCCTCGCTTTCCCCCGATCCGCGGATATCGACGCGGATTGCGGCATAGCCGTGGCCGGCGAA
This sequence comes from Gemmobacter sp., assembly GCA_031260425.1. Taxonomy (GTDB): domain Bacteria; phylum Pseudomonadota; class Alphaproteobacteria; order Rhodobacterales; family Rhodobacteraceae; genus Gemmobacter. The sequence continues at coordinate 14,361 of JAIRJX010000227.1, forward strand.
CCACGGGTGCATCCGTTCGTCCCGGCGCGACATGCCGTCGCGCTTGCGGTAGGGGATCAGTTCAAGGATTGCGGGGACCGGGTTCTCTGCGGCATCGGCCGGCATCCAGACGCGGGCTGCCAGCCTTGTGCCGTCGGGCATCGGGATCCAGAGGTTCTCGATCTCGCGGATCTGATGCGGAAAATCTGTCTGCTCGGCTGTCATCTGATGTGGTCCTGGAAAGAATGGGGAGGCGGCGCCCGTCACGGCGCAGGATAGATGTCGCGGCGCAAGGCATCGTGATAGCTGTAGCGTCTTCGCCAATCCGCGAAATCTGCCGGGGCAATGCGGGCGCGGATCATCTGTGCCTCGCGTGCGTCATTGGCGGCGAGGATCGAGGCATCGGGGGCGAGCACGCGGCTTTCCCCGATGAAGGGATTTTCGCCATCCGTATCGCTGCGGTTGCAGAAGGCGAGGAAGACGGCGTTCTCATAGGCGCGGGCGGGTGCCTGGATGAGAGGCACCATGTGGAAGGGGGCGCAGGTGGCGCTGGAGACGAGGATCACATCCGCGCCGCGGCGGGCCAGATCCTGCGCCGTCACGGCGTGATCAAGGTCGAAGCAGATCAGCAGTCCGAAATTGAGACCATGGCGCGCAATCAGTGGCGGACGGGTCTTGCCGGCCGTGAAAACGGCCTTCTCGTAATCGCCCCAGAGATGCAGCTTGCGGTAATTGGCGACGATCTCGCCGTCATTCCCGACCCAGAGCAGGGAGTTGTAGATCGCCTCCCCCTCGCGTTCGCCATAGCCGATGACGATATCCAGCCGCTGCCGCGTAGCGACGGGGGCGAGCCGCGCCTGCAATTCCTCTTGGCTCAGGGCCCGGGCGCGGCTGGCATCGACGCTACCGTAGCCGCCCCAATCCAGTTCCGGCAGCAAAAGCAGATCGGACCCGAGGCTCGCCGCTTCGGCCGCTCGGGCGGCAAGGCGGCGGAGGTCGTCTTCCTCGCTTCCCGCAACGGCGCTTTGATCCAGAGCAAGCGTGATGTGGCGTGCCATGGCTCAGGCCTCCCCGGCAATGCTGAAAAGCTGATCACGCCGCAGGCAGGCGGCCATAGCCCCGCCGCCGCGCACGGCAATCGTATCGGCGCCGGTCTCGAGAAAAAGGTTGAGCGCGTCGTGCAGGCTGGCGCTGGCGGGCAGTTCGGGGGCGCCGCCGCAATTGCCCGCAGTGGCATGATCGCCCACTTTCAGCGTCTGCAACAGCTTGATCATCCGGCTGTCGCCCAGAAGGCTGGCCACAAAGGGCGTGGCGGGTTTCAGCAGGATGTCGCTCGGGCTTGCGTCCATAACGATCCCGCCCGCCTGCATGACCACGATACGATCGGCCAGCCGTACGGCCTCTTCCATGTCATGCGTGACGATCACGATGGCCTTGCGCAGCTTGCGCTGGATGTCGAGGATCTCGTTTTGCAGGCTGGTGCGGGTGATCGGGTCCAGCGCGCCGAAGGGTTCGTCCATCAGCAGGATCGGCGGATCGACCGCTAGCGCCCGGGCCACGCCGACGCGCTGCTGCTGGCCCCCGGAAAGGTCTAAGGGGCGGCGGTCGCGGAATTCCGCCGGCGGCAGGTGAACCATTTCGAGGAGTTCATCGACCCGCCTCGTGATCCGCGCCTTGTCCCAGTTCAAAAGCTTCGGGACCACCGCGATATTTGCCGCGACCGTCATATGGGGAAAAAGGCCCACATGCTGGATCACATAGCCCAGCGAGCGGCGCAACGACAGGAGTGGCAGGTGGCGGATGTCCTGTCCGTTGACAAGGATACTGCCCTCCGTGGGCTCGATCAGACGGTTGATCATCTTGAGCGAGGTGGTCTTGCCGCAACCCGAAGCTCCGATCAGCGCGACGGTCTCGCCCCGATGGATCCTGAGGTCGATCCGGTCCACGGCGGGGTGATCGGTCTTTGGAAAGCGCTTGGTGACAGATTTGAATTCGATAGCGGCAGTGGTCATGGGCGGCCCCCCGTTCTGCGCAACGCCCTGCGCTCGAGAAAGATCATGATCTGATTGACAAGCACGGCAAGCAGGGCCGAAAGGCCGGAGCCCACGATCAGCGGGTTGCTGTCCATCCGGGAGATTCCCTGAAGGATCAGGGTGCCGAGGCTTTCGACGCCGATATAGGCCGTGAGGGTGATGACGGAGACGAGCATGATTGCGGAAATCCGCATTCCGGCAAGGATGATCGGCAGGGCGCTGGGCAACTCGACCCGGAAGAGAAGCTGCGCCTTCGACATGCCGATGCCGGTGGCGGCCTCTTTCAACTCGGGCCGCACGCTTTGCAGGCCGCCGGCGGTGTTCTGCAGCACAGGCAGTATGCCCTTCACGAGAAGCGGCACCAGCGCGCCGGTGTAGCCGATGCCGAGGAAGGGGATAGCGAGGGCAAGCAGCACGATCTCGGGCACCGTCTGCAGGATATTGACGATGGGCAGCAGGAAGCGCAGCACCCGGACGCGATAGATCGCAATTCCCATCACCACACCCAGAAGGGCCGCAGCGGCGAAGGCGATGAGGAACAGCAGGATGTGCCGGATCGTCAGCCTGATGATCTGGTCGCCGAAGATGTCGAAATATTGCTGGAAGGACATCAGTTTCCAGCCTCCGCACCGGTGAGGCCGAGGCGGCGCGTCATCGTCCTCTCCAGCAGCTTGAGCCCGAAGTCGGCCGCCAGCGCCATCAGGACAACCGGGATGGAGCCAGCCAGAACCACGGTCGGCGAGACGGTCGAGATGCCGCGGAAGATGAGATCGCCCAGACCGCCCGCACCGATCAGCGAGGCCAGCGTGCCGATGCCGATGGCGTTCACCACCGCCAGGCGGATACCACCCGAGAGCACCACCAGCGACAGCGGCAGCTCCACCCGCCACAGAAGCTGGGTGCTGCTCATGCCAAGGCCAAGGGCGGCCTCACGCGCAGGTGGGGGGACGTTGATGATGCCGGTATAGGTGTTCTGCACGACCGGCAGCAGGGAATAAAGCGTCACCGCGGTCACCGCCGGCACCAGCCCGAGCCCGAAGAACGGGATCATCAGGCCGAACATGGCAAGGGTCGGGACGGTATAGATCAGCGCGACGCCGCCCAGGATCAGCGGCTGAAGAAGCTGTATCCGGGTGGCGATGATCCCCAGCGGAATGCCAAGCCCGATGGCAAACAAGAGCGACAGGCCGCAGATCTCGAGATGCCGTTGGGTGATGCCGAGGATGCGGTCGAAGTTGGCGACGATATAGTCCATGCGGATTCTTTCGAAACGTCACCCGGCCCCGCAGCGCGCGGGGCCGGGCGTTTTGATCAGGCACGGCGCGTCTTATTCGATGGCGCCGATTTCACGCAGATAGTCCTCGGCGACGACTTCGACCGGGATATAGTCGATGTCGGCGCGGGCGTTCAGGCGCACCTGGGTTTCGGTGTCGATGGCGCCGATGACCTCGTTGATCGCCGGGCCGATCTCCGGATGCTTCTCCAGAAGTTCACCGCGCACGGTGATTGCAGCATTATAGGCCGGGAAGAAGAACTTGTCGTCGTCCAGCACCCTGAGGCCCACCTTGCCGATGCGGGCATCGGTGGCGAAAGCGACGATGACGTCAACCTCTCCTGCGTCGATTGAGGTATACATCAGGCCGACGTCCATCGGTTTGACCGAACCGAATTTGAGGTCATAGGCCTTGGCCATGCCGGCGTAGCCGTCGATCGGACGACCGGCGAACTCCACCGAAGAGCCCAGCGTCCACTCGCCGGCATGGGGTATGAGATCCGAGATGGTGTTGATGTTCAGCTCTTCCGCGCGGTCGGCTTTCAGGGCCAGGGCGTAGGTGTTGTTGAACTTTGTCGGCGCCAGCCAGACGATGTTGTATTTTTCCTTGTATTGCGAGGCGACGCGCTCGTAGGCGGCGGCCGGATCGGTCAGCGGAGCTTCTTTCAGGACGTTGGACAAGGCATCGCCGGTGTAATCGGGGAAGATGTCCAGCGCGCCTTCGATGATGGCCTGCTGACCGATACCGGTGCCGCCGAGATTGCCCGAGATCTCGACCTGGAGCCCAAGCTTCTTCTCGAGGATCAGCGCAGCCATATGGCCCATCATCGCCTGTTCGGTCAGGCCCGGGAACCCGATCCGCACTACCTCCTGCGCAGAGGCCACCGAGCCGAGACCCGAGGCGATCAGCAGTCCTGCGGTCAGTGAACGCAGGTGAGCTTTAGAAAAAAATGTCATGTCATGCTTTCCTGTTGGTCATGTTCTTGTGAAGATCGTCCGGGTCGTTCCCGCCCGGCCTTTTCGCGGCGCACGGTGTCGCCATCGGCCGAGGAACGGCGGCATCCCATTCGCGCCGAAAAAACGGTGCCTCGTCATCGAACGCTTCGATCACTGCGGTGAAGCGGTAGTTGCCGCCTTCGAAGGCGAGCGAGGTTCTGGTCTCGACCCGGACATTCCAGCTCTCACGGCGCATGGCGGCAAGGCGGACGGTCTCGGAATGCGCGGTCTCGGGCCGGTTGCGCGGCATCGTATAGCGCTCGGTGCCGAGGGCGCGCAGGGTAAGGTCGACATCGCCCAACTCGACCGCACCGAGGTTGCGCACCACATCGACCGTGGTTTCGGCCCGGCCCGGATGGTGGGCGATGGCGATGCGGCCCCGCTCGGGGGCGATGATCTCGCGCGACTGCGGATAGGCGGGCACGACGGCGGGGCGCATCTCGGGTGCGGGCATGGCGTTGGTCTCGTCGAGAAGGGGCAGGGAGAGTTGCGCCCCGTGAATCTGCAACTCGGGCGGGGTAGGAACGCCGGTCGCCAACGGCCAACAGGCGTTGCCGATGGCCAGACGCAGGCAATGGCCGGCAGGGATGCGATAGGCCGCATCATTGAGCCGCAGTCTGACGGTGAAGACCTTGCCCGGCTGCATCTGGCGTGGCGTGGCATAGTCGTCGCTCAGTGCCAGATTGGCGAGGCCATAGGTGATGCGCCGGCTGCTGCCGTCCCTGGCGATCTCGTTCAGCCGCACCGACAGCACGCCCTCGGGCAAGCTGCTGGCAAGGTGGATCTCGATCTCGGCGCCGCCCAGAAGCACAACGTCGCGCTCCAGTTCCGGCGTGTCGAAACAGGCGGCGCAGGCGTCATCCTCGCGCTGATCGACCGGCATATCAGGCCCCCAGCCATAGGGGCACCACTCGCCGGAGCCGATGCCGGCATCCGCCGGTCCGGAGACAATCACCGGCGGAACGAGGGGGACCGCCGCTGCCGCGGTCGGCGCAAGAATACCCGCCACCCTGGCCTCCAACTCCAGCCGCGGCGCCGACGCGGGCGGCCAGATGCGCTGGCCGAGCCAACCGCCCCGGCGCTGCTTGTAGGCGGCTTGTGGCGGTTCCGACTCCTGAAGCCAGAAGCTGAGCATCGGTTCGTCCATCAGGCCGCGATCGGCGCCCTTCAGCCAGTGATCGAACCAGCGGCCGAGACAGGCGATGAAGTCCATTGACGGGCCGGGGCTCGCCACATGCGGATAGGCATGACCCCAAGGACCGATCAGCCCCTTGCGTGGTCCGGGCAGCCCCGACAGAAGCCGCATTACCGCATTGGTATAGCCGTCCGCCCAGCCGGAAACCGCAAGAACCGGGACTTCGATCCGGCTGTAGTCTTCGCACACGCTGCCCGAACGCCAATAGTCGTCGCGCATCGGATGCTGCATCCAGCGCAGCGCCGGAGGCTCGGTCACTTCCAGCCGCTCCCGCCACATTTCCCGCCATTTCTCACCTACGATCAGCGGATCGGGCGGGGTGGCAAGCCAGGTAAAGAGGGTCGAGCCATATTGGAGGTTGTCGCCCAGCAGGCAGCCTCCCATGTAATGCATATCGTCGCGATAGCGATCGTCCGAGGCGCAGGTCGAGACCACCGCCTTCAGGGCGGGCGGGCGGCAGGCCGCAACCTGCAGCGCGTTGAACCCGCCCCAGGAGAGACCCATCATTCCCACCCCGCCATCGCACCAGTCCTGCGCCGCGATCCAGGCGATCACCTCGCAGGCGTCACGCCATTCGGGTGCGGTGTATTCGTCATACATCAGCCCGTCGCTGTCGCCCGAGCCGCGCATGTCCACCCGGACGCAGACATATCCAAGCGCCGAAAGACCAGGATGGGTGAAGGCGTCGTCGCCGCGGTGACGATCCCGGCGCCGATAGGGAATGAACTCAAGGATGGCGGGCAGGGCCTCGGGGGCGTTCGACGGAGCCACGGGGCGCCAGATCCGTGCCGCAAGGCGGCAGCCATCCGACAGCGGGATCCATACGGTTTCTTCGGTTAGGACCTGTCTCACAGCCGGCCTTTCAGAACTTGCCCGTCGCAGACGAACCGAATGCATCATCCGCCACGGATCGAATCGGGTCAGAAGCGTCTTGATTTTGGCAACTTTGCCAGTTGACTACCCAATCAACTTGATGAATGGCCATGTTTCCGACATTCAGTATCAGATTTTCGCCATATCTGCTACATGGGCCGGGACAGGCGGATATGGGCGCAACCAGGCAGACATGGGGCACAACCAGGCAGATACGAGCGCACGCGGTTCACTTGAGCCGAGGGTCGATACCGCAGGGCTCGGGGCGGCTGGCACAGGGTTTGGGCAACTGAGGAAAACCGATGTGGAGCGTCACACATTCCGGCCAGATTTCGGAAATCGCAGGGGGCGGCGCACTGTTCGCTCGACCGGTCGGCCCTTCCCTTGGGGGGCCGTCGGCCTGCAAGACCACCGCGAACCGGGGAGGGGTTCTGATCCGCGCGCCGAAGGCGTGGGCGAGGCGGAACCTGCCGCGATCATCTGTGCGTCGGCGACGCAATCGGCACGGGTCCATTTGGCATTGCCGCCTGTCGCAAGAGCCGGTAGCATTTCCGGGTGCCTTGGGCCAGCCGTGTCGGACCGGGCTTGATGATCGACATATGGTGTTCACCGGCGGAATACCCGGCCAGATGATGATCGACCAAACCCTTCACCGCTGTGCCCGGCCAAATGGGACACCGGGTCGGTGGACCGGATCGGTGGCTTGCGCAGTTCCGCTCCGGGTATTTTCTCCAATGATCTGTGTGACTCCCGCCCATGCTTTTTGAGCGCGCCTCCGAGCCTCTTTCGTTCCTCTTCCTGATGATCGACGACATGTCGATGATGAGCCTTGCCTCGGCGATCGAGCCACTTCGTGCGGCCAACCGGCTGCTCGGGCGGGAAGCGTTCCGCTGGAGCCTGTGCAGCATCGACGGGGCGCCGGTGCTGGCTTCAAGCAACATCCCCTTCCCGGCGAGACCATTCGCCACCGCACTGGACGATGCCCATGCGCTTTTCATCTGCGGTGGCCTTCGCGTCAGCCCGATGCGCGAAAAACCCTATCTCGCCGCCTTGCGCCGCGCCGCCTACAAGGGGCTCATGATCGGCGCGCTTTCCACCGCCAGTTACCTTCTGGCGCGGGCCGGGCTCCTCGATGGTTACCGCGCGACGATCCATTGGGAAAACCGCCTCGCCTTCGAGGAGGATTTTCCGAATGTCACCACAACCGGCACCCTTTTCGAGATCGACCGGAAACGGCTGACCTGCTCCGGCGGGACGGCGGCGATGGACCTTATGCTGCATATCATCGGCGAAAGGTATGGCCGCAATCTGGCGCGGGCGGTCGCCAATCAGTTCCACCATGAGCGCATCCGCGATTCGAACGAGAACCAGCAAGGCGGGCGGCTGCAGCAGATGGCAGCTTTGCCGCTGCCGACCCAGAAGGTCGTGCGGATGATGCAGAGAAATATCGAAACGCCCATGAATGTCGAGGATATGGCCGAGCAGGCCGGTGTCAGCGCCCGCCAGCTCGAGCGGCAGTTCCGTCAGCATCTGGGCATGACCCCGACACGCTACTACATCTCGCTGCGCATAGAACATGCGCGGGAGCTCCTGCTTTACACCGAGCAGCCGATCTTCCAGATCGCCCTCGCTTCGGGCTTTTCCTCAGCCTCGCACTTCTCCAGATGGTTTCGGGAGTTCTACCGGGTTTCCGCCACCAAGCTACGCGAGCAAGCCAAGCGGCTGCAGTCGCCTACATCAACTTCCTGATCCGTCGGGTCTATATGGGCGCCCGTCGGATGCCACGTCACGAGGTCGGGATCGCGCCATCTTCTTCGCTCCGCCCGGTGGCATTATATTTGCATTTGCATGTATTTCCGGCTAAAATAATCCCCATTCGGACGGTCGCCGGCTCAGATGCGGCCGCCAAGAGGGAGAAAGACAGATGACTTCTCAGTCCGTGCTGGGTCAGCTTGCCCAGATGATCGCCGCTGGCGGAATCTCGGTGGTGGATTGCACCGGGGTTCTCGGGCCGGAAACGCCGTTGCTGAAACTGCCGCCGGAACTGGCGAAGGATACGCCGCCGGTGAAGATCCACCGCATCAGCGAATATGACAAGGACGGCCCGTTCTGGGCCTGGAACTGGCTGGAACTGGGCGAGCATAGCGGCACCCATTTCGATGCGCCGCATCACTGGATCACCGGTCGGGATTACCCGGATGGCGCGACCGACACGCTGGACGTGCAGCGTCTTGTCGCGCCCGTCAATGTGCTGGATTTCAGCAGGGAATGCGGTGAAAATCCGGATTTCCTGCTGACCATCGACCATGTGAAGGCCTGGGAGGCCCGGCATGGCGAGATCCGGCCCGGTGAATGGGTGGTGTTGCGCAGCGACTGGGACAGGCGCGCGCACGACGAGGGATTGTTCCTCAATGCCGACGCGAACGGCCCGCATACGCCCGGTCCGACGGCAGAGGTCGTGCAGTATCTGATCGACAAGGGGATCGTCGGCTGGGGCAGCCAGTGCATCGGCACCGATGCGGGTCTGGCTGGCGGCATGACACCGCCCTTCCCGGCGCATAACCTGCTGCACGCGAACAACCGCTTCGGCCTTGCCTCGCTCGCCAATCTGGACAAGTTGCCCGCCAAGGGTGCGATCCTGATTGCCGCACCGCTGAAGATCAAGAACGGAACCGGCTCGCCCATCCGGGCGCTGGCGCTGGTGCCGAAGGGCTGAGCCGGTGGCCCGGCGCCGGTGCTGACCATGAACCAAACCGAGACGATCCGCCGCCTCGACGCGTTGCCGTCCAGCGGCGGGTCATGCTTCAATGCGGCGGAAAGACCCGACGCATGACGGATGAGGCAGATACCCTCTCCGGCAGGCTGGACGAGATCGGGTTGCAGAATTTCGCGCCCTATCTGATGAACCGCATCATGGCGCGCTACAACGCGAGCCTTCGGGAAGAGGCTGCGAAGCTTGGCCTCACCATCTCCAAGCTGCGTAGCCTCGCGGCGCTTTCGGTGATCGAGGGGCCGACGATCCGCGAGCTTTCGGTCCATACCGTGATCGAGCAAAGCACGCTCTCGCGCGCGCTCGACCAGCTTGATGCCGAGGGGCTGATCCGGCGGGAGCCGGATCCGGCTGACAACCGCGCAATCCGCGTCTTCATCACCGGGACTGGCCGCGCCGCGTTCGAAACCCTCTGGCCGCATCTCGCCGCGGCCGAACGCGGGCTGTTCCGCAGCATCCCGGCAACCGAGCGCTGCGCCTTCGTGGCAACCTTGCAAAAGATGCTGGCCAATATCCGCAAACACCAGTTCTGAGGAGTACCCGATCCATGGCCGAACGGTCCTTCAAGGCAGAGGTGGAGCATCTGCGGCTCGGTGACGGCGCGACCTTCACCGGAGAGGGTATTCTCGCCATCACCAAGGCGCTCTTGGAAACCGGCGTCGGCTATGTTGGCGGCTATCAGGGGGCGCCGATCTCGCATCTGATGGATGTGCTGGCCGATGCCGAGGAACTGATGAGCGAGCTTGGCATCCGCTTCGAGGCCAACGCGAACGAAGCTGCGGCGGCGGCGATGCTGGCCGCCAGCGTGCATTACCCGATCCGGGGGGCGGTGACCTTCAAGGGGCCAGTGGGGGTGAACGTCGCCTCTGATGCGCTGGCGAACCTGAGCGATGCGGGCGTCAATGGCGGCGCGCTCGTCATCGTGGGCGAGGATTACGGCGAAGGTTCCTCGATCATGCAGGAACGCAGCTACGCTTTCGCGATGAAGTCGCAGATATGGCTGCTGGACCCGCGCCCGAACCTGCCCTCTCTCGTGAAGGCGGTGGGGGATGGGTTCGCGCTGTCGGAGGCTTCGAACACGCCGGTCATGCTGACCCTGCGTATCCGCGCCTGCCATGTCAGCGGCACCTTCCAGACCCGCGACAACCGCCGTCCGCCGCTTGCCATGCGTGAGGCGCTGTCCGATCCGCAAAGCGATTTCCAGCGCATCGTGCTTCCGCCTTGGAGCTACCGGCACGAGCAAGAGAAGGTCCATGACCGCTGGCCCGCCGCCGAGGCTTTCATCCGCGAACGCGGGCTGAACGAGCGGTTCGGCAAGGAGGGCTCTGTCGGTCTCGTGGTGCAGGGCGGCATGTATAACGGTGTGATCCGGGCACTTCAGCGCCTTGGTCTCTCGGATATCCACGGCAATACCGGCTTGCCGCTTTACGTACTGAACGTCACCTATCCACTGGTCTCTTCGGAGTTTCTGGAGTTCTGTGAAGGCAAGCGCGCGGTTCTGGTGATCGAGGAAGGCCAGCCGGAATTTATCGAACAGCAGCTTTCGACCTTCCTTTTCCGCGCGCAAAGTCCGCTG
>JAIRJX010000046.1 GCA_031260425.1 Gemmobacter sp.
AAATATCCTCGGGGGGAGCTTCCCAAAGGGAAGCGTCGGGGGGCGGAAAGCCCCCCGCGACATTTCCTGCTGCGAAACCGATTGCCCGCTCATCGCGCCTGCGCCACCCGAGCCTCGGAGGCGGGGCCGGGCAGCTTGACCATCCGCCGCACGATCTGCGGCGTCCCACAACCGGAAATGCCGGGGATCAGGTCACCGGTTTTGCCGGCAAGCTATTCCTCTACGGGAATGCAAAGGGGGTAGCCGTTCCGGTCATATGCGACGACCTGACACCTGCCAATGATGATGGCCCCGATAGCGGCAACCGTGGCGGCTCCGCGCCTGTCCCGCTTGCATTTCACCGGCGCCGCCCTGGTCTCATTCTGTGGAAGCTCGATGACCGGGGGAATGATCTGGGGGCGATCTCAAACATTCCGACCGTTCATCGGTGCGAATTCCGCTCTGCGTCCGGCACCCGGCCTCAGGTTCAAACAGGGGCGCCGGACTGCCGGACAACTCCTCCCCCGTCCGCCCGCTCCGGCACGGCGAGGATGATGTGCAGGCCACACAGGGGGCAGGAACAGGTGTTCCCTCAAGCGAAGGGGCGCCCCACCGGAAACCTCCGTGAAGGGGGACGCCATTCCGGACTCGGCCGCAGTTCAGCGGCGGCGATCGCGCCTCGCGCTCATCGGCTGGAAGGCGACGCCGACATGAGCGTCGCAATAGGGCTTGCCGGGCTGCGAGGGCAGGCCGCAGAACCAGAAATCCTCGGTCGCCGGGTCACCGATCGGCCATTTGCAGGTGCGTTCGGTCAGTTCCATGAGCGTAAGCCTGCGGGCGCGCTTCTCGACCTCGCGCACCGACGCCAGCGCCTCGGGGCTGATCTCGTTGGCCGAGGGCTGCGGCGGCAGCGGCTGACCGGCGGGCACCACCGCCTTGCGCAGAGGGATCGGCGCATTGACCGCAGCAGCGGGTTGCGGCGCCCGGTCCGGCACATGCGGTGGGGCGGCGGGCGCGGTGGGTTCAGCGGCACGCTCAGCGGGCTCGGCCGGTCTCACAGGCTCGACGCGCGGGGCCGGCGCCTCGGCCACCTCCTCCCCTGCGCCATCGCTGCCGGGGGGCCCTGCACGGTTGGAGAGGCCGAGGCGGTGCACCTTGCCGATCACCGCGTTACGGGTGACGCCGCCCAGTTCCTTGGCGATCTGGCTGGCGCTCTGGCCTTCGGCCCACATCCTCTTGAGCGTCTCGACGCGCTCGTCCGTCCACGACATGCTGTTCTCCGGCTAGGCACCGTCCCGCCGCAAGGGCCTGCGCGGGAACCGGAGCGCATTCTACCCGCCCCGGCTGCGGATACAAGCGGCGAGCATAAGGGCACGCCGCGGCCGGAGGATATCGGTCCGCGCCGTGCCGCGCGGAACCGGCGGCGGCGGCACGCGTTCCTCCGCTGCGGCGCCAGAGCGTGACTGGGTTCGGCGTTGACAAAGTCCGGCACGGTTGCTCTCGGTCAGCGGTGCCCGAGCGTGATCGGATTCGGCGCCCCCCGATCGGCTTCAACGGGAAAAGGACATGCCATGACCCTCGCGAAGAACCGGATCTGTCTGTGGTTCGACACCGAAGCCGAAGCGGCGGCCCGCTTCTATGCCCGGGTCTTCCCCGACAGCACTGTCACCGCCGTGCATCGCGCCCCGGCCGACCTTCCCTCGGGCAAGGCGGGCGACGTGCTGACGGTGGAGTTCAGCGTCGCGGGCCTGCCCTGCATCGGCCTGAACGGCGGACCGGCGTTCAGGCCGAACGAGGCCTTCTCGTTCCAGATCACCACCGAAGACCAGGAGGAGACCGACCGCTACTGGAGCGCCATCACCGGCAACGGCGGGCGGGAAAGCGCTTGCGGCTGGTGCAAGGACCGCTGGGGCGTTTCGTGGCAGATCACCCCGCGCGTGCTGACCGAGGCGCTGGCCGCCGGTGGCGACGAGGCACGGCGCGCCTTCGCGGCGATGATGACCATGCACAAGATCGATGTGGCGGCAATCAGCGCAGCGCGGCGCGGCTGACGCTTTCAGATCACGATCCGGTCGAAGCCGTCGCGCAGCACCTTCGACCAGGCCTCGCTCATCGCGCGGAACTGCGGGTCGCCCGCCTCGATCCGGCGTTGCTCGGTCACGCGGCAGGCATCGCGCGGGATCACCGTCAGGTCGAGCGGCATCCCCACCGACAGGTTCGAGCGCAGGGTGGAATCCACGCTCAGGAGCACCGCCTTCTGCGCATCGGCCAGCGAGGTTTCCGGGCACACCACCCGGTCGAGGATCGGCTTGCCGTATTTATGCTCGCCGATCTGGAGGAAGGGCGTATCCTCGGTCGCCTCGATGAAATTACCCTCCGGATAGATCAGAAAGAGCCGCATCGCGCCGCCCCTGCGCTGCCCGGCCACGATCATCAAGGCGCTGGCGCCCTGATGCAGAGCCCCCAGCTTCTCGTCGATCTCGAGCCGCACCTGTGCCAGCATGTTGCCGACGATCTGGGCCACCTTCAGCAAGGTCGGCGCCTGGAGGATGGAGGTTTCGTCATTCGCCTCCGGGTGGTCCATCGCCTCGCGCAGACGGGCAAGCGTGGTCTGGGTCACCGAGAGACTGCCCGCCGCCATGATGGCGATGACGCATTCGCCCGGCTCCTCGAAGAGGAAGGTCTTGCGATAGGTTGCGATATTGTCGAGCCCGGCATTGGTCCGCGTATCGGACAGGAGCACAATCCCCTCGTTCAGCAGAAGGCCTACGCAATAGGTCATGTCGGTTTCCCTGTGATGCCACGGCGTCGATACTATGGCCGCGCTCCGCCACCACCGCAACCGCCACCCGCCGAGACTGGAGCGACTCCCTGCGCGGCACCGCAACTTTCCGGGGAAACCACCGCCTCCGCCCTCTCGCCAGTTCCGCGCGAGGGAAGGGAGGTTCCCGCATGTGACCGACGCTCTGCGCTCTCACGCCGTCAAGCAGAAGCTTGGCATGCGATTCCCGCGCGTGGCAGGTCGCCTTGCCGATTGTCGGGAAACCCGCGCACGCCCTATGCCTGCGACATCCCGCGTCATGGCAGGACAGCGATCGGATATCGGGGCGCCCGCACCGGGGCCGCCACCTGGGCGCGGGGCGGAAAAGTCGCGGGGGGCTTTCTGCCCCCCGACGCTTCCCTTCGGGAAGCTCCCCCAGAGGATATTTTTCAACAGATGAAGTCAGGCGCCCTTCTTGTTCATCATCTGTTCATAAATATCCTCAGGGGGTGAATTGAGCCGCAGGCTCAAGAGGGGGCGCGAGCGCCCCCTTTCTTCTGCAACGGCGAGGCGGCAGGGCGGCACCCACCGAAGCGCAAGGCGGCGACCCGGCACTGTCCGGCGGCGCGGCGCGCCTTGTTGCCGGTGGCGGTAACGGCTCGCGCGGCGTCCGGGTCCCGAGGGCAGTCTTTCGCTTGCAGGATCCCGGCCCGAGGGATTGTGCGAATCGCTCGGCCCGAGAGAGGATCAGCCCCCGCGATCCGGCCTCCTCCCAGGGTCGACACAGGGGGCTAGGCAGGAGGCTCATGCAATTTATTTTCCCGAGAGGAAGAATATTTGACATATAGTGCCGAATATCTTTAGCTACAGGAAAGAACACGGGCCGCGCGAACGGACCCACCCTGCCAACAAGGAGAGCCATATGACCAAACGTGTTGCCATCATCGGAGCCGGCCCCTCGGGCCTCGCGATGCTGCGCGCCTTCCAGTCCGCCAAGGCCAAGGGGGCCGACATCCCCGAGATCGTCTGCTTCGAAAAGCAGGACAATTGGGGGGGGCTGTGGAACTAAACCTGGCGCACCGGTCTTGATGAATATGGCGAACCGGTCCATTGTTCGATGTATCG
>JAIRJX010000050.1 GCA_031260425.1 Gemmobacter sp.
GGGCCGCCCTTCGTCTTTCCACATGGATCCTCCCCATGAAAACCTACGTCCAGCCCGGCAACACCATCACCCTGACCGCGCCCTATGCCGTCGCTTCCGGGGATGGCCTGCTCGTCGGCTCTATCTTCGGCGTGGCCTCCGGCACCGCCGCTCTCGGCGAATCCGTCGAAGCCGCGCTCGTCGGCGTCTACGAGCTGAAGAAGCTCGGCGCGCAGGCATGGGCCGTCGGCGACCGCATCTACTGGGACAACGCCGCCCGCCAGACCACCAAGGTCACCACCTCGAATACGCTGATCGGTGTGGCGACCGAAGTCGTGGCGGGTGGCGCGGGCGATGTGGTCGGCCGGGTACGGCTGAACGGCGCGTTCTGATGAGCGCCTTCGCCGCCGCCGTCAGCGCGCTCTTCGCCGATCCGAACATCGGCCGGGATGCGGTCTACATCGCCGATGGCGGCGCGCCTGTCCCGGTGCGCATCGTCGCCCGGCGTGCCGATGCGGTCACCGATTTTGGCGACGCGCGCCTCTGGTCGGAGACTACGCGCGTCGACCTGCGCGTGACCGAGGTTCCGAACCCGCGTCCCGGCGATCGGATCGAAATCGACAGCGATGCCTTCCTCATTCAGGGTGAACCCGTCCGCGACCGCGAGCGGCTGGTCTGGACCGTCGACCTGCGCCCGGCATGACCGCGATGAAGCTGAAGCTCGACATCGATCCCGATATCGTCGCGATGATGGCGGCCGAGGTCGCGGCGGGCGAGCGGGCCGTGTCGGCCGCGATCCGCGAGGCCGGAACCGGGCTGAAGGCCGCCTGGCGGCTGCAGATCACCGGCGCGGGCCTCGGGCCCCGGCTCGCCCGCACCATCCGGTCGGAGCAGTTCCCCAAGGCCACGCCCAGCCTCAACGTGGCCGCCGTCGTCTGGTCCAACGCACCGGTCATCGTGGGCGCGCACGACACCGGCCCGCTGATCCGCTCGAAGAACGGCTTCTGGCTGGCGATCCCCACACCCGCCGCGGGCAAGTCCCTGAGCGGCGGTCGGATCACCCCCCGCGAATGGGAACGCCGCACAGGCCTGCGCCTGCGGTTCATCTATCGCCGTCGGGGCCCGAGCCTTCTGGTGGCCGAGGGGCGGCTGAACACGAAGGGCCGCGCCGTCGCGTCACGGTCAAAGACTGGCCGGGGCCTCGTGACCGCGCCGATCTTCCTGCTGGTGCCGCAGGTGAAGCTGCCAAAGCGGCTGGATCTGGCGCGGGATGCCGACGTGCTTTGGACAGCGTGCCGGGTTTGATCGTGGCAAACTGGGTGGAGGGGAGGTTTGGATAGCCTACTCTTGAAGCCATCTAGCTCCAGTCTTCACCGGTTGCGGTTTGAGCCGCCGTTCTTCCGCTTCAAGTTGTTCAAGTTGTTCAAGTTTTTCTTTCGCTTCTCGAAAGAAGTCCAAGTCACCAGCTCCTAGTTCATCGATGCAGCCAATCCGTGCCAGACTGGTTCCACCGGCCCGCTTGGCGGCGTCTGCTCCGCTGTACGGTCGCTTTCGATAGGTGCCCAAGGACTCATATGCCAATCCAAGCCCTTGAAGTTGCCGGTGCTTCGCGGCCATGGACCATTCTGCGTCCACTCTCGCAGCAATCCTGCGCCGAAGATCTCCGGCTTCTCTTGATGCTTCGATTTCTCGCACTGCGGTTTGTCGTTTCTGCCTTGCGGCTTGAAATGCTTGCAGGTCCGCCTTGCGGACCAAGTGCGGGAAAGCCCCGTAGTCGTGTTGCACAGAATAGACTTGGCGACACACCTCGCATTCGATCTCCGCAGAATAGGTGATCTGGCTTGCCTTGACCCAAGGATGATCAGGGGACGCCTGCGTCACGGTTATGGTACCTTGTCCGCAGGGGCATGGGCTGGATACGTCGGTGTAGTCTGTAGTTGCCATTGTGAAGTACTCTTCTCCACCGCTGGGCGACTGGCTGAACTGAAAAATCGTGGAATCCGATGCCGAGTGCCCGGGAAATGATAATTCGGGCTCTTGCGACAGTTTTGCAAGGGTCCGGCAACGAGGTCTTGCGTGGCGAGGTGCTACCAGAGCGCGTGCCGGCCGGAGGTCTGCTGATCCTACGCGATGGCGAGCCGGGGGGGCCGGAGGTCACGCTTTCGCCACTGCGCTACCACTACCAGCACCGCGCCGAGATTGAAGCGGTCGTTCAGGGTGCCGCCCGTGACGCCACCTTCGACACCCTTTGCGCCAGCATCGGCGCGGTGATTGCTGCCGACCGCACGCTGGGCGGCCTCTGCGATTGGGTCGAGGCGGAAGCGCCGCGTCCGGTCGATCTGGCTGTCGACGGTGCTGCCAGCCTGAAGGCAGCGGTGATCCCGGTCGTCCTGCACTATTCCACGGCCGACCCGCTCGGCTGACCTCACTCACGACAGGAGACTACGATGGCACGAGCCCATGGGGCGCGGGCGCAGATGGCGCTTGCGTTCGAATCCGTCTATGGCACTGCGCCCGCCTCGGGCTATCGGACGGTGCCTTTCGCCAGCACCACGCTCGGCTCCGAACAGCCGCTGATCGCCTCGGAACTCTTGGGCCAGGGGCGCGACCCGCTGGCCCCGATCAAGGACGCGGTCACCGCCGACGGCGATGTCGTGGTGCCGATCGACGTCGAGAACTTTGGGTTGTGGCTGAAGGCGGCCTTCGGTCAGCCCACGACCACCGGCACGACGCCCAAGACCCATACCTTCCAGTCCGGCAACTGGACGCTGCCGAGCATGGCCATCGAAACGGCGATGCCCGAGGTGCCGCGCTATGCGATGTACACCGGATGCGTCTGCGACCAGCTTTCGTGGCAGATGGCGCGCTCTGGCCTACTGACCGCCACGGCCCGACTGGTGGCGCAGGGCGAGAATGTCGCGGCAGCCACGGCCGCTGGCACGCCCACCGCGCTGGCGCTGCAGCGGTTCGGGCATTTCAACGGGGCGATCACCCGAAACGGCACGCCGCTCGGCAACGTCATCTCGGCCGAGGTGACCTATTCCAACGGCCTCGACCGCATCGAGACCATCCGCTCGGACGGCCGCATCGAGGGGGCCGACCCCGGCATGGCCGCCCTGACCAGACGGGTGGAGGTGCGTTTCGCGGACACCACGCTGATCACGCAGGCCATCGACGGCACGCCGTGCGAGCTGGTCTTCGCCTGGAGCCTCGGCGCCAACGCCAGCTTCACCTTCACGGCTCACGCCGTCTGCCCAGCTCGGCAGGCTGCCGCTGTTACGGACGAGCTCCTTTTTCACGGCATCTGGCAGCTTGCGCTTTAGCGTGGTCACAACCCGAATGTCCAACGCTGCTTGCGGTCCGAGCCAGCGCAGCGCCTGCGCGACTGGCGCGGAGGTTTTACCCGCCCATGCCATCACACTCGGACCTGCATGCCGCAGCCGCACGGTGCGATTGCCGATCTTCACGTCCCGCGTTGCCCCGTCCGTCACATAGCTTGTCTTCGCGGGGACAGCATTGGTCAGGCCCAGCTGGTTCGCTGCGGCGATTCCATCGGGCATGATGCGAACACTGTCGCGCCGTGCGAGGGCTGCGACCGCCTTGTCCATATCGACCGGTGCGGGCCGCCTCAGGATGCCGCTGGTGCGGGGAAGATCGTAAAGCCCACGGCCGACACGACGCAGATCACCACTCTTTGCCAGGCGCGACAACGCCTGATCGATAGCCGCACGGCTACCGAGGTCGAGGAAGTCCTTGGGGGTACAAACCCACTTCCCGCGTCCCTTCGAACGAAGGCGCTTCATGATTCTATCAGAAACACCAGTCATCTGAGCGGTCCTCATAGGCCTTTCCTCGTCAGAAACAAAGAGGATTTTTCTGACGAATTCAATTCCTCCCCGAACGCCCCCCTTCCGCCTCCCTCAGCCCTCCCAAGCCCTCCGCCATGTTGAACCCGCAAGTGTTCGCAGAAATCCCAAGGAGGTTCACATGGCGACCAGGCACCTTTCCCAGATCGAGCTGGCGGCTCGCTGGAACATTTCGCACCGCACGCTGGAGCGCTGGCGGTGGACGGACGAAGGCCCGAACTTCATCAAGCTCGGCGGCCGCGTGATCAAGCGTTTCGACAGCCCCGAGCACGAGCCCTACGACCGCTGTGTGATCAAGCTTCAGACCCGCGCCTCGGCGCTGCTGCAGGAGCATTCGGATGTGGTGCTCTTCGCCAACTATCAGATCTCGGTCGCGAAATCCGATGTCGGCTTCAACAAGAAGGTGACACGGGCGCTCGGGTCCGGTGCGCGTGTCATGCACACCGAAGAGCGCCCCGCCTTCCTCGCCAAGAACCGTTACGGCCTTCCGGACACCCTGCCGCTGATGTGGTCGGAGTTCCTCGCGGCCATGCCCCAATCCCAATGAACTGAACAAGGACAAGACCATGGCACGTTTCGACACGTCCTTCGACGCCACCAGCGTCGAGCCCACCACCGCCTACGAGCTGCTGCCCGCAGGCAAGTACCGCGCCCAGATCGTCGAGAGCGAGATGCGCGTCACCAAGAACGGCATGGGCCAGTTCCTCTGGCTGATGCTCGACATCCTCGAGGGCGAGCACAAGGGCCGGAAGATCTTCGACCAGCTGAACCTGGTGAACCCGAACCCGACGACGGTGGAGATCGCGCAGCGCACGTTCTCGGCGATCTGCCACGCCACGGGCCGGATGCATGTCAGCGACAGCGAGGATCTGCACCTGATCCCGATGACGATACAGGTGAAGATCCGGCCGCCGAAGAACGGCTACGGCGAGAGCAATGCGATTGCCTATCTGCCGCCCGAGCGGGGTTCGGCCCCGGCCACCCGTCCATTGAGGTCCGCGCCCGATCCGGCCGGTTCTTCGGTGCCGCCGAAAATGGCCTCCGCGCCCTGGAACAAGAAAGGCTGAGCCTTCGCGCTGCCCTGCGCCCGGACTGACGGGGCAGCGCGCAACCCCATCTGAGGATACTCCCATGACTGACATGACCAACGCGGCCCCCGTGGCCGCGACCAGCCCCGGCTTGCGTGACCGGATCGAGCGCGGGTTCCGCGGCGATGCTTGAGCTCCTCGCAGGTCTGGTCGTGGGTGGCTGCCTCGGCGTCTTCGTCGTCGCCCTCTGCGTAGCCGCCGCGCGCGGGGAGCAGGAGGGTTAGGGGTCAGGTGGGGTAACGTTTGTGGGGCGTAGCCGCCGCGCGCGGGGAGCAGGGCGATGGCTGATTTCCTGATCTGGCTGATCGCGGCTCTGGGCGCTGTCGGCGGCGTCGTCCTCGGCCGCATCTGGGGTCATGCGCGGTCAGCCGGACAGCGGCGATGAGGCCAAAGCGCTGCTACGCCTCGGGGGTGTCCAGAAGCAGGCTGTAGCCCAGCAGGCGCGACATTTGCCTGTGCTGGAGAGCCATGACGCGGGCGATGGTGTTGCCCGATTTTCGATTGGACGAAGCACCAGGATTCCGGTATTGCTCTGCCTTGAAGTTATCCACTTCGTACGCAGCCCCGGTCGCGCCCGCCAGCGCGCCGGGGTTCTCGTTTTCAGATCCCCGGAGGGGTTCGCCAACGCCGAGATTTCTTCAATCTTTTCCGCCGCGGAAAAGTCAGAGTTCGTCAGACTATCGGCTTGAATAGCATGGTGTTGCCGCAGCCCTCCGGGCCTGCCAGAAATCCAGTCCTTGCCAATGGGGCAGAGGCATGCACGTTTTGGAGTTTTCATGCGCGCCAACCGTCAAGTCCTGTGATGTCGTTGAGGTTTCGCAGGCTGTAGGTTGTCAAATTTGTATGGCGACTACATATTATGAACCTCACTCCAGAGGATGTGCTATGTTCGAAAATATCATCACGAAGGCTGAGTTCGAGAGCGATCTCGCGGAGAGCTTGAGACAATACGAAAAATACCGTCGAATTGTCTTTTCTCAGGATGTTTCTGATTGGAATCTGGCAGCATTCGGCTGGCGGCCTCTTGATGAGCTGGGCAGCCTGCGCAGTCCCAATTTTTCGGTGATACGCTTCAACCTGATGTCTGACGACTTTGCGTGGGAGATTGCCAGATACATAAATCAATTTGTTCTGTCGACAAAAAGTCTCAAGGCTTGGGCAGATTTGCTCGATGATGTCGACGACGAAGGTGAGAAGTCGGACATCCTGCATGAATTTGTGAACCCTCTGATACATTTTGGTCTGGGATTGCCATATGCCATAAAGCAGAAGTTTACCTTCTTATTCAGTCACTTATCTCATCAGATGCGCCTTCTTGTGTCTCCTTCAAACCCAGATTGTCTGGTGGGTGATGGGAAAATCAATTATAATACTGCGAATGGATTCGCGGGGGACTGCGCGGCCGGCGATCTGGTCCTTGATGCTATCAATGAAGTTGCGTCAGACGATTTTTCTTCCTCTACCAGAGACCTCCGTCACGGTTTCAGCCATCGCATCACCCCTGGCATCGAAGTAGGCATCACGTCTTCCGTAAAGCGAATGATTATCACAGGTGGGCAGAACGACCCTCTGGAAGCCAGGATGAAGAGCGTCGGGCTTGAACCGATCAGGCCTCGAGAAAAGCATGTCGTTTATGGATATGGTGCAAGTGAGCCAATGACACTTCATCATGTTGTCAGCGTTCTGAAGGAGCAGATCCGTGTGATCCATTCTTGCTTCGAATGCTATAAGACTTTCGTGATTGATCGAGAAACATGGATCATCGGGGAATATGGCTTGATGGCGTAGGCTGCATTCGATCGAGGTGTCTGCCAATCAGCCGTACATGCTTATGCCGTGCGTGTTCATGCTTATGGTCCGGTCGCCGGGAACAGCATCATGAGGCGCTGTTTCTAAACTGAAGTTACTGCACAAGAATCGGGCATTCGGACCGGGTGTGCATGTTTATGCCGTATCGGCAGTCCTGTGGGCCCCGATCCCGTTGATAGGGCGCGCGTGACATCGGCGAGGCGGAGGCGCCGCCGGGCGCTTGCGGTATGCAAGGCTCTTGACGCGACTCGCTTGTGGCGAGTAATTGAACGTGTGTTCATTTCCGGGAGGGGCCGATGTTCGCGTCGCCGATGCGTTTCGATCTGGGCGAGGACATCGCAGCCTTGCGTGAAACGGTGCATCGCTGGGCGCAGGAGCGGGTGAAGCCGCTGGCCGCCGCCATCGACCGCGACAACCTGTTTCCCGCCGCGCTCTGGCGCGAGATGGGGGAAATGGGTCTTCTGGGCATCACTGTGCCTGAGGCGCATGGCGGCGCGGGTATGGGCTATCTGGCGCATGTGGTCGCGACCGAGGAGATCGCCCGCGCATCGGCCAGTGTGAGCCTGTCTTACGGTGCGCATTCCAACCTCTGCGTCAACCAGATGAAGCTGAATGGCAGTCCCGGGCAGCAGGCGCGATACCTGCCGAAGCTGATTTCGGGCGAACATGTCGGCGCGCTGGCGATGAGTGAGACCGGCGCGGGGTCGGACGTGGTGTCGATGCAATTGCGGGCCGAAAAGAAGAACGGGTATTACCTGCTCAACGGCTCGAAATACTGGATCACCAACGGCCCCGACGCCGATACGCTGATCGTCTATGCGAGGACCGATCCCGAGGCCGGGCCGAAGGGCATCACCGCCTTCATCGTGGAGCGCGGCTTCAAGGGCTTCTCGACCAGCCGGCATTTCGACAAG
>JAIRJX010000164.1 GCA_031260425.1 Gemmobacter sp.
TGCCCGTCCGCATATTGCGTGCCGCGATCATCGGCCCGCTTCCAATGCACCGCCGCAGGGCAAGGCTACGATCCGTGGCCGATCAACTCGATGAACCAACCAGACAGCGAGTTCCGCAATTGGCTCAAGGCTTAAGCGAGCGCCCAGGGGCGGCCTTCCGGGCGCTTTGTCACCACAAGCGCGGGGATCGAACATAGGCGGATTTGCACCATGAAATGACGACCACGATCGTATCAAGCACCTTCCCGCGGTCGGGCGCTGTCTGCTGTGGAATGGGGTGGTGAGGGAAGCCAGCGGATTATCGGACGATGGAATTCCACCGGGTGCTACCCTCGGTGGTATGGTGTGTCGAAGGGGGCAGGCAGCCGTTCCCGGTTCCCCAAGCGCGCTACGCGGCATGTTCGGTGTCAGCTATCAGGGGCTCTTTACCCCCGGGCTCCCCAAGCGCACTACACGACCCTTCGGGAGCGCGTCCAACTATTCTCATCTCCCCGAGCCAACGTCACCCGAGCGCCCGGGGTGGTCGGGTGCTGCCCTTCATGGCGCGGGATGTCGAGGGTCGGTGGCGGGGAAGGGGCCGCATGCGTGCGCGTCGGATGAATGGAGATCGGGCCATGGGGCCGTGATTCGCCGCCCTGCCGTAAGCCGGGCCCCGTCGGCAGGGTGCCCGGCGCAATCAGGGCGGCGGCGGCGGGTTCTTCGCCTCCCGCAGGGGCTTGCTCCGGCCGCCTGCACCGGTGGAGCCACCCCGGCATGCCCGACATGATTGCATTCCGGATGCCGAACGGGTATTCAATACCCCATGCAAGGGTTCATCTATTTCAACATCACCGATCATGTGCGGCTTCCGGCCCGCTTCTTCGGCATGACCCGGACGATCCTCGCCCGGCCTTGACGCGATGGGCGCGTTCCTGCCCGCACGCCGTCGAACCGGACACTTTCCACAGCCAGCTCCAAGATGAAGGTGAGAGCCATGACCGCTCCGCGCACGCTCTATGACAAGATCTGGGACGACCATGTCGTCGATCAGGCCGAGGACGGCACCTGCCTGCTTTATATCGACCGCCACCTCGTGCATGAGGTGACCAGCCCGCAGGCCTTCGAGGGACTGCGCATGGCCGGACGGCAAGTTCGCGCGCCGGAAAAGACCATCGCCGTGCCCGACCACAACGTGCCGACGACCGCGGGACGCGAGACCCGTATCGACAATGAGGAAAGCCGTATCCAGGTCGAGGCGCTGGATCGCAATGCCCGGGATTTCGGCATCAACTATTACCCGGTCTCCGATATCCGCCAGGGCATCGTGCATATCGTCGGGCCCGAACAGGGCTGGACGCTGCCGGGCATGACCGTGGTCTGCGGTGACAGCCATACGGCGACGCATGGCGCCTTCGGCTCGCTGGCGCATGGCATCGGCACCTCCGAGGTGGAGCATGTGCTGGCCACCCAGACGCTGATCCAGAAGAAGTCGAAGAACATGAAGGTGGAGATCACCGGTAGTCTCCGCCCTGGTGTTACCGCCAAGGATATCACGCTGAGCGTGATCGGCGCCACCGGCACGGCGGGCGGCACCGGCTATGTCATCGAATATTGCGGGCAGGCGATCCGCGAATTATCGATGGAAGGCCGGATGACGGTCTGCAACATGGCGATCGAGGGGGGCGCCCGCGCCGGCCTGATCGCGCCGGACGAAAAGACCTTCGCCTATGTGATGGGCCGCCCCCATGCGCCGAAGGGCGCGGCCTGGGAGGCGGCACTGGCCTATTGGAAGACCCTCTTCACCGATGAGGGTGCGCAATTCGACAAGGTGGTCACGCTCCGGGGTGAGGATATCGCGCCGGTCGTCACCTGGGGCACCAGTCCCGAGGACGTGTTGCCGATCACCGGCACCGTGCCCGCGCCCGAGGATTTCACCGGCGGCAAAGTCGAGGCCGCGCGGCGCAGCCTTGAATATATGGGCCTTAAGCCGGGCATGAAGCTGACCGAGATCAGGATTGATACGGTGTTCATCGGCTCCTGCACCAATGGCCGGATCGAGGATTTGCGTGCGGCGGCCGAAATCCTGAAAGGCCGCAGGATCGCGCCCGGAATGCGGGCAATGGTGGTGCCGGGTTCGGGCCTCGTGCGGGCGCAGGCCGAGGAAGAGGGGCTGGCGCAGATCTTTATGGATGCGGGCTTCGAATGGCGTCTTGCGGGGTGCTCGATGTGTCTGGCGATGAACCCCGACCAGCTCGCGCCGGGCGAGCGCTGCGCCGCCACCTCGAACCGCAATTTCGAGGGGCGGCAGGGCCGTGGTGGCCGCACGCATCTGCTTTCCCCCGCCATGGCGGCGGCGGCGGCGGTGACCGGCCACCTGACCGATATACGCGAGATGATGACGGAAAGAGTGTAACCCAGAGTCGGAGGAAACGGCCATGAAGGCATCTACCATCAGTATCCTCGCCGGGCTGGCGCTGCTTGCGGGCGGGCTTGTCGCATTGCTGTTTCCCTTGCCGGCCTCGCTGGCTGTCACGGTCTTCATCGGCGCGGTCTTCCTCGTCGGCGGCGTCTCCGAGCTTTATGCCGGGCTTTTCGACGCCTTCCTGCCGGGTCGCTGGTGGATGGTGGCGAGCGGCCTGCTGTCGCTGGTGCTGGGCGTCTGGCTGCTGGCCAATCCGCTGGCAGGGCTGGTTTCGCTGACAATCGCGGTGGCGATCCTGTTCGTGCTTTCGGGGGCGGGGCGGATTGCGCTTTCGCTGTCGTATCGCGGCGGGTCGAGCTTCTGGCTGGTCCTGTTGTCGGGACTAGTTTCGATCGGGCTCGGGGTCTATGTCCTGGCCAATCCGGCCACTGCCAGCCCGATCCTGCTCGCCACCCTGCTCGCCATCGAGCTTCTTTCGGTCGGCGCGATGCTGCTTGCCTTGGGATTTGCGCTGAGAAACATCCGATAACGGCCAAATAACGGACTGAGAAAATGGACAAATTCACTACGCTGACCGGAATTGCGGCGCCCATGCCGCTGGTCAATATCGATACCGATATGATCATCCCGAAGCAGTTCCTCAAGACGATCCAGCGTTCCGGCCTCGGCAAGAACCTGTTCGACGAGATGCGCTACACGCAGGACGGGGCCGAGATACCGGGCTTCGTGCTGAACCAGCCGGCTTATCGCAAGGCCGAGGTCATCGTGGCGGGCGACAATTTCGGCTGTGGCTCGTCGCGCGAACATGCGCCCTGGGCGCTTCTGGATTTCGGCATCCGCTGCGTGATCTCGACGAGCTTCGCCGACATCTTCTACAACAACTGTTTCAAGAACGGCATCCTGCCGATCATCCTGCCGCAGGAGGCGGTCGATGTGCTGATGGAGGATGCGAAGAAGGGCGCCAATGCCCGGATGACCGTCGACCTGGAGGCGCAGACCGTCACCTCCTCGGACGGGCAGAGCTTTGCCTTCACTGTCGATCCGTTCCGCAAGCATTGCCTGTTGAACGGGCTTGATGATATCGGCCTCTCGCTGGAAAAGGCGGCGTCGATCGACACATTCGAGGCGAAGGCGAAGACCCTGCGCCCCTGGGTCTGAGCCGCGTCCCGAGGTCCCGGTTCCCGGAGAGGATCGACATTCGGGATCCTTCGGGCTGGGGGCGCCGCCGCCGCCCAGTGTGAACCCCGCGCCAGGCCCGGAACGAGGCGCGTAAGCGCCGCCGGGCAGTGCCCGACCGCCCCGGGGCGCACCTTGGGGCATCTGCGCGGAGATCGGAGTTAGGCGTGGCTGCGCCATGAAGTGACGACCACGACCGCTACGGTGCTCACCCAGGGGGCGGGCGCTGCCGTCCGTGGTGTCGGGGTATCGAGCGGGGGATGTGTAAGGCTCATTCCCACTCGTCCTGCCGGTCGGGCACCGCCCTTTGTCGCGCGAAATACCGCGGGTCCTGAGATCACGGGCTTTCCCGCCAGGTCATGCGGGCCCGGGATGAATGCAGGTCCTTTCCGGGCCGGGAGGGGGCGGTGCCAAAGGTGCCTTGATGCAATCGGACGACAATCCGTCTCCGGTTCGGCCTGGGAATGGCCGCATCGAGCGGATGCGACGGTCTCGACAGTTGTAGTCTGGGCCAAAAGAGGGCAGAATTGTGGCGAGATTGGGGCGTTCCGTCGTGCCGACCGTCGCGATATGCGGGAAGGCGGCGGGAAGAGGGGCCGGTATTGTATCGGCTCCGGCCGAGTTGGGTCGGGGAAGGCAAGGCAGTGGTTGCACGGCTGGCAGGTGCCACGTTGCGCATGTTCTTCGTGATGGTGCTGGTTCTCATGCCTTCGCTGCTGCTGCCCCGTGCCGGCGCGGATGGAGGGCAGATGGCGGCGCTGGTGGCGATCCTGGCCGGTGTGCTGACCTTCGCGGAATACCGGACCACCTGTCCCGGCCTCGTTGAATTCCGTGATGCGTCGCCCTTCAACCGCATCCGCTTCGTGATCCTGTTCGGTATCGTTTTTCTGCTGACCCTTCTCCTGAGGGCGGAAGTGATCCCGATCCTGCCCGGCACCTTGCCTGGCGCGCTGGACATGATCGTCGGCAGGGTGCGGGATTTCGTCTGGCCGTCGCTGCGATTGACTGCGCTGATGACGGCCGGTGACGCATCTGAAGCGCAGCTTGGCATGGTGAGCAGCGCCGCCGTCCTCGCCGGTCTGGTCTCGCTGACAGGGACGGCGGTCTTCGTGCTGTTCCTGAGGCTGACAGGCTGGCCGTCGCGCGCTGCCGCCTTCAACCTCTGGATCAACCTGCCGAATTTCGATCCGGCCGGTGGCGAAGACGTGGTGGCGCGGCTGGAGCGTCACGCGCGCATCTCTATCCTGCTGGGCCTGTTGTTGCCTTTGGCAATCCCCGCTCTGGTGAGGATCGGCTCCACCGGGTTGGCGCCGCTGGTCCTTGCTTCCCCGCAAACCCTGATCTGGACGATGACGGCATGGGCCTTCCTTCCCTGCAGCCTGTTCATGCGCGGCATCGCCATGGGCAGGATTGCCAAGATGATCCGCGAAAAGCGCACCGTCATCGGTGCGGACCGGGCCGGGATTTTTTTGTCGGTCTGATTGCGGTCTTCCTTTGCCTCGCCGCCCCGGCCATGGCCGAGCGCCTGCGCATCGCCACCTGGCATGCCGACCTGAGCCGCGACGGGCCGGGCCTGATGCTGGCGGAAATCGAGCGCGGCAGCCCCGCAGTCACCGCGGCGATCGAGGCGATCCGCGCGCTTGATGCCGATGTGGTGCTGTTGACCGGGATCGACCATGATACGCGGCTGGTGGCGCTTGGGGTATTGGCCGGGCGGCTCGCTGTTGCGGGCATTGCCTATCCTTACCGGTTCGCGCTGCCGCCCAATGCCGGGGTGCCGACGGGGATGGATCTCGATGGCGATGGACGGAGGGGCGGGCCGCGTGATGCCATGGGCTTCGGCCGCTTTCAGGGGCAGGGGGGCATGGTGCTGCTGTCGCGCCTGCCGGTGCTGGCGTACGAGGATTACACCGGTTTTCTCTGGGCCGATCTACCCGGCGCGCTGCTGCCGCCCGGCATGAGCGGGGCGGAGCGGGCGATGCAGCGCCTCTCTTCCGTCAACCATTGGTGGGTGGAGCTGGGTCTGCCCTCGGGTGGGCGGCTGGGGCTGCTGGCCTTCGCCGCCACGCCCCCGGTCTTCGACGGGCCGGAGGATCGCAATGGCCGGCGCAACCATGACGAG
Source organism: Gemmobacter sp. (assembly GCA_031260425.1). Taxonomy (GTDB): domain Bacteria; phylum Pseudomonadota; class Alphaproteobacteria; order Rhodobacterales; family Rhodobacteraceae; genus Gemmobacter. The sequence continues at coordinate 5,700 of JAIRJX010000164.1, forward strand.
ACGGCGTTCTGGTTGCGGCTGATGGATGGCGCCTTGCCTGTCGCCCCGCCTGCACCGCCCTTCGTTCTTCTGGGGGACGCCAATCTCGATCCCGAGGATGGCGATGGCCGCCCCGAGGCGCTGCAGGCGCTGCTTGCCGATCCGCGCCTGCAAGACCCGCAGCCGCGCCGCGCGCCCGGGCATGACGACCCCGGACAGAAGGGCGATCCGGCGCTTGATACAGCGCTTTACCCGGAGGGGCCGGGGGGGCTGCGGGTGGATTATGTCCTGCCCTCGGCCGGGCTCAAGGTACTGGGTTCGGGTCTTGAGGCGCCGGTCCCCGGGGCGCGCCACCTGCCGGTCTGGGTCGATCTCGACCTGCCCTAGGGCAGGGGCCGCATCCGGGACCTGTCATGCGCGCGAGCTTTCATCCATTACGCTCGTCTCAGTAACGTGTGAGCCCCCATGCCCAGCCCGGAACAAGGCACAACGTGCCGCCGGGCAGCGCCCGACCGCCCCGAGAGCGGGCGCTTTGGGGACGCTGGCGCGGGGATCGAACATAGGTGTGGTGTCACCATAAAGCGCAGACCGCAACCGCTTCAGCGCCCACCCGCAGTCGGGCGCGGCCCTCCGTCGTGCGGGGGGCCGGGTCGCTGGGTGGTTTCCCGTGACACAAGCTTGCTGTGAGCCCTGTCCTCCCGCCCGGAACAAGACGCAAGGCACCGCCGGAGAGCCGTTCTCTGCCTCCTTGCCTGTTCTGTCTTTGCTTCTAGCCCAAATACTCGGGCGACGCCCGCGCCTGGAACTGCCATGGGCATGGGAGGAGCCGGAGGGGCAAGCGCCCCATGATACACCGTCACTCCCGCTTGACCGGACTGCCCCCGGGAGCTAGGCCATGCCCCAACCTTTCTTGCACATCAGCCTTTCTTGCACATCAGGGAGCCGTCCAGTGGCCAATCCTTCCATCCTCATCCTTGCCGGCGACGGTATCGGCCCCGAAGTCATGGCCGAGGTGAAAAAGATCATCGGCTGGTTTGAGGCCAGGCGCGGCATCCGCTTCGACGTGAGCGAGGATCTCGTTGGCGGTTGCGCCTATGACCGGCACGGCACGCCGCTGCATGACGACACGATGGCCAAGGCGCAGGAGGTGGACGCGGTGCTGCTCGGCGCGGTGGGGGGGCCGAAATACGACAACCTGGATTTCAGCGTGAAGCCCGAGCGCGGGCTTTTGCGCCTGCGCAAGGAGATGGATCTCTATTCCAACCTGCGCCCGGCGCAATGCTTCGACGCGCTGGCCGACTTCTCCAGCCTGAAGCGGGAGGTCGTGGCCGGCCTCGATATCGTGATCGTGCGGGAGCTGACTTCCGGCGTCTATTTCGGCGAACCGCGCGGCATCTTCACCGAGGGCAACGAGCGGGTGGGGATCAATACCCAGCGTTATACCGAATCCGAGATCGCTCGTGTGGCGCGTTCGGCCTTCGAGATGGCGCGGCGGCGCGGCAACAGGGTCTGCTCGATGGAGA
>JAIRJX010000090.1 GCA_031260425.1 Gemmobacter sp.
CCCAATCCCCGCGCCTGTGTCACCAAAGCGCCCGCCCGGAAGCGGTCGGGCGGTGCTGCGCACCTTGTTCCGGGCTTGGAGTAGAGCTCACACGGGCAACTAGAACCTCGGGAAAGGTAAAGATCCTCTGCCTTCGGGCACTCACCGCAACAAAGGGCCCGACACAGGCTCACGCGGGCCGCGCATGAGCTTGGGAAAGCTGCTGCCCCGGCATCTGCCGACCCATGATGATCCGTGCCCGACCCGCTGAAATCCGATCTCCGATTGCGCCACATTTCGATCCGACCTAGGACTTACCGGCAAATCAGGGCATCGGAACCGGGGGAAAGATGACGATCGTGCTTTTCGCAGCCGGAGCCGAGCGCTGGCAGGAATACGAGGCGCCTTTGCGCGCAGCCCTTGCAGAGGCGGGGGTAGCGGCGGATCTGGTGCAGGGGGCCCCGCCCGAGACGGTGGATTTCATCGTCTATGCGCCGGGCAGCCCCTTGCAGGACTTCACCCCCTATGGGCACTGCAAGGCGGTGCTGAACCTCTGGGCCGGGGTAGAGCGGATCGTGGGCAATGCGACGCTGACCCAGCCCCTGTGCCGCATGGTCGATCCCGGACTGAGCGAGGGGATGACGGAATATGTCCTGGGCCATGTGGTGCGCCATCACCTCGGGATGGATCGTTACATCCTCGGTGCGCCGGGATGGGAGCAGACCGTCCCGCCGCTGGCGCGGGAGCGGCGGGTGGGGATGCTGGGCCTGGGTGCGCTGGGGCTGACTTGCATACGGGCCTTGCAGGGGCTGAATTTCGACGTCGCAGGCTGGAGTCGGACCGCAAAGCCCGGGCTCGATTTCCCCGCCTTCCATGGCGAGGCCGGGCTTGAGGCGGTGCTCAGCCGCTCGGAAATCGTGGTGACGCTGCTGCCCAGGACGGCGGAGACCGAAAACCTGCTCGACGCGCGGCGCCTCGGCTGGCTGCCGCACGGGGCCGTGATCATCAATCCCGGACGCGGTGCGCTGATCGACGACGCGGCCCTGCTGGTGGCGCTTGGTGCCGGGCGGATCGGCCATGCCACGCTCGACGTGTTCCGGGTGGAGCCTCTGCCGCACGACCATCCGTTCCGCCATCACCCGAAGGTGACGGTGACCCCACATATCGCCGCCAATACCCGCGCCACCACCGCCGCACGGGTGGTGGCAGAGAATGTGCGGCGCGCGCTGGCCGGAGAGCCGCTGCTTTACCTGGTGGACCGCGCGCGCGGCTATTGAGGCGGGCCCCTCCGCCTCCGAGGTGCAGGTCAGCCCCGGCTGCGCAAGACGGGGCTGACCTGTACCCGCGCCAGCCTTTCCGTCCGAGGCCCGCCCGGGGGCCATCTGGCACGCAGGACTGCCGCCTCCCGGCGGGGTGGCATCTCGTCCGCGACATCTTCCGGCGCGAATGGGCCAGACGGCGACAGACGCCACCGGCCAGTCTGCAGACCAGAGGCAGGAGGTGCCGACGGGGGCGGCGCTGGTGGTCACGGCGGCGGTGCTATGGTCGTTGCAGGCGCTGATCTTCCGACAGATCCATGTGGCAGGCACCTGGACCGTGATGTTCTGGCGCTCGGTCGGGATGCTGCCGGTGCTGCTGGCCTTCGTAGCCTGGCGTAATGATGGGCAGGTGCTGCAACCGCTCCGCCGGGTGGGCCTGGCCGGGACGGCGGGCGGGATCGGGCTGGTACTGGCCTTCGCCGGGGCGATCTATGCGCTTCAGACCACGGCAGTTGCCATGGCGGTATTCCTGTTCTCGATCTCTCCCTTTCTCGCAGCGATCCTCGGCTGGCTCCTGCTTCACGAGCCGGTGCGGCGGGCAACCTGGGGCGCGATGGCGCTGGCCGGGATCGGCCTTGTCATCATGCTGCGCGAGGGGCTGGCCGTCGGAGCGCTGGCCGGCAATCTCGCCGCGCTGGCCTCCGGCCTCGGCTTTGCCGGATTTTCCGTAGCGTTACGGGCCGGGAAGTTGGCCGACATGATGCCGGCGGTGGTGCTGGGCGGGCTGTTCTCGCTCTTGGCCGGGGCGGTGGTGGTCGGCCTCTCGCCGCGAGAGACGCTGGCCGTGCCGCTCTCCGACATCCTGTGGTCGACCGGTATGGGAGCGGGCACGCTGGCGGCGGGAATGGTGCTTTACACCCTGGGCAGCCGGGCACTGCCCGCAGCGGAAATGACGCTGCTGAGCCTGATGGAGGTGCTACTGGCCCCGATCTGGGTCTGGCTGGTGCTGGGCGAGACGGCGCGGGCCGGCACGCTGGCCGGCGGCGCGTTGATCCTCGTGGCCGTCGCGCTGAACGCACTGTCGGGCGGAGAGCGGCAGGCGATGGTATAGAGCGCTTCAGATCCTGCTCGTTACCGCGAAGAAAGCTCACGCGGCGCGCGGACCTGTCGGGAAATCACGGTTTTCCGTCCTCTCGACGTCCCACACGACGAAGGGCTATGGGCGGATGCCGAAACGACTGTGGCGCCGTTCTATGGCCCATCCCCCCGATCGTCGCGCCAACGCCCGCCCGCAGACGAACGAAAGAGCGACGCACGAGCCTTCCATGCTTCCCTCATCGCTACCTGGAGGATCGCCCTGCCTCAGGCCTCTGCAGCATTGACCATAACGCCCGCATCAGGCATGGAAGCCAGATGCTGATCTTCAAGATCTTCCGCCGCCCCGAATGGGATGCCTTCCGCACCGCCGGCCAGACCCTTGGCGCGCCGGTCGATCTGACCGACGGCTATATCCACCTTTCCACCGCCCAGCAGGTGGCGGAGACGGCAACGAAATGGTTCGCCGCCGAGAGCGACCTCGTGCTGGTCGCCGTCCGGGCCGAAGCATTGGAGGCCGATCTGAAATGGGAGCCCGCACGTAGCGGCGCACTGTTTCCCCATCTCTACCGCCCGCTGCGGCTTGCCGATGTGGTCTGGGACAAATCGCTGCCGCTGGGGCTCAGCGGACATATCTTCCCCGAGGGGGTCATTTGAGCCGGACCGGAAAAAGCCTGACTGAGGCGGCGGGCCTCGCCCTTCTGCATCGTTGCGACCCGGAGCGGGCGCATGGCCTGTCACTGTTGGCGCTGCGGGCGGGGATCACGCCGCAGCCGGGGCCGGTGACGTCCTCACGTCTCGCGACCACGCTTGCCGGGCTGAGCCTGCCGAACCCGGTCGGCCTCGCCGCCGGCTACGACAAGAACGCAGTGGCACTCAGGGCCCTGATGGGCTCGGGCTTCGGCTTTCTGGAGGTCGGCGCCGCCACGCCGCGCGCCCAACCAGGCAACCCGCAGCCACGCCTGTTCCGCCTGAGCGAGGACCGCGCCGTCATCAACCGCTTCGGCTTCAACAACGAGGGTGCCTGCGCCATCTCGGCCCGGCTGGCGCTGAGGCCGAAAGGCGGCGTGCCGGTGGGGCTGAACCTCGGCGCCAACAAGGATGCGGCCGACCGCACGGCCGATTTCGACGAAGTGCTGGCAACCTGCGGCCCGCATATCGACTTCGCCACGGTGAATGTGAGTTCCCCCAATACCGAGAAGCTGCGCGAGTTGCAGGGCCGTGCCGCGCTGACGGCACTGCTCGGCGGGGTGATCTCGGTGCGCAACGGGCTGGAGCAGCGGGTGCCTGTCTTTCTCAAGATCGCCCCGGATCTGGCTGATGTGGAACTGGCCGATATCGCCGAGGTCGCGCTGGCCTCCGGAATCGACGGCATCATTGCCACCAATACCACGCTGGCGCGCGAGGGTTTGAAATCTGCACATCGGGGCGAGGCAGGCGGGCTTTCCGGCGCGCCATTGTTCGAAAAGTCCACCCGCATTCTAGCGCGGCTGTCGCAGCTGACCGAAGGACGGTTGCCTCTGATCGGTGTCGGCGGCATAGCCACCCCAGAGCAGGCCTGGGAAAAGATCCGCGCCGGCGCTACGGCGGTGCAGATCTATACCGCCATGATCTACGAGGGCATCACGCTCGCTGCCCGCATCGCCACGGGCCTTGATGCCATAGCCACGCACGAGGGCTTCGCCACACTGGCCGCGGCAGTGGGCACCGGCCGTAACCGCTGGCTCTGAGCCGGCAACGACCTCCGAGGCAATTTGCGGAGGGTTGCGAAACCGCCTTTTCCGCGAAAGCCCGGGGACAGATCGGCGGCACATCGGCACTTATCCGGAGTGCTCACACCCCTTTGGGAAAGCGGGCACATTCCGCCTCGCCACCCTGCAGGACCGAGGACAGCACCCAACCGTGGATGGGCGCTGAGACGGTTGTGGCCGTCACTTTATGGGGCAAAATCCACCTACGCGCTTACATCACCAAAGCGCCCGGGGGCGGTGGGGCGCTGCCTGACGACGCGTGCCGCGCCCTATTCCGGGCGGGGGGAAGTGTTCACACGGCGGACTCGCAATCAACATCTGACGGAGACCGGTTCGGCATTCCAACCGGATATGAGCCGGCCTCCGGTCAGGGGGAGGCCGATCCGGCCCCGCCCTCACGCCCGCCCGGCCGACGGCGACAGCACCAGGGGGTCGATCCCCATGCCACGCAACGCAAGACCCCATTTCCCGCCATCGTCCGGCGCGAAGACCAGCCCCGGCTGCGGCTTGCAGGTCAGCCAGTCATTGCGCGCCAGTTCCGATTCGAGCTGCCCCGGCCCCCACCCGGCATAGCCCAGCGCCAGCAGCGCCTCGCGCGGACCGCCGCCCTGCGCCATCTCCTGCAGGATGTCGAGCGTCGCGGTCATGCCATAGCCGCCCGACACCTCCATCGTGCCGCCGACAGCCCGATAATCGGCACTATGCAGCACAAAGCCACGCCCGCGCTCGACCGGCCCGCCGAAATGCACCCTTATATCGCGACCCTCGGGGCCGCGCGGGATCTCCAGATGCTCCAACAGCCCCTCGAACGACAGATCCGGCGCAGGCTTGTTGACGATCAGCCCCATCGCGCCCTCTCCCGAATGGGCGCAGATCAGGATCACGCTGCGCTCGAAGCGCGGATCGCCCATGCCGGGCATCGAGATGAGGATCGAGCCGCCTAGGTCCATGACTACTTTACCCCGATGAAGATACGGGCCTTCCCACTGCGGATATGGCCTGCCGCGCCCCTAGCCTCAAGGGCGAAGCGGCCATACGAAACAGAACTCCCGCCATTTTCGCCGGAAAGTGATTTTCCATTTCTGCACGGATGTCTATCTTGCTGGCATGATGCGAACCCTGCCCCTTGTCGCCCTGAGCCTCCTCCCCCTGCCGGTGGTCGCCCAGGTGCCGCCGCCCTCCGAAATCGTACAGGCTGAATTGCGCCCCGGCTGGCGCACCGCCGATGGCAGGCATATCGCGGCGCTGCACCTGCGCCTCGCGCCACACTGGACAACCTATTGGCGCAGCCCCGGCGAAGCCGGAGTGCCGCCGGAATTCGACTGGTCGGGCTCGCGCAATCTCGGCAGCCTGCGCATCCTCTGGCCGCGCCCGGAAGTCTTCGACTTTCAGGGGATGGAAACCATCGGCTATCGCGGCGAGGTGGTTTTGCCGGTCGAGATCATGCCCCTCGACCCGAATCGCCCGGTGGATCTCTCGGCGGGAATCGACCTTGGCCTGTGCAACAAGATCTGCGTGCCCGCCCGTGTCGCCGTTGCGGCCGAACTGCCGCAGACCGGAGCACCGGACGGGATGATCTCTGCCGCCCTCGCCGCCGCCCCTCTGCCTGCCGCTACCGCCGGGCTGACCGGGCTGCACTGCGAGATCGAACCGCTCACCGATGGATTGCGCGTCACTGCGCACATGACCCTTCCCCCCGCGAAGGGCCAGGAGACCGTAGTGATGGAACCCGCTCCGCCGGTCTGGGTCTCGGATACCCGGACGGAGCGGCAGGGCGCCACGCTCATCGCCACCGCCACCATGGTGCCCCCCCCCGGATCCGACTACCGGCTCGACCCCGCCGGGCTGCGGCTGACCATACTGTCGCAGGATCAGGCGGTAGAGATCATCGGCTGCCCGGTAGACTGATCAACGGTCAACTGATCGGCAATCCGCCCGGCCAGCCGGCGCGCCACAACATCCTTGCTCATGCGCGGCCAATGCTCGGCCCCCTGCTCCGAGATCAGCACCACCGCATTCTCGGTCCCGCCCATGATACCGGTCCCGGGGCTCACATCGTTGGCAACGATCCAGTCGCAGCCCTTGCGTAACCGCTTGGCGCTGGCATGTTCCACCACCTTCTCCGTCTCGGCGGCGAAGCCCACCACCAGCGCGGGCCGCCCCTCTGCCATCCGTGACACCGTAGCGAGGATATCGGGGTTCTCCGCGAATTCCAGCGCCGGAGCGTGACCCGAGCCATCCTTCTTCATCTTCTGCCCGGCCGCATTGGCCACCCGCCAATCCGCCACCGCCGCCGCGAAAACCGCCGCCTCCGCCGGCAGCGCCGCCTCCACCGCCGCCAGCATCTGCTGCGCGGTCTCCACTCTCACCACATCCACCCCTTCGGGAGGGGGCACCCGGGCCGGGCCGGTCACGAAACTCACCCGCGCCCCAAGATCGCGCAAAGCCGCCGCCAGAGCCGCTCCCTGCGCCCCGGAGGAACGATTGGCAATATAGCGCACCGGATCAATCGGCTCATGGGTGGGGCCGGAGGTCACCAGCACATGCCGGCCCGCCAACGGCCCCATACCAAACGCCGCCTCGATCGCGGCGAGGATCTCCATCGGCTCGGCCATCCGCCCCGGCCCGACCTCGCCACAGGCCATCTCACCCTCGTTCGGTCCGACAAAGCGCACCGCATCCGACCGCAGCAGCGCAAGATTGCGCTGCACCGCCGGATGCTGCCACATCCGCACATTCATCGCTGGCGCCATCAGCACCGGGGTATCGGTCGCGAGAAGCAGCGTGGACGCCAGATCCTCGGCCCGCCCCGAGGCCGCCTTCGCCATCAGATCGGCGGTGGCCGGCGCCACCACGATCAGATCGGCGCTGCGGCTGAGTTGGATATGCCCCATCTCCGCCTCTGCCGTCAGATCGAACAGTGCCTCATGCACACGCGCACCCGCCAGCGCGGAAACCGAAAGCGGCGTCACGAACTCAGCCCCCGCCCGCGTCAGCACCGGCGTCACCACCGCCCCGCGCTCACGCAGCCGCCGGATCAGGTCGAGCACCTTGTAAGCCGCGATCCCGCCGCCGATGATGAGAAGTATCTTCTTTCCCGCCAGCATGGCACTTGCTCCCCGCCTCCTGCACTGATGTAGGCGGCAAAACCGAAAAACTCAACGCCGGATCGGGACGGCAGGCGCCGCATGAGTATTTAGACAAGAAGCAAATGCAGAACGCTTCAACAGGAAGGATAAACGGCTCACCGGCCGGGCGCGCCGTTCTCGCCTCCGGCGGATCGTCGGTCTTTGCTTCTTGCCAAAATACTCCCGCGCGAAGCGCCTCCGAGGCCGCCGCGCGGCACGCGCGGGGGCCGAGAGGAAAGGAAGGCGCGGCCCTCAAGGGCCGCGCTCCGCCTGGCAGGCGGTCAGGCGTGGCGGGCGCGGTGGCCGGTGCGGTAATAGGCACCGGTCCTCGTGTCGAGATAGGGCGTGAAGGGAATGTCTTCCTGTTTCAGGAAACCCTGCTGCGGCAGGGCACCTGCGCGCACCATCTCGATCACGCCGACCACCGAGGCCGAGGTGGTCCAGGCGATCGCGGTGCGCGGCTTGCCGCCGATCTCGATCGGATAGTAGCTGCGCACGAATTCCTTGCGGCGCATCTGCCCCCCCACCCTGCCTTCGGCGGCGACATGGACATAGACCACATCCTCGTCCACCGGGGGCTTGGCATTGGTCAGGATCCGCCCGGCATCGGCGCGGTTCTCGCGCATCAGCAATTCGTGGAAGAAGAAGTTCATCAGTTGCACATGGCCCGGATAGCGCATGGTCTTGTAGTCGAGATTCTCGATCTGGCCGAGATAGGTCTCGCACATGGTGCCAAGCCCGCCCGAGGTGGTGAAGGCCTCAAGCTGCATCCCGTCGATATAGATCGTCTCCAGCCATTCCATCGCCGAGACGGTCTTCAGCACACCCTCCTCGATCACCTCGCAATCGTTGAGATATTCGTTCACCACGCCCTCGGGTGACCAGTTGAAGGCATAGCCCAGAAGGCCCGTCGGGTTCTGCGGCAGCGCACCCACCCGCAGCCGGATCGAACGCACCGTCTCGAACTGCCTCGCCAGATCGGCGGCGACGATGCCGACGAAACCGGGCGCAAGGCCGCATTGCGGCGCCATCAAGCCTGTGGAGGTCTTGGCGAGTTCGCGGATATGCTTGGTGGTCGGCACATCCTCGGTCAGGTCGAAATAGTGAAGGCCGAGACCGTGGGCGACGGTCGAGACGCCGATGTTCAGATGGTAAGGCAGGCAGGACAGCACCGCCTCCTGCCCCGCCAGCGCCGCTTTCAGCGCGGCAGCGTCCGAAAGCTCGATGGTTTTCGTGGCGAAGGGGGCAGAAACCGGACGATTGTCGATGCCGGTGACCGTAAAGCCGCTTTCCGCCAGCAGCTCCGCCGCCAGATGACCGACCTTGCCAAGGCCCAGAACCGCGATCTTGTTGAATGACATGGGGTTTTCCTGTCCCGCTGGAAGTTTCCTTTCCCCCAGACTAGGGCACAACGCCGCCAGTTTCGCCGGACAGACCGCCAGAAACGCAGTATCCTATCGGCAGAATGACGGCCCGACCGGCAAAATACCGGCCGGGCCGTATCAGATCAGAAGTCGAACTTCACGCCCTGTGCCAGCGGCAGGGTGGCGCCATAATTGATGGTGTTGGTCTGCCGTCGCATATAGCCGCGCCAGGCGTCCGAACCGCTTTCTCGGCCACCGCCGGTCTCCTTCTCGCCGCCGAAGGCGCCGCCGATCTCGGCGCCCGAGGGGCCGATATTGACATTGGCGATGCCGCAATCCGACCCCGCCGCCGACAGGAACGTCTCAGCCTCGCGCATGTTCAGCGTGAAGATGCAGGAGGAAAGGCCCTGCGGCACATCATTCTGGATCGCGATGGCCTCGTCCAGCGTCTCGTAGCCCAGCACATAGAGGATCGGAGCGAAGGTTTCCTCGCGCACGGTGTCGGTCTGCTCTCGCATCTCGACCAGCGCCGGGGCGACATAGGCGCCGCCCGCAACCCCTTCGGCCACCGCGCCGCCATGCACCTTGCCTCCCTCTGCCCTCGCCCGGTCAAGCTGCGCCAGCATCCGCGCCCGCGCCGCCTCGTCGATCAGCGGGCCGATCAGGGTGCCGGCCTTGCGCGGATCACCGATGGGCAGGCTGGCATAGGCCTTGGCGAGTTTCGCCACCAGATCGTCCTTGATCGAGCGATGCGCGATCAGCCGGCGCAGCGAGGTGCAACGCTGGCCGGCGGTGCCGACCGCCGAGAACACGATGGCGCGCACCGCCATGTCGATATCGGCCGAAGGGGCCACGATCATCGCGTTGTTGCCGCCAAGCTCGAGGATCGGCCTGCCCCAGCGTGCGGAAACCTTCGGCCCGACAATGCCGCCCATCCGGGTGGAGCCGGTGGCCGAGAGGATTGGCACATCCTTCGAGTTCACCAGCGCCTCGCCGACAGCGGGGCCGCCGATCACCAACTGGCACAGCCCTTCGGGCGCATCGCCGAAGCGGGCCAGCGCGCGCGTCATGATCTTCATGGTGGCGATGGCGGTGAGCGGGGTCTTCTCCGACGGTTTCCAGATTACCGGGTCGCCGCAGACCAACGCGAGAGCCGCATTCCACGACCAGACCGCCACCGGGAAGTTGAAGGCAGTGATGATGCCGCAGGGCCCCATCGGGTGCCAGGTCTCCATCATCCGATGGCTGGGGCGCTCCGACGCGATGGTCAGGCCATAGATCTGGCGGCTGAGGCCCACGGCGAAATCGCAGATGTCGATCATCTCCTGCACTTCGCCCAGACCCTCGGAAGTGATCTTGCCCGCCTCCAGCGTGATCAGCGCGCCCAGTTCGGTCTTCGCGGCGCGCAATTCCTCGCCCAGGAGGCGGATCAGCTCGCCCCGGCGCGGAGCGGGGATAGAGCGCCACGCGCGGAATGCGGCCTGCGACTTCGCGATGATCGCGGGCATGTCGGCGGGATTCGTCTCATGCACATGGGCGACCGTGGCGCCGTCGATGGGCGAGCGCACCGCGAGTGTGCCGCCCTTCAGATCGGCCTCGGTCAGGCCCGCGGCCCTGAGCGTCTCGGAATGGGTCATGTCAGTCTCCCTTGGTGACAAGATGGCGCTGCTCTTCCATCCCCATCGAGAGGAGAATCGGCGCGGTTTGCTGAATATGCTGGAATTCGGACTTGGAGCGCATCCCCCGCCAGTCGGCGAGGATCAACGATTGCGCCACAGCCCCGCCCAGGGTGGTGCCGGGGCCGGTGACGATGAACAGATCCGGCGCGAATTCGCGCGCGGCATGGGCAATGGCCTTGGTGAAGTCATAGGTCTCGGTCACCTGATGGCCGAGCGTATAATCCCAAAGCGCGTGAAGATCACAGGCACCGGGCCACCAGACATGGCCGCGCCCGTCGATCATCGGGATCTGCGGCTGGCCGAAAAGCTCCGGTCCGAGGCGCCCACGCCCGGCCTCGGCCACCGGGGCCTGCAAGGCGGTGTGGAAGGCCGCGTGATTGGCCAGCCGCATCGGGAAGCGGCCCTGCAGCGGCGGCACGGCGGCCTCGAACGCCTTCAGCCCCGCCTCATCGCCCGCCAGAACCAGCATCCCGCCCAGGTCGATGGAAAGCGCCAGCCGCCGGCCCGGCCCGTCGATCCGGGCGACCAGCGCCAGCAATTCGGCCCTCTTCACCGGATCGGGCCGCCAGTCCTCGTCCACGAAAGGATAGATGAGCTGCCCGCCGATCAGCCGCTCCTGCATCAGCGTGCCCATGGTGTTGACCACCTCGAAGCCGCCCTCAGGGGTCAGCGCCCCGCCACAGGCCAGCGTGGAATACCAGCCCATGGAATTGCCGGTGACCGCGACGACCTCCACCCCTTCGATGGCTCGGAAATCGGCGAGCGTCGCTGCGTAGATCAGCGCCGAAGCATTGTCGCCCCGCGTATGCTTCGCCACCGAATAGGTGGCCGCACTGTCAAGCACCGAAAGCGTCTCCTGCCCCGCCGCCAGCCGACGGGCATCGAAAATTGCCAGCAGCGCCTTGTCGCGGAAGTGCCGCCCCAGTACACCGAGTTCGGTCTTGGTATAGGTGCCCCTTCCGGGGCAGATCACGACGGCGGTCTTCATCTCGTCCCCTCCACCAGGGCTTTCGCAGCGGCGATGATGCTGTCTTTCGACGGCATCGTGGCGGCATAGGCCGGGCCGGTGGCAATGAAGCTGTCCTCGGCGGTAAGCCGGGCCAGGGGCATACCGGGGGCTGCTTCATGGAAATGCGCCATCAGCGCCTCGGCCACGCCACCGCCATGGCGGGTCTCGTCGACGATCAGGATGCGCCTTGCGCCTCTGACAGCCTCGGTCAGCGCCTGTTTCGGCAGAGGTGAGAGCCAGCGGGTGTCGATGATCCGCGTCCCGATCCCGGCCGCCGCCAGCGCGGGTTCTGCCTGACGCGAGAGATACGTGCCGTTGCCGAAAGTGACGATGGCGAGATCCGCGCCCGCGCCATGGCTGCCCACCTGCCCGAAAGCGATCACCTCCGACGGATCGGGATAGGGGAACATCCAGCCGCCATCCTTGTCGGAATGCAGGTCGCGCATCGGGTAAAGTGCTATGGGTTCAAGGAACACCACCAGACGCTGCTCCTCCCGCGCCAGCCGCACGCATTCGCGCAACATCCGCGCCGCGTCCGCCCCGTTCGACGGGCAGGCGAGGATAAGGCCCGGAATGTCGCGCAGCACCGCAACCGAGTTGTCGTTGTGAAAATGCCCACCGAAGCCCTTCTGATAACCAAGCCCGGCGATGCGCAGCACCATCGGGTTGGTATATTGGCCGTTGGAGAAGAAGGGCAGCGTCGCGGCCTCGCCCCGAAGCTGATCTTCGGCATTGTGCAGATAGGCGAGGAACTGGATCTCCGGCATCGGGATGAAGCCGTTCTGCGCCATGCCGATGGCAAGGCCAAGAATGCTCTGCTCGTCGAGCAGCGTGTCGATCATCCGGTCCTGGCCAAAGCGCGCCTGCAACTTCTGGGTCACGCCATAGACGCCCCCCTTTCGGCCCACATCCTCGCCCATCATCACGATTTCGCGGTGATCCAGCATCAGATCGGTCAGCGCCCAGTTGATGAGGCGCGACATGATCTGCGGCTCCGCCATCTGCTTCATGTCGCTGCCGAAGGCGGTGGCGCGCGCCTCTGCCGAAGGGCCGTTGGTCGGCCGGCAGTCCCGCTTTGGCGGGATCAGCGAGGCCATGACCTCCGGCGCGGTGCGCAGGCGGGGCCGGGTGACGGCTTCAGTGGCGATGCGCGCGACGCGGGCGTTGGTCTCTTCATAGACCTTCAGCGCCGCGTCCGGCGTCATCGCCCCGATCTCGCCCAGCCCGCGCACCATGTGCAGCAACGGATCCTGCGCCTCCTCGGCCTCCACCTCCTCGCGCGGCAAATAGGTGGTGGGCATGTCGGCCCCGGCATGGCCATAAAGTCGGATCGTGCGGATATGCAGGAAGGCGGGCTTGCGGCGACTGCGCACCCAGGCTGCGACATCCAGCGCCGTGGCATAGGTATCGAAGATGTCGAGCCCGTCGCAGGTGAAATATTTCAGCCCCGGCCGGTTGGAAAAATTCGCCGCGATCCAGCCCTTCGGCGTCTTGGTCGAAATGCCGATGCCGTTATCCTCGCACGCGAAGATCAGCGGCAGCGGGATCGACTGATAGGCGGTCCATTGCGCGGCATTGAAGGCGCCCTGCGCGGTGGAGTGGTTGGCAGAGGCATCGCCGAAGCTGCAATAGACGATGGCGTCCCCCGGCAGTTCGGCATGTTCCGGGCGATGCCTGCGCGCCGCCCCCACCGCATAGGCCGCCCCCACCGCCTTCGGCAGATGCGACGCGATGGTGGAGGTCTGCGGTGGGATATTCAGTGCCTTTGACCCCAGCACCTTGTGCCGCCCACCCGAGATCGGATCCTCGGACGAGGCCGCGAAGGACAGCAGCATGTCCCAGGCGATGCTCTGCCCCGGCACCTGCGCCGCCCGGGCGATCTGGAAGGCCGCGTCGCGGTAATGCAGGAAGGCCATGTCGGTAGGCCGCAGGGCCGCAGCCACCGCCGCCAGCCCCTCATGCCCCGAGGAGCCGATGGTATAGAACCCCTGCCCCGCCCGCTGCATCACCCGGCTCTGCCGGTCAAGCGCCCGGCTCAGACAGGCGGCGCGATAGATCTCCACCGCCTGAAACGCCGAAAGCGCCCCCGAAGGAGCGCCGCCATGCGGAAGGTCCCGCGACGCGACGCGACGCAGGAAGTTGTCGTGAACGATATCGGCGCGATCCATGCCGCCCCCTGTTGCTGGAAGTGGGGCCGGGGCAGCGCGCGCAAGGTGCCGAAGGCCCCCGCCGCGCGCGTCCCGGTCGTCTCAGAAGAACGCCTGAAGCCCGGTGACCGCCCGCCCGAGGATCAGCGCGTGCACATCATGCGTGCCTTCGTAGGTGTTCACCGTCTCCAGGTTCACCATATGGCGGATCACCTGGAACTCCTCGGAAATACCGTTGCCGCCGTGCATGTCGCGGGCCCAGCGGGCGATATCCAGCGCCTTGCCACAATTGTTGCGCTTGATGATGGAGATCATCTCGGGCGCGGCATTCGCCTCGTCCAGCAGACGGCCCACGCGCAGCGAGGCTTGCAGGCCAAGGCTTATCTCGGTCAGCATATTGGCAAGCTTGAGCTGGTAAAGCTGCGTCCCGGCGATCGGCTTGTTGAACTGCTTGCGATCAAGGCCATACTGGCGCGCCGCATGAAGGCAGAACTCCGCCGCGCCCAGCACCCCCCAGGAAATGCCGTAGCGGGCGCGATTGAGACAGCCGAACGGCCCCTTCAGCCCCTCGACGCCCGGCAGCAGCGCATCTTCGCCGACCTCGACATCCTTCATCACGATCTCGCCCGTCACCGAGGCACGGAGCGAGAGCTTGCCGCCGATCTTCGGCGCCGCAAGTCCCTTCATGCCCTTTTCCAGCACGAAACCCCGGATCTTGCCGCCATGCGCTTCGGACTTGTCCCAGACCACGAACACATCCGCAATGGGCGCGTTGGAGATCCACATCTTCGCGCCGTTCAGCACATAGCCGTTCGCCGTCTTGCGGGCGACCGTCTTCATGCCTGCCGGGTCGGAACCGGCGTCGGGCTCGGTCAGGCCGAAGCAGCCGATATATTCGCCGGAGGCGAGTTTCGGCAGGTATTTCCGGCGCTGCTCTTCCGAGCCATAGGCGTAGATCGGATACATCACCAGCGAGGATTGCACCGACATCATCGAGCGATAGCCGGAATCGACCCGTTCCACCTCGCGGGCGACCAGCCCATAGGCCACATAGGAAGCGCCGATGCCGCCGTATTCCTCGGGCACGGTCACACCCAGAAGGCCCATCTCGCCCATTTCGCGGAAGATCGCGGGATCGGTGGTCTCATCGGCGAAGGCCTTGATAACACGGGGTTGCAGCTTTTCCTGCGCGAAGGCGCGGGCCGCGTCGCGCAGCATCCGCTCATCCTCGGTGAGCTGTTCGTCCAGACGGAAGGCGTCTTCCCAGTCGAAGCGACCGAGGTCGGGGGCGTCTTTCGGTTTCAGTGCCATTGCCATGCCTTTCGGGTGGGGCGTCCATGATATGCGTATAAGGGATTGTCCTTCCAAAGAATAATACTAAATTGACGTTCACCTATGCTGAAAGGGCATATGAATGGCTACGCCCCGCCGCCTCCTGCCCTCCGTCTCGCTGCTGATGGCCTTCGAATCGGTGATCCGGACCGGATCGACCCTCGCCGCCGCCAATGATCTGAGCCTGACACAGGGCGCGGTCAGCCGCCTGATCCAGAACCTGGAGGCACAGCTTGGCGTGCAGCTTTTCCGGCGCGAGGGGCGGCGGCTGGTGCCGACCGAAAATGCGCTGGCCTATGCCCGTGACGTGGCGAAGGCGATGGACCTCATCAGCCGCGCCTCGATGCGCGTGCGCTCCACCACGGGGGGAGGGACGCTGGCGCTGGCGATCCTGCCGACCTTCGGCACCCGCTGGTTGGCCCCGCGCCTGCCGCGCTTCCTTGCCGCCCATCCGGGGGTGACGATCAACCTCGGCACAAGGCTGCGCCCCTTCGATTTTGCCGAGGAGGGGTTCGACGCCGCCATCCATTTCGGCGAGCGCACCTGGCCGGGCGCAGGCTTCGCCAAGCTGTTCGACGAACGCATGGTGGCCTGCGCGGCCCCCGGCTTCCTCGCCAGCCATCCGGTCGGGGCCGCGTCGGATCTGGTCGGGTTGCCGCTTCTGCAACTGGAGACCCGGCCCAATGCCTGGGCCGCCTGGTTCGCGCAGCACGGCGTTTCCGATCCGGTGCCTCTCGGAATGCTGTTCGATCAATTCGCGCCGATGATCCAGTCCGCCATCTACGGCATGGGCGTGGCGCTGCTGCCCGAATTCCTCGCCCGGGCCGAACTGGCCGAAGGCAGGCTGGTCGACGCCTGGGGTGGACCGGTGCCGAGCGTCGGCAGCTATTACCTGGTCTGGCCCGGCATCGGCGAGCACTACCCACCGCTCACCGCCTTCCGCGACTGGCTGCTGCAGGAGATCGCCGGACACTCGGCCGAGGATCTGCTGGCCTGGTGAGATACGGTGGGATGAGATGAAGGGGCGTGGCATCCGCACCACGATCAATCGGAACATGCGCGACCCCGATTCCCTTCGCAGTCCCGATAGGGAATAGTCGGGGGGACGGGCAGGAAGCGAGCCGATGACGGAAACGGATTTCATCGAGGCGCTGAGCGATCCGGCCTGGCTCCTGCCGGAGCGGCCGGGCGATCCGGCCATCGCCAATGCGGCGGCCAAGGCCGCCTTTCCCGGCTTCGCCGGCTATCCGGTGACCGAGATCGAGGCCCGGCTGCTGCCCCGGATGGCGCGGCGGCTCTCCATCACTCTGGCAGGCAGACTGCGGCAGGTCCTTGTCGCCCTGCCCGACCGCGAAGGCCATGCCCGCCTCGCGCTCTATGCCTCGGGTCATGTGATGTTCGACTGGCACCTGCCCAGCAGCCGGCTCGACTGGTTCGCCGCGCCCGAAAGCGCCTTCGGCTACAACACCGCCAGCTTTCCGGGCACCATGGACGCCTGGCTCGACCGTATCCATCCCGAAGACCGGGCGCGCGTGACCATGGCCACGGACGGCCCGCACACACCCGACCACGAGATCTGGAGGGATGCCTATCGTTTCCTGCGCGCCGATGGCACCGTCGCGCATGTGATCGACCGTGGCTATCTGCTGCGTGACGCACGAGGCCGGCCCGAGCGCATGGTCGGCGCCATGATGGACGTAAGCGCGATCCACGAGGCCGAGGCGCGGTTCCAGCTTGCCACTTCGGCTTCCTCCGACGCGCTGTTCCTGCACGA